>JAJDCO010000100.1 GCA_029260795.1 Planctomycetota bacterium | reverse complement strand
GAGTGCGGAGCTGGAGCGCGCACACGAGACGAGCCGGGCGAAGACGAGCCGGAGTGCGTCCGCGAAGCGAGCACACAACGATGTTCGAATGACGACACCGTCGTCGCGAGCGGAGCTGACGCCGAAAGCGATATCAGTCGACCTCGATCGTGCTCCAACGGGCGGTGCACGGCGGATTCGGAGCGACGTGGAGCCGGACAGCGTCACCCATCTCGTAGATCGTGGCGGCAGCGGAGAAACCGGAGGACTCCGGCGAGTGATGATTGCAGATCGGGTTGTTGCGAGGCTCGTGCGAGGACAGGGCACCGCGGAGCGCGACGAGAGGTACCGTTTCGCTCGCCAGGTAGCGCTCGGCCGCCCTCAGCCTCAGCTCCGAGTTCGTGCCTCCCGTCTGCTGCTTCTGCCACCTCTTCCAGCGCGCGCCATACTCGTTCCAGTGCTCGCTGATGAGGGGGTGATTGGTATGCGCCAGGCAGCGCGCGCCATCGGGGACGGTCACTTGCGTCACTCCATCCGCGCTGGCCTCGTAGCTCACGACGCGCGCTCGATCAGCGAGAGTGTAGGCCTGCCCCGAAGCGTGCGGCCGCTCGCGCAGGAATCGCTCGGCACTGGCGAGATCGGGTTGCTCGAGCACACCGCGCACGACGAAGGCCACCGGGAGCCCGGCTCGCCGATGCGCGAGCTGGAGCAACGTGTTGACGCAGACGGCGAACCCGCGTCGGGTCGCTCCGTTGGCTCCGACAACACCCGAAAGTGAGAGAACGAGCTGACTGTCGTCCGATTCCGGACCACGGATGCGGAGCAGCACCTCGTGTCCGCGGGTCCAAGACGGGATGTCGAGCGTCTGACCGACGTAGGAAGGAGCGCCCTCCACGCCGGCGGCGGCGACGACCGTGCACTTGTCGCCCTTGCCCTCGGCGAGCGTCGCGGCCAAGTCTTGCCCGTACCACCACTCCTCGTCGATGAGCTGCATCGCGAAGACCGATTCGAACGGGAGGCCGGCGCCTTCGGCGATGCCTTCGATCTCTTCGAGGATGTCCGGATACAGTCGGCGCGCAACCGGCTGGAACTTGTTGTCGCGCAGAAAGCGCTCGAGATACTGCTCCGTCGTCCAGCCTTTCGGAACCTGGAGCGCCGCCCGCCAGCGCTGGGAGAAGTCCCGCGTGCGATCGCGCAGCTCTTCGCCATGCGCTCGGCCGCGCTCGCGGGGCGAGCCGGACAGGTCGAGGACTCGAAACGGAGCCGCTGCCGGTCGCGCTTCTTGCGCCCACGAGCTCGCCCCCGTCGCAGCGACGAGGGGCGTGGCGACGGCCCAGCCCAAGAACTCTCGACGATCCATGGTCGACCTCTCATGCGCTGGGGCTGTGGACGATGTGATTACGAACCGATCTCGAGTCGAGTCCGATCCTCGGCGATGCGTGGGGAGAAGTCAAAGGGTGCGCAAGGGGGTGCTCGTCGTTCGGCGTCAGCTTCGCTCGCGACGATGGGCTTCGTCTGTTTCGAACGTCGTCGTGGGCTCGCTTCGCGAACGCACTCCGGATCGGTCTCGTCCGCGCTTGTCGTTCGGCGTCAGCTTCGCTCGCTCTGCTGGCCTGTGTCGATTCCGGCTTCGGTATTGGCTCGCTTCGCGGACGCACTCCGCGCGCTCGGGGGGCCGGGGCCGGCGACGGTTTCGGCACACTTCGCGGACGCACACCCGGCTCGTCTCGTTGGCGCACTCCCGCTCCGAGGCCTCCGAGCTTCGGCCTTCTCTTAGCGATCGTCGGGTCGGCGCCGGCCTTCGATGCCGATCAGGCGAGAGCGGGCCGGCTCCCAGTCTGGGTTGAGGTCCAGGCAGTCGTTGTAGTATCGCGAGGCTGCGGCTGGGTTCTCGGTGGCCTCCTCGATCAGGCCGAGGTGATAGGCGACTCGCCATTCGGGAGCGCCCAGCCGCGCGGCGCGATCGATCGTCTCGCGTGCGGCTTCGAACTCGGCGAGCAGGTAGAGGATGCCGGCCTGGGACTCATGGAGCCCGGCGTGGTCGGGCCGGAACTTCATCTGCTGCGCGAGCAGCTTGCGCGCATAGGGGAGATTGCCTTCCTCGATCGCGATCTTGGTGCGCAAGATCGCTGCTTCGGGGTGGGACGGCTGGATGTCGAAGATCCCGTCCAGGTACTGCTGAGACAGCGACCGGTCGGTATTGCGATAGGCGATGAGCGCATTGGCCATCTTGGTCGGAACGTGGCGCGGACAGAAGACCGCCAAGCGTCGGATCTCCCACTCGACCCGCGCGGCGCCCTCGCCTTTTTGGCGAGCGTCCTCCAGTTCCTCGAGGAGACCGGTAAGCTCACCATCGGGATCGGCGACCTCGGCACGGTCCCAGGGATTGGTGGTGCAGGCGACCGCGAAGAGCATCAACGCGGCAATGAGGATCGACTGGCGCATGGAGACCTCGAAGGGTGGAGTCACGATGAAGGAGAGCCGGCTCACCGGCCACTGAGCATGCTGTCGGCCATCTCGAAGAACTGATGGAAGGCGGGGCCTAGAGTACCGACGAAGATGCCCGGGAGGAAGCAGATGACCAGCGGGAAGACCAGCTTCACGGGCAGGGCTTGAGAAAGGAGGAGCGCGCGCTCACGACGACGATTGCGGAGATCATCGGCCTGTTGACGCAGCACCAAGGCCAGCCCAGTTCCGAGCTGCTCGGCCTGCACGAGCGCGGAAACGAACATCGAGATGGTGCTCACGCGCACCCGATCGGCGAGGCGCCGGAAGGCCTGAACGCGCGAGACGCCGGCCAAGAGCTCGAGCTGAAAAGTCCGGAGCTCCAGGTTGAGCACGGTACTGCGATTCTGAGAATCGAGCAGCTTGTCGATCGAGGAGTCGAAGGCCAGTCCCGCCTGACCGAGCGTCGCGAGAAGCTCGAGCGTCATCGGCAGGTCCTGCTCGATCTGCTCGACCCGTCGTCGACGGCGCCCCCGCACCACGACGATGGGAGCGGTGGCGAAGAGAAGGAAAGTCAGCCACGGTGACAGCACGATGATCGGGAGAAAGGCGTTGCCCAGGCCGCCCGGCGTCTTCTGAACGCCCTTTTGCATCTCGTCGAGCAGGCCCGTGCTCGTGAGGCCGTAGGCGACGATCCATCCTGCCAGGGTCGCGACGAAGGTCCAGCCGATGAAGATCGAGCCGGCGAACGAGTTCCGATAACCCGCCAGAGCCAGCCAGCGGTTGAGGAATCCGAGCGTCCGAAAGTCCGTGCCTTGCAGCGGCCCGGCCAAGTACGGGTCGTCGGGAGACGTCGTGAGGCGATCGACCGCTCGCTGACGAGACGAGAGGCGGAGTGCGACCTGGTAGAAGACCACCAGGCCCACGGTCCAAATCATTCCGATCCAGAAAACGCTCATCCGCGGTCGACCTCGTCAGAACTTGATTTGGCTCATGCGGGTGATCCAGACCATGCCGATCGCCTGCAGAATGATGGCCGCCGCTGCGAGCGTTGAGCCGATGTCGGACGACAAGAACCCCATGACGCGCTCGGGGCTCGACTGGGAGACCAGAAGGACGATTCCGTACGTGATCCCCATGATCCCAAAGACCGAGGCCTTCGCCTGAGCACTCTGACCGCGCACGCGAGCGCCGACCTCGATTCGATCACGAATGCTGCGCGCCACGGTGGCCAGAGCCGGCGCCAGGCTACCGCCCACCTCCCAGTGCACGGCCATCGTGAAGGAGAAGAGCCGAAAGGTCTCGAGCGGAACCACTCCCAGCTCGCGCATCGCCTGCTGAGGCCGATCACCGAGTCGAATCCGGGCCACGATGTTCTCAATCAACGGACGCAGCGGCATGCCGGCTTCCCGCAGAGCGCTCTCGAAGGCATCGAGCACGCCGGCACCGGCCTTCAGCGAGCCCACGATCAGATCGATCATGTCGATGAGCTGCTGCTCGAGCTTGGCGAGCCGTTTCGAAGCGATCTGGGACTCGACCAGGACGCCGGACACGGTCGCGACGATGCCGAAGGCGAAGACGAAGGGGAACGGAAGATCGGTGCCGGTCCGCAAGCCGAGGAAGACCAGCAGCCCAAAGATATAGGCCACCCAGACGTAACGCCGAGTGAGCCGGCGCGCCGGCCCGAGGAGATCGAACTCGTCGCCGATCTCGGGCCCGGCCGCAGCCGGCGGAGCGGTGGATTGCTCGAGACGTCTCAAGGTCGCCTGGCGGCGAGCCTCGGTCCAGACGACCCACAGGACGGCACCACCGCCGACGAGAACGGTCAGCGTTACGAAGAATTCGAACACGAAGTCGATCCGGGGGGCTACTTCTGGAAGATGGCCATGCGCAGGTCTAGCTCTCGGCTGCGCAGGTCTTGAACGACGCGTGGCACGACGCCCGTCGCCAAATACTCTCCCGTGACCCGCCGGATGTTACCCCCCCGGCGCTCGAACTTGAAGATGTCCTGGAGCAAGGGTGTGTTCCCTTCGAGACCGGCCATCTCGGTGACCGTCTCGATCCGCCGCACACCATCCTCGAAACGCCGCACGTGGACGATGAAATCGATCGCCGAGACGATTTGCTCTCGCACCGCCCGCGACGGAAGATCCAAGCCGGCCATCAGCACCATGGTCTCGAGACGCGACAGGGCATCGCGCGGCGAGTTGGCGTGGACCGTACACATCCCGCCGTCGTGACCGGTGTTCAATGCCTGCAGCATGTCCAACGCCTCGGCCGATCG
This sequence comes from Planctomycetota bacterium, assembly GCA_029260795.1. GTDB lineage: Bacteria > Planctomycetota > OFTM77 > OFTM77 > OFTM77 > OFTM77. The sequence continues at coordinate 14,190 of JAJDCO010000100.1, read as the reverse complement.
AACCTCACCCACGATGATGCGGTCGGGTCGCATTCGGAGGCTGTTCATGACCAGATCCCGGGCCGCCACCGCGCCTCGCCCCTCGATGTTCGCGGTGCGAGTCTCGAGCCGAACGACGTGCTCCTGGTCGAGAATGAGCTCGGCTGTGTCCTCGATCGTGATGATGCGCTCTTCGTGCGGAATGCTCTCGGCCAGAGCACCCAGCAAGGTGGACTTACCGGCACCCGTTCCACCCGCGATCAAGATGTTCTTCCTCGCCCGCACGATGCACTCGAAGAACTCCGCCATGTCGCTCGACATCATCTCGAGTCGAATCAGATCCTCTTGACGCAGGCGCTGACGACCGAAACGACGAATCGACATCGTCGGTCCGTCGATCGAGATCGGGGGAATGGTCGCGTTGACGCGTGAGCCGTCGGGAAGACGCGCGTCGAGCATCGGCGACGACGTGTCGATGCGGCGCCCCAGCCGGGCCGCGATCCGCTCGATCACGCGCACGACGTGGGCATCGTCCCGAAACCGCACCGAGGTCCGCTCGATCTTGCCGAAGCGCTCGATGTAGACCCGGTCCGGACCGTTCACCAGGATGTCGGTGACGGCCGGATCGACCATCAAAGCCGCCAGCGGGCCGACGCCCAGCGTCTCCTCCTTGAGCTCGTCGGCGAGCCGCGTCCGCTCGACCTCGTTGAGCTGAAGCTCTTCCGAAGCGAGAACGCGCGCGACGAAGTCGTCGACCGCGCCCGCGACGGCGTCATCGCCGAGCGCCAGGACCTTGCGCTCACCGATCTCCTCGAGCAAACGCTCCTGGAGCTCGGCCTTGATCGAGAGGTAGTCGGCCTTGCGGGAGCGCAGAGCGCCCGCCACCGCCCGCGTGCGGTCTCCGACGGTCTTGGCCGCGCGCTCGAGCCGCCTCTGCGAGAAGCGCTGGGCCGTCTCGTTGGTCTTCGATCGGGAGAAGCCGTTTCGAATCTTCTGGCGGAGATCGTCTTGTCGATCGCTCATGCGGCAGCTCCATCATCCCCGAAGTCATCGTCGAAGTTGGTCAAGGGATCGTCATGGGGCGAGAGCTTGCTGCTCCGCGGCGGCGATGACGGCGCAGGCGGCTCCGGCTCGGGCGACCGACCTCCCGACTTGGGTGCGACTGCCGAGGGCGGTACGAGACCGCGATAGGTCTCGATCTCGTCAACGAGCTTGGACATCGCCTTGCCGAAGCCGAAGTAGCGCCCAGCCCCGAGGATGTAGGGCTGGCCGGCGTTCTGGGCTTCGAGGATCTTCTTCTGGTACGGGAACACGTGATCGAGGGGGAGATTCAGACGCTCCGTCACGTCGGAAGGTCGCAGGTTCCCGGTGAAGCTCGGATAGTTCTGGTTGAGCACCAGTCGCAAGCGCTCGCGGGGTAGGCCGAGGCCTTCGAGCACCTGGCGGAAGCGGAAGCCACCGACCACCGACGGCACGGTTCCGGCCAGGACCTGGAAGATCATGTCGGTGACGTCGAGGATGCTCATGACGACGCCGTCGAGCAACGCAAAGGTGTCGACTACCACGAAGTCGTAGGAGCGTCGAGCGAGCTGGAGGATCCGCGCGATGGACTCGTCCTCGATCTCGGACGCCTCGACGGCATCCGTCGGTGCCGCGAGGAGATGGAGACCCGAGGAGTGCACGGCGGCGAGCTGGCGGATGAGCGTCTCATCGAGTCGGTCGCGCTCGCGCACGACGTCGACGATCGACGTCTTCGGGTTCAGGTTCAGCATGAAGTTGCAGACGCCGAGCTGGATCGAGGCATCGATCAGCAGGACGCGGTTCGGATGCCGTCGCGCCAGCGCTGCCGCCGTATTCGTCGAGAGGGTCGACTTGCCGACGCCGCCCTTGTTGCTGACGAACGAGACGATCGTACCCACCTGGCTCGAGCGCGCCTCGGGCTGGCGAGAGAGCCGGTCGAGCAGCTGTCCGAGCTCGGCGCTCGAGAGCGGACGGCGGAGGAAGTCGCGCACGTTGGCCCGCATCGCCTCGATGACGACGTTGTCGGATTCGTCCGCGTGGAAGGCATCTCGACCGTACAGGGCGACCACGATCGACTCGGGCGAGCTGACGCCCACCTCCTCGGCGAAGCTCTTGAGCCGGCCAACATCGCTTTGGATCTCGGCGCAGATCAGATCAGGGCGACGGCTGCGCGCCGCCTCGATACCATGGCGATAGTCCGGGACGTAGTGCGTGACGGCACGAATGCCCTTCACTCCGCCAAGGGCCGCCTCGAACTCGCTGCGAAGACGAGTGTCTGAGCCGACAACCAGGATGTGGATCGTTCTCTGCACGATTCGGGCTTTCAGTTGATTTGGAGGGGCGTTCGAACGCCGTCGGGCAACTTACTTCTGGTGCGAGGGGTCGATCTCGAGACGCATCTTGTCGGACTTCTTGGACTTGGTCGGTACGGCCTTGGTCGACCGCTCCGAGCCCGAGATCGTGTCGAGGAGTCGGAAGGCTCCACTGCCGTCGGACTTGCCGCCACCGGCTGCCGAGGCGCCGAAGATCTCCGACATGAGGCCGCTCTGCTCACCTTGCTGGTCGGATCCGAAGTTCGGCACCGGGAGCGTGCCCGGATCCTCGGGATGCGCCGATCGACCGCAGCAGGTGATCTCGGCTTCCAGCGCCAGCGCTTCGTTCAGCTTCCAGACCTCGTCCAGGCTGATGGCGATCACAATCTCTTGCACCGGCGAGTTGCGGGTCACCTTGCCCGAGGTCAGCGTGTTGACGGTCTTGGTCGACATACGCGCCTGGACGCCCGAGACGACGTAGCCGTCCTGCACGATCAGCTCGACGCGAGCATTCTGCGTGCGCCGCTTGCGCTCCTTGGCGTCCATCACCAGCTTGCGTCCGGCCGCTCCAATCAATCCGAGATCCGAAAGATCGTCCTCGTCGTCGGACTCGATCGGATAGGTCGCGAGCAAGAAGAACTTGTCGCGAGGGTTGAGCCCATGGAGGCCCTTGATGCGATCGGCCGAGACGCGCTGGGACACCATGCCCGGCGGAATACCGGCTGTCATGCCGGCGCGCGTTCCGCGCGGCAAGAAGTCAGACTCGCTGAAGATGTACCCCGGCTCCTTGTCGCGTGCCATGACGCGATTGAGGATGGCGGAGGCCTTCGTGACGACGTTCTCGCCGATCTTGTCGGGATCGAGATAGATGAACTTGATGCCGCCCTCTTTGAGGTCCCAGATGTCGTCCTTGATGACCTTCTCGTAGGCGTGGATGTACCGAGTGGACATCGGCACCGGGATACGTCCGTCGAGGACGTTCTCCACTTTCTTCTCGCGGCCGAGCAGGCGATCAAGCGCGGGAAGCTCGACCTTCTCGGTCGCCCAGAGGACACCGACGACACCGATGGCCACCATGACCAGGAGGCCGAGGATGAGGGCGATGTTCAGTACCGAGCCGGTTTGAGCAGTCGTTCGCTTCGTCATGGTCGTAGGTCCTCTCCGCGTCGCCAGCCTCCTCGATCCGAACCGTCTTCGAGAGAGCCGGTGGCGGCTCTCGGAAGGGCCCGTTCGGGTGAGGATCGCCGGTCGGCGGCATCCGAGATGTTCAGGAAGGGGTGGCTTGCTCGTCGTTCGGGATCCGAGACTTCAGGCGGTTGAGACCGCGGCGGATCCTTCTACCAAGATGTATACCAGGAGGCCCATCGCGATCGCCGGCACGTAGGCGATCTCGCGTTGGCCGCGCAGGAGCGCGATCACCGACAAGACGCCACCGGCCAGCGCAACGTAGAGCAGCATGCCCCAGAGGGCACTCGGCCCCAGGCAGGCTCCCAACGCGGCGATCAGCTTGACGTCTCCCCCCCCGAGGCCGCCCAGCCAGAATAACACAGCTCCCACGCCGAATCCCACGGCCGCTCCGAGGGCGAGCTGCCCAAACGTGACCGAGCTCCAACCGGTGGCGGTCGCGACGATCGCCCACAGCAAGAGGAGCACGGAAAGGGTGTCCGGGATCTGACGGTCGTTCCACAGGTCGAAACCAGTGGCGACGAGGATGAGGAGGAGTGGAATCCAGAGCACGGCGAGGGGGCCGTAGGAGGGAAGGGGATGGGTCGAAAGCAGGGATCACGGCCCGGGCTCTCTGCCAGAGAGGGCCCGGGCACGGGATTCGGGAGACCGGACCGGCGTGAGCCAATCGGACTCCCGAGCTCGCCTCAGTTCGTGTCGGTGTCGGTGACAAGGTCCTCGACCGCCACGCCCAGGTTTCTACCCAGGCGCGTCGTACCGGAGTTGTTGTCGATGTCTTCGATGGCGACGCTGATCGGGTCACCGGTACGGGCGTCGGTCGTCTCGATGAGCGTACCGCTCAGGATCGGACCATTGTCGTCCTCGTGCGCGCCCGGAAGGACGGCGGCGGTGGCGGCGATCATGTCGTTGGTCTTGTTGCCAAAAACGGCGACCGCGGCAACCGTCACGAGGGCGACGCCCGCGATCAGGAGGCCGTATTCGACGAGGGCAGCACCTTTACGATTCCGAAGCAGCTTGACCAGGAACTTCACGGCGTTCTCTCCTAAGCAAGACTCGATAGCTAGGTCGACTCCCCCTACCCACCTCGGGCCAGGGCATTTCAACTCGTCGAACCGAGCGTGGAACCGCCCGGTTCTCTCCGAGACAACTCGTCGTGATCCCAGTCCCCAGTTCGATTGCTCGAATCAACCGCACGCGGAACAAACCGGACGTCGGGCCCCGCTGGCCGCCTCAGAAAGGCAAACGTCGCGGAGGAAGAGCTGGATCGGGGATGAGGCTCGAAGTGAGACGCGCAAACGTCTCGAGCGTGTTCCCCATTCAGACTCGTTCAGACGGGCTGAATGTTCCCAATCAGGGATGCTTTTTGACTGTTTTCTCAGAAACGGCTTCAGTTCCAGGGTTGCGAGTATACCAACTCGACGCCACTTGGAAAGGCCATGATTCTGAAGGATTTTCGGCCCGGCATCGGAACTGCGAGCCAGCTGACCCTCGCGGCCCGTGCCACGGGACTCGAGCGGTCGGGAGCGCGGAGACGACTCGTCTCTTCGGAAGGCCACCCTCCCGAAGACCTTCCTGGTCGTCTCGTGAGCCTGTGGGCTCGGAGGCCCTCGGGCCCCCGGCTGCGCCTTACTTGCGCTTGATCTTGTGCAGCGTGTGCTTGCGCAGCCGCTTGCTGTACTTCTTCAGGCCTTCTTTCAGGCCCTCGGGCAGCCCGCCCTTCATGTTCACCGAGACACGGTAGTTGAGGTCTTTCGTCTCGGTGCACTGCAGCCACACGTACTCGCGGGCGCCACCCTTACCCTTGGCCATCACTCCGCTCCCACTCGGTTCGAACGATCGGTCGCCTCGGATCGCTCTCCGGGCGTAGCAAGCCCACGAAACTAGCGAGCCGCCTCCCCCCTGTCAATCCGCCACTCCACGCCCGCCTTGAAATCCTCCGAGCACCGCACGTAGAATCCCCGGCTCGTCCATCCGGACACGCTCCCGTCGTCCCTCGCTCTCGTCGGGCGTCCGCCCCGCCGAGAGCCTCGAGCCGTCTGACCACCCGTTCGTGCGCCCGTCTTCGAGGATACCGGTTCCATGCCTTACGATCCGTCGGCCATCGAGCCGCGCTGGCAAGCCCACTGGGAAGAGAAAGCGACCTTTCGCGTCGACGTCGATCCCGACCGGCCCAAATACTACGTCCTCGACATGTTCCCCTACCCCTCCGGCTCCGGCCTCCACGTCGGTCACCCCGAGGGATACACCGCGACCGACATCGTCGCTCGCTACAAGCGCATGCGCGGCTTCAACGTCCTCCACCCGATGGGCTGGGACGCCTTCGGCCTTCCCGCCGAGCGAGCCGCCGTCCGCGAGGGCAAGCACCCGGCCGACATCACGCAGCGCAACACCGACAACTTCCGTCGCCAGATCAAGCGCCTCGGCTTCTCCTACGACTGGGACCGCGAAGTCAACACCTCCAGCCCCGATTACTATCAGTGGACGCAGTGGATCTTCCTGCGTCTCCACGAGCTCGGCCTCGCCTATCAAGCCGAGGTCCCCGTCAACTGGTGCCCGGCCCTCGGCACCGTCCTCGCCAACGAGGAGGTCTCCCCCGAGGGGACCTACAAGGAAACCGGCGACCCGGTCGAGAAGCGGTCGATGAAGCAGTGGATGCTGAAGATCACCGCCTACGCCCAACGGCTGCTCGACGATCTGGAAGAGGTCGACTGGCCCGAGCCCGTCAAGAAGATGCAGCGCGACTGGATCGGCCGCTCCGAAGGGGCCGAGATCCGCTTCGACATCGACGGCCGTGACGCCTCGTTCACGGTCTTCACCACGCGCCCCGATACTCTCTTCGGCGCCACCTACTGCGTCCTGGCCCCCGAGCATCCCTTGGTGCCCCAGATCACCACCGACGATCAGCGGGCCGCCGTGGAAGCCTACGTCGACCAAGCCTCCAAGCGCAGCGAGCGCGATCGACGCGCCGGCGAAGCCAAGGAGAAGACCGGTGTCTTCACGGGCGCCCATGCGATCAACCCCGTCAATGGCGAGAAGGCTCCCATCTGGATCGCCGACTACGTGCTGGCCAGCTACGGCACCGGCGCCATCATGGCCGTGCCCGGCCACGACGAGCGCGACTTCGAGTTCGCGCAGACCTTCGATCTCCCGATCCGCGTCGTCGTGCATCCCGAGAGCGGAACGCTGAGTGAGCCGCTCGCCGAAGCCTTCACCGAGACCGGCGTCGGCGTGAGCTCGGGCCCCTACAACGGGCTGAAGACCGAAGACTTCAAGAAGCGCATCATCGCCGATCTCGAGGCCAAGGGCGTCGGCCAGGGGCGCATCCAGTTTGCCCTGCGCGACTGGCTGTTCTCACGCCAACGCTACTGGGGCGAGCCGTTCCCCTTGGTGACGCTGGAGGACGGCACCGTGGTGCCGCTGCCCGATGACGCGCTGCCCGTCGAGCTGCCTCATCTCACCGAGTTCAAACCGACCGAAGACGGCCAGCCTCCGCTGGCCCGCGCCGAAGAGTGGATGCAGACCACCGCCCCCGACAGCGGCGCGCCCGCGCTCCGAGAGACCAACACCATGCCGCAATGGGCGGGCTCGTGCTGGTACTACCTGCGCTTCGCCGACCCGAAGAACACCGAGCGGCCCTTCAGTGCCGAAGCCGAGAAGTACTGGCTGCCCGTCGATCTCTACATCGGGGGCACCGAGCACGCCGTGCTCCACCTGCTCTACTCGCGCTTCTGGCACAAGGTGCTCTACGACCTGAAGCTGGTCCACACCAAGGAGCCGTTCCAGAAGCTCTTCAACCAGGGCATGATCCTGGCCCACTCGTACCGCGACGAGCAGCTCAAGTACTACTCCGTCGAGGACGTCGAGGACAAGGGCGGCGAGTACTTCGCCAAGAGCACGGGCGTCCCCGTCGAGCGCCAGATCGAAAAGATGTCGAAGTCCCGGCTCAACGTCGTCAATCCCGACGACGTCATCGATCAGTACGGCGCCGACTCGATGCGCTTGTACGAGATGTTCTTGGGTCCCTTGGAGGCGACCAAGCCCTGGCAGACCTCGGGCATCGAGGGCGTCTCCCGCTTCTTGCACCGCGCTTGGCGTTTGTTCTTCGACGACGTCCGTGAGGGTGAAGAGGAGAACCTTTCGGCGGCCGTTCAAGACGTCGAGCCGAGCGAAGCAGTGCGCAAGCTGCACCACAAGACCATCGCGGCCGTCACCGAAGGGGTCGAGAACCTGGCCTTCAACACCGCCATCTCGCGCATGATGGAGCTCGTCAACGCGTTGACCGGCGAGGCCGTGCGCCCCAAGAGCGTCCTCGAGGACTTCGTCAAGCTGCTGGCGCCATTCGTGCCCCACTTCGCCGAGGAGATCTGGAGCCGACTCGGACACACCGAGACGATCGCCTACGAGACCTGGCCGACCTTCGACCCATCGCTCCTGGTCGAAGATCGCATTACGCTGCCGGTTTCGATCAATGGCAAGGTGCGGGCGCGCATCGAGGTCGCCCAGGACGAGGCCGAGGACCAGGTCAAGAGCTTGGCGCTCGGAGACCCCGCGGTACAGAAGCACCTCGACGGCGCCGCCCCGCGCAAGGTCATCTACGTGCCCGGACGCATGATCAACCTGGTGCTCTGATCCGCGGGACAGGGCGGTCCAGCGGGCCTCCGAGCGGCGGGTCGAGCCCCCGCCCAACTGTCCTATTTCCCTTTGATGGCTTGACTTGGCTGGTATACTCCTGGCGTCACACTCCCGGAGGTCCATCTCCGACCCGCCACCCCCCGACCCCACCCGCATCCCAATCAAGGAGATCCCATGAGCAGGCGCGTTCTCGACCGAACGATTCGTCTGGCTCGGACCCCGGTTCGGCCGCTCTCGATCCTGATCCTCGCCGTCGCCGCCCTCACGACCCTCGTCGCGCCTTCGAGCGCCCAGCCGAACTCCGGCGACAAGATCGAGATCCTCAAGTCGACCAGCCGGCGCATGGTGTACGACGTGGACCTCCTGCGTGGTGCGGTCGGCGATCCCGACATCGTCGAGCTGATCGAGATCGACAGCCGCGAGTACCTGGCGCGCGGCCTCGAGATCGGCCAGACGAACGTGATCATGTACTTCGAGGACGGCTCGACGATCGAGCACCTGATCGCGGTCGTGATGGACTTGACGGCTCTACGGACCGCGTTGCAGCAGATCGATCCCAGCCTGAGCGTGTCGATGGCGCCTGACCGCGAAGCGGTGATCCTCTCCGGTGAGGTCGGCAACCTGGCAATCCGCATGGCGGCCGAGGACGTGGCCGAGCGCTACATCTCGAGCCGACGCCGAAGCAGTGGCCGCGGAAGCGGTGAGACCCTGGTCGGTCGGCGAGCGGGACAAGTCCCGACCGAAGGCACGGAGCCGACGGAAGGCGAGCAGAGCGTTCAGAACGTCGAGTCAGACCTGAGCACCTCGAGCGTCATCAACCTGATCACCGTGCGGGAGCTGCCCAGCCTGATCGAAGATCGCGTCCGCGAAGCGATCGGCGCGATGGGTGGCGAGAACGTGACCGTCCGGCGCGTCCTGCGCGGGCAGGTGCCCGACGACATCCAGGACATCCTGATCCTCGAAGGCACGGTCGCGAACCAGATCGCGCTCACGCGAGTGCTCTCGGTCGTCTCTCGCCTCTTCCTGGGCGAGGACGCCAACGCCCGCGATCTGCGCGTGATCGCCGACGAGTCGGGTGGCTTGATCGGCGTCGGCTCCGGCGATTCGGCCTCGGCCATCACGAGCATCGCCCGCTCGAACCAATCCTCGGGCGGAGGCGGCGGCGGCGGCGGACAAGGTGGCGCTCGTGCGGTCGGCGAGAGCTTGATCGAGTCCAACATCGCACGCAGCACGGCCATCGAGATCGCAGGCGGTCGCATTCTCGCGTTCATCGAGGTCGAGGACATTCCGCAGGTGCGCGTCCAGATCAAGCTCTTCGAGGTCAATCGGAACGAGCTGCTCACGTACAACGCCGAAGGCGCCGGCATCGGCTCCGACTTCGACCAAGGCACGCTCAACCCGGCCACGGGCGCGACGGCCTTTCAGGGCAACTCCGCCTCCCGAGTCGGCACGGGACCCAATGAGGACGTGCAGAACGTCCTGAGCTTCCTGGGGGGCACTCTTCGCGACCAGTTCCAGGTCGCCGGCGAGCACTTCGCGATCGATACCGCCTTCAACCTCCTCGAGACAAAGGGCATCGCCCGAGCGATCTCACAGCCCTCGTTGACGGTCCTGTCCGGGGAGGTCGCCGCCTTCCGAGTCGGTGGCTCGGTTCCGATCACCAACTCCGTCTCGACCGAGTTCGGACAACAGGGCGCTCTCCTCAGCAACGTCACCTTTCAGCAGTTCGGTGTGATCCTCGCCGCTCGCCCCCTCGTCGGCGAGGACGACATGATCACGCTGGACCTCTACCCCGACGTCTCCCAGCCCGACCTGCTGCTCACCAGCCAAATCCGAGACGCCAGTGGCGCCACGACCGACTCGATCGCCTTCTCGGAGCGCGTCCTCGCGACGACCATGCGGCTCAACGACGGTGACGCAATGATCATCGCCGGCCTCACGAGCTGGAGCACCTCCGACTCCGAGTCCAGCCCGCCGATCCTGGGCGACATTCCGCTGCTCGGCTGGCTCTTCAAGAGCGTCGACAAGTCCGACGACGAGAAGGACCTCGTGATCGTCGTCTACCCGTCGATCGTCCGCGAGCCCAACCCCGACTCCGCCCTCTGGGCCTGGGCGGATGTTCAAGAGCTCATGGACGCCGTCCGCGACCCCGAAGCCGCCCGCCGCCTCGCCGGCGATCGCCCGGCCCTCGAAGACACGGTGGAGCGCTAGAGCATCTCGGGGCACGGTCGCGCGGCCCCGAGGGCCGGCAGAGCGCCTCGGTCGCGGCTCGAGGTGTCGAAGATGCGGGCGGGCCACCCGCGGTTCCAGGGCTCGGTCGACCCGGCGTCCACGAGGCGGCCGGCGGCCTTCCGCTGCCCGGAAGGGGCAACATCATCCAGCCCCAGGGACGAACGGCGCGCAGCGCCGATCGTCCCTGGGATATCCGGCATCAATCGAGGACTCGACTCTCCTCGATCCAGCGCACGATCTGCTCGGCGACCCAGCGGTGCCCGGTCGGGCTGAGGTGCTGGTCGGTCTCGAAGTACGCGCCCTTTGGCGGCTGCTCGGAGGCCGCGTGCAGATCGAGGAACGCCGCGCCGTTCTCCTCGAAGTAGCCGCTCAACGAAGGAAACGCGCGCCAGCGCTTCTCGGGAATGTGAACGAAGAGCACCGGCACCTCGTGCTCTTCGCACACCGCGCGCGTCGCATCGAGAATCGCCGCGTTCAAGTGCCACCACTCTCCGACCGGCAATGAGCGCCCCAAGAGGCGCCAGGTCTGCTTGCCGAGCGTGAACAGGTTCGAGCGCTCGTCGAGAGCCCGAAACAGCGCGCCCGGCCGGTCGCTCGCCGTGCGACGTACCAATCCCGACTCCGAGCGACGGAACGCCGGCTTGTTGAAGCGCTCCTTCCAGCGATACGCCTGCAAGCTGCGGCCGAAGTCGTCGGGGTACAGGCCAAACACGACCAGGTCCGGCTTTGGATCGAGCCCGGCGACGACCAGGCTGCGCCATGCTTGGTCCACGCCGTACCCCGGCATCGCGAGGACTCGAGGCATCGCCCCTTCGAACGCCTCGCAGACCTGCGCCGCGAAGGTCTCTTCGAACGTCACGCCCGTGCCCCACGTGAACGAGTCGCCCACAAAGACGATCGTTCGCCCATCCACGCCGGATGGCCGCGGCGCCTCCGCAGAGATGCGGTACCCCTCGGAGTCCGAGCGGTACACGATGGAGCGCTGCTCCGTCGACCAACTGAAGGACACCTCGGGCTTCATTCGCCAACCCACCTCGGGATCGGGTACGAAATTCAGGCTGGCAGCGTCCTCATGGTCACCGACGTAGGCATCGGGCTCGGGCGAGAAGCGGCCCAAGATCTTCAAGCCCACCTCGCCGGCCAGCAACGTGAGCAATGAGGCGAGGGCGGCGATCGAAAGCCTGGTCCGCCATCGCGTGCCTTTCGTCTTCTTCCCCATGCGGCGCGCTCAGACGGCCGGCTCGATCGTCGCAGCCATGCCCTTCGAGCGGATCTGATCTCGCTTGAGCTCGGCATGCTCCATCGTGGTCGTAAACACGATCGACACGCCGACGTAATGCACCTCGTGCGTGTGCTTGTAGGCGAGGTCGTAGCTCATGCCGAACAGCTCGCGCAGCATGCCGATCACGAAGGCCCAGGTGTGCTGATTGTCGTCATGGAGCAGGACATTGTACGGCGGCTGCTTCTTGGTCTTGGTGTCCTCGACCGTCTCGGGAGCCGTCGTGGGAAACGTGCGCCCACGACGAGTGGTCGTCTCGACCTCTTCGATCGTTTCCATGCCATCACCCCGTGTCCACCCGGCAGAGCCGGGGTCGGCGACCCATCCCGCAGAAGCGCGGGACCGGAGGCGTCGCCCTCACCGATTCCAATCTAACGAAGACCCCCGCGGCGCAAAGCAGTTTTCCGGGCGGTTGGCAGCGCGAGTCTCCGACTACCGGATCGGACTCGGTCGTTGGCAGTCGGCCCTCCGAGCACCCGCCCGGCTAGTCCCGGGCTTCCCCGCCGACTGCCAGCGCGCTGCGGAGAAGCGCATCGTCCCGCTCGGCCAGGATCCCTGCGCTCAGCAGGAAGTCGATCGACGGCCGAAGACCTTGGAGGGCCGAGCTCTTGACCGAAGCGTCCGCCTGCATCAGGAATTGCACGGTGCTGACACACTTCTTGGCGAGGTATCGGAAGTCGCCCGGCTCCGCGCTTGGCCCCCGCCGCTCGAACTCTTGAACGACATCGTTTAGGAGGAAGGCCGCCGACGGTGCCGCGCGGACGTCTCGCCGGATGACGCCCTCGAGGGCCGAAGCGAAGATTCCGAGCTCGTCGTGGCCGATGTCGGGCGCCGACAACCGACTGTTGACGAGCTCGATCATGGGCTCGAGGCTGTCGAGGCGCGCCAGGGAATAGACGCAAGGGTTGTTGGCAGACTTGTCGGTCTCGGAAAGATACCAGGTCCTCAAGGGCTCGGCGACGACCTTCGCGCGTCCATCGTCCCCCAGCGCGATCGCGAGCGCGGACTTCACCTTCGCGTCGACGTCCGCCTCCAACACTCGGCGGACGAGCTCCTCCGCACTGGCGCTGTCGTCACAGCTCCGGAGCAACTCTTGGATCCCCTCCCTCAGGGGTGACACCGCCGATTCCTCGTGCACCCTCGCATCGCTCGACAGCGCCAGCAAGGCAGGCAACGCCTCGGAGCGCGCATGAAGGACGGCAATCGCATAACTGAGAAGCCGACGGAGCTCCGGCCTCGCCACGTAGCATTCAGAGAGCTCGAAGAGGCAATCGCGCCCTCCGCGCCCTCGCTCGCACAATTGCCGCAGGAGAATGCGAAGCACCGATTCTTGCTCGCTCTCGAAGGTCGAAACGAAAAGGTCCGCCAGAGTCGCGCCACTCAGCTTGCAGACGCTCTCGGACTCTCGAAGCAAGATCGCCTCTCGATGCTCGGGCTGAAAGGGGGCCCGGTACAGCCGGACCACGTTCGAGTCGAAGCCGGCTGGATCGAGCGCGCACACGGTATCGAGGGCGAGCCCGAGCACGGCCGTCTTGGGCGCCGCGTTGCACAGTCTCTCAGTGAGCAGCGCCGCATCTCCCGGTGTTCCGACTCCCAGGAGGACGTCTCGACAATACGGTGCGATCATCGCGTACGGGAACTGTTCGATGGCGGGAGCTGCGGCCGCCCCGCCATGTGATCGAATGCGCTCGACGAGAGTCGAACAAGACGCGTCGTCGAACCGCTCCGCCGCCTCGCGGAGTTTCCAGAACAACACCTCCAGCGACTCTCTGGCCGGCTGCAGGGAAGCTCCCTCCGGGCTCCCTCCCCCTGCTTCGGTCTCGGGATGCTCTCGCCCGAGCGAATCGGTCGAGCTCGCCTCGGACCCGACCGGCTCCGAGCTGGGCATCCTGTTCTCAGTCGGCAGCGGTCGCCAAGAGCTGTAGAGCCACACGAGGCAAGTCACGGCCGCGATCCCGATCGCCCCCAACACGATCAAACTGCGGGAGTTCACATCACCGCTCCTTATGCAAACTTCCCAGACAAATAGGAGACCGCTGTCGCGCGTCCCGACACGCCCGCGATGCGAGACGCTCTTAGAAGACTGGTCGCCCCTTACCAGCCATTAGCATCCAGAGGCTGAGCCTCTGAACTGATCCTCCCCCGTTCTCGTGGACACCTTGGTTATGCCGCGAACACGGCGAAGAAGTGGGCTTCGAACTCTGCGGGACTCTGGTATCCGATCGTGGAGTGTCGACGCCTTCGATTGTAGAACAGCTCGATGTAATCGTGAATGGGTGTGTTTGGTTCTTGTTGGGGCACAACCGCTTGTCGTTAAGCGGCTTGAGTGAGAAAGGCGTTGCGGGATAAGATCCCTCCGGGCGGTCCATTTTGGGTTTGAACAGATGAACGCAACCCGGAGGGGTCAATTGAAGAGCCGAAGTCTGCCACAGGGTGCGCCAAGCCGTCAACTTCATGAGGTGGAAGCCGACAAGTGCGCAGAGCTGGAGCGGAGCGCGGTCGAGCAGCTCGAGAGGATCCTGTCGTACCTTCGGGGCGAGGCTCAGTCGG
>JAJDCO010000099.1 GCA_029260795.1 Planctomycetota bacterium | reverse complement strand
CACGTTCTTCGACATCCTCGACAACGCCGGGACCTTCGCGATCAGTCCCGTCCAGAATCTCTCGAGCGTCGACGCCGTTTGGAGCTCGCGCCGGTATGCCGACTCGGGATCGGTGCTCCACTACCTTTCGGAGGACATCGTCAGCCTGACGTCGGTCCAGGACGAGCTCGAGCGCGACCTCCTCATCGGAGGCACCCAGAGCGGGATCGTCTTCGTGTGGGACATCACGGGCGGCGGCTCGGGCAGCCTGCCGAACTTCCCCACGATCCTCGATCAACAAGAGCCCTTCCTGGGCGCCTACGGCCTGAAGTTCCTCAATCGGAATCTGCCGGTCGACAATGGCAATGGCTGCCCGACTGATGTGAAGTACACCCTGAATGTCCTGCCCAAGTCCAGCTACGCGTCCGACCCGCAGTACGCGGAAGATCCCCTGCTCCCACCCCCGGACAAGGAAGAATCGGGCACCGTCTTCTACAAAGTCAACGCTGAGACGGGCGCGATCCTCTGTCGCCGGCAACGCACGAAGGAAGCGCGCGCGTTCAACCCCGACCGGCGGAATCCGACCGGAGTCGGAATGGATCCGTTGGCGTGGGATGTCTTCTGGGAAAGTGTCAACTCCGTTGTACGAAACAAGCACACGTTCATCGAGACCGTGGATGTCGGTCAGCTCGTTCAGGCCGGACAGTTCGACGCCGTGTTCAGGCATTCCAGTCTGGATGGCAAAGTTCGGCAGCACCTGGACTACTTGAACCAACCCTTCACGACATCCCTCCCCACCGGCACGACGTTCCTCCTCGACGACCGCTACTTCGTCGAAGGTGCGTTTGGCAATGCCGTCCGGATGGCGAACATCACGGGCGATCCCCGCAGCATCTTCAATCCGAAGCCGAACCTCGAGGTCGTCGTGACCACGAACGGTGGACGGCTCGTGCTCCTCGATGCGAACGGCGAGGTGGTTCGAAGCTGGCAAATACCCTCGGACACGCTCGGCGACTACGGGTACAAGATGACAGGGCTGGCCGTCCACGACGTCGATGGGGATGGCTACGACGAGGTGTTCGTCGTTGGCGCCTACTACAACGGCACCTTCACGAACAACGTCTGGGAGAACAACAGCCGCCTGCTCGTCTTCGATCCGCCGGCCGCGGGTGGGGGAATCAATCTACAGCAGCCGGACCTGGTCGTCGATCTCGGTGAGACCGCCTGCATGGGACTCTGGGTGGGGCCGGCCTTCGGGAAGTGCACCTGCACGGGGCTGTCCGACATCGTGATCGGTCGCAGCCAGACGTTCACGGTCCACCGAGTCGGCACCAGCCCGCTGAGCATCGGACCGGCCCTCTTCAGCAGCCAAGGTCTCGGCGTCCAGGTCGGTGCGTTCAACTCGATCGAGGTTGCGAGGTCGATTCCGACCGGCACGCCGGGCGTCAAGCAGGACTACCTCTTCATCGGCAGCGACGCCTACGTCCATGCGTTCACGACGGGCGACTACACGGTCGGTATGCACTGATGGAGCGGGAGGAGACGATCATGACACCGAGAATCAGCCTTTGGTTGGCGTTGTCGTACCTGGTCCTCTGCTCCGGGCTCGCTTCGGCGAACGACTATTTCGTCGATGCCGTGCATGGGAGCGATGCCACCGGCGACGGCACCGAGCAGAACCCGTGGAGAACGATCACCTACTCCTTCAGCCAGATCCCGGGACCCGATGACACGTTGTGGGTGGCATCGGGAGTCTACGACCCGTCCCTGGGGGAGGTCTTTCCCCTGACACCGATGCCGAAAGTGAGCCTCGTATCACTGGAGGGGAAAGAAGCGACCCGAATCGTGGGAGATGGAGTCAACGACATCATCGTCTTGCCGGGCGCGGATCAATTCAATCCCGCTCGGCCCTTGATCGAAGGGCTCACGCTCGAGAATGCTCATGATGCCATCGTTCTCAGAGAAGGTCATGCTGAATTGATTGCGCTGACCCTCAAGAACTCGACCATCACCAATAACTCGAGAGCAGGGGTCTACTTTGGCTCGGGACTCTGGAGCAGCGGGGTCAAGGTCATCGAGAGTACCGTCTCCCGAAACTACTTCGGCATTCTGGTGAATAGTGCCAACAGCGAAGGTGGCGGCTTGGAGCTCGAGGATAGCGTCATCGAGAACAACGCCTCCCACGGCGTCGCGATCGTCGACGGAGTCCTCTTTGCGCGCTCCGAACGAGACGTGATCCGGAACAACGGCGGCGCGGGCTGGTGGCAAACGACGACCCTAGAAGTGCAGTCGTCACTGACGAACACGACGATCTCCGGAAACGCGGGAGGCGGCTTGTATTGCCACGCCGATATCCAAGGGACCTACCCTTACTATCCCGTGTCGCAAATTGGGACTCTCGCGTGCGTCGTGTATGGGAATCGCGGTTTCGGCGGTGCTATGGAGGCCGGAACTGCAGGCGGAATCGGCCAGCTTGGGAACTCCATCGCTTGGGGCAACTCACCGGTCGACAACGTCAACTTCAAGGCCGTGTACTCCGATGTGGGAACCGGCCGGAACTTCGGTTCCGGGGTCATTTCGGCCGTTCCTCGCTTCGTCGATCCGGCAGCCGGCGACTTTCGGCTTCGGCATGACTCCCCTTGTATCGATACAGCCAACAATGCGGGCTCCGCCCGAACCGACTTTGAAGGCCAGCCGCGCCCCTTCGACGGGAACTCCGACGGGACAGCAAGAGCCGACATGGGCATCGACGAGTTCACGGCCTGCGCCTTCCCGGCCGGGCCGGCCAAGACCGGGCAGCCGTTCTCGTTCCAGGCCCAGGCACCGCCCGCCGAGGACGGCTACCTCGTCGTCCTCCTCCTCGCCGGCGCCATCGCCGGAGAAGGCCCCGGCATCCCGCTGCCCGGATCGGGTGGCCTGCGCGTCGACCTCGAGAGTGACGCTCTCTTCCAGCTCGGCCTCCGCCTCCACCCCGTGCTCCAAGCGACGCTCACCAGCAGTCAAGCTCAAACGCCGCCCGTCACGATCCCGAGCACCGCGCCCCTGATCGAGGTCTTCTATGCCGGCTTCACCTTCGACCTCACGGCCGGCGCCTACGTCACCGTCTTCCCACCCCACTCCTTCACCATCGAGCCGGGCCCATAGCGATCGATTAACGGCGAGCGCGAGAGACTCGCGCTCGCCAGCTCACACGGCTGGATGTGGACGGAGGGAGCGCTGTCGGCAATGCTATTCGTAT
>JAJDCO010000098.1 GCA_029260795.1 Planctomycetota bacterium | reverse complement strand
GTCCGCCTCTTGAGGCATCTATTCGACCAAATCGCAAGCAACCGATGGCAATACTGGTGCCCGACGATCCAATCGGTCGAGGCGCCAGTGACGCCCAATTGCGGTCGAGCCAATTCAGAGGCATTTGCAACAGGAACTAGCCTAGCGATCATCTCGTAATACGACAGCAGTATGGCCAGCGCTGCATAGCCCGAGTCTGCGACAGGAGCTCGGTCCTTGTTGCCGTTGATTAAAATCTCGGCGGGTTCGATCTGCCAACCGATGACGCGATCTTCGAAGACTCGGATCTTTTCGTCATCGGTTGGAGGGGCAGACAAGTCCGACAGCCGAATACTCCGCGAGACGTTGACGTTTTCTCCTGGTGGCTTCACGGCCGTGATCCCTCGTGCTTCGACTTAGTGGAGGCCTTCACCGACTTGAGCCAGACTTCGTGCCCATCTTGCCAGCCGCCCGGCTCTCGCTTTCGACCTACTATCCGAAAGCCGAACTTCTTCAACATCCCCTTGCTCTTGAGATTCGCATCGTGCACGACACCATAAGCGCTCCAAAAACCCAGGCCTTCCGCTTCCTCAAGCATAGCCGCGAGAATCTCGCCACCGAGGCCCACGCTTTGGTGCTGGTCGACGATTATGACTCGCAATTCACAGGCATCGTAGACCGCGTCGACGTCCCGGATCAAACACTTGGAGAGAGACGCTGTCCCGATGATCTCCGAGGACTTGTTGAACTCGATAACAGCCGTCTCATCTGAGCCTACGATCGTTTCTTCTGCGCGCGCGACCCACTCAGACTGGTCACATTCGACTGGCGAAAGGTACTTCTTGATGAGGGGATCGGCCTCAATCCTGTAGAGCTGGGCAAGATCGTTATCGGTAGCTGCACGAAGGCATGTTCGGTTCGTACTGAGGGGCATCCTCATCATCGGTAACCACCTTACGCCACCTCTGGCCTCATTTCATGATTGGACGAAGTGTCCCTCGGGCTCGCACTCGCACGGACGAGTAGGTACGTCCCAGCAGCTCGCGGACGATGAGCCGATCGCCCGGCTCGAACTGGAGGGGCGCTCCGAGAGGCATCCAGTCAGTTATTACGTCGCCGACCTGAGGCAACTCCAAAACTCTCCCTTTGGACGCTGATACGATCTCGAGATGAGGATTCCTCGTGGAGTCGATCCGCAGTTCTTCCAGGAACAGCCTCTTGTCGCTCGGCACGTCGATCAGGACTTCCTCCTGACGAAGAGGGAGATCGGGTCCGACGTTCACGTCCAGCATGAGCATGCCGGAATGTCCCTCGCACTTTGGAGGCAGAGCGGAGTGCTGCTCCCCTACCAGGACGCCGTAGAGAGAGGCTCCCGCCTCGGCGATCACGGCGACGCTTTCTCCTGGCTCGAAGTCGAGAGGCGTCGTGACCGGATACCAGATGAATCCATAGGGCACACTCGAGTCTTCCGTGAACAGCAGGCCTGGAGAGCTCGAGACACGCACCGCGCCTCCGCTGTTCGCGATGATGTCGCGGATGAAGAGCCGCTTGGTCGGAGGCACCGTGTACACGGTCAAAGGGTCTGAAGTCGGTGGGACCTGGATGAAGAACGACTCTCCGAGCTCACACGGATCCACCGGTTTGTCGGCCCGGCCCAAGCCTGTGACCGAGAACAGAACAGCCGCCAGCAAGACCTTTTTCACGGTACCCTCCCAGTCGTTTGTCCGTGTCAATCGGTCACTCGATCGTACTTTCCACCCAGTTCGTCTTGCGAGAGCACACCGCGTCCGGTGGTGGGATCACGAAGGCCTGCGTGTAGACCTGAATCTGCGGAGCGTTCGCAGGGATGGAGGCCGAAAAGACGGCTACCCCTCCGCTGCTCGCTCGGCGAGTCCCGAGGTAGGAGACAGGGGCAAGGATGTCCAAGCAAAGGCTATCCACCTGCGGGAAGCATGGGCCTCCATTGTGCGCCTGACCTGTGAAACTCACGAAGAACGCCACGAAGTCGTTTGGGTGAGCGCCGGTGACGAAGAGATGGGCAAGCTGGCCGGAGACCAGAGGATCCTGGGTCAACTGAGGGGAACCGCCGTCCGGAGGAATCCAGGTTGGGTCGTTGACGTCTTCGCTGCCTGAGGCACCGAGTGTCCCGTGAAGCTGAGACGTTGATGCGTCGAAGGCCGTCTGGCCGTCGCCTTCGTCGAACTTCCAGTACCCGAACAGATCGGGCGATGCCGTATCGCTGATGCCGTTGTCGAAGATTTCCTGGATGTCGGCGTCTGTGAGTGCGACGCCCCACATGGAGACGTTATCGATCTCGCCCTGAAAGAAGGTGCGCAGCCCCCCTTCACGAGCCCACTCGGCGCCGATCGTGAGCTTCTGACGACTCTGATCACACGGTGACCTGGTCCCGGTGAACGAGGCCATCAGCCTGCCCTCGACATAGACCTTCAGGATTCCGTTTCGCTCCCGAGTCGCCGCGACGTGATGCCACTGTCCGTCGTCCAGATCGGCCGCGACGTTGTAGAACCCGTCACCGTCGCTGCAGTCTTCGATGGCGACTTGCAAGCTCCCGGTCGGAAAGACATCCAGCCTCCAGCTGCCCAGATCAGACGAGCTGTCCTCGCCTCGATTGAAGATGCACATTCGTCGCCCGGTCGAAGCGGGAATCCGAATCCAAGCCGTGAGTGTCACGACGGCGCTGGGAAAGGCGCCTGCGGTGTACGGCACCTGCACGTAGTCGTTGACACCGTCGAAGCGCAGCGCGTAGTCCTCGCTCGCTTCTAGCCCCGACGCGCCCGTGAGCGCAGCAGCGGCAGCAAGCACCATGAAAGAGACGGCGGGCTTCTGCATGGCATCCCCTCTCGTTGAGCTCACGACTAGTCTCGCTGGAGAGTGTCGAGCTACCGGCGTTGTGTCAAGGAGAGGGAGACGAGAGGAAAACCGCGGGCGTTTGCCTCGAGATCTCGGCCCGAACCGAAGCGCATCAGAACGGATCCTCCGGGTCCCCCAAGAGGTCCCCCAGAGCGCAACTGGAGCTTCGCGGCCATGGAGAGTGTCGTGATAAGGATTGGTGGAAAAGCAAGATAGAATGGAGCGGACGACGAGGCTCGAACTCGCGACCTTCGGCTTGGGAAGCCGACGCTCTACCAACTGAGCTACGTCCGCAGGTGGGTGGGCAAGGGAGTCAAAGTATCTCCGGGCGGGCGAGGGCGTCAAGGGGGTACGGGCGGTCGGGGTTGGGCCGACTGTCCCGAGGGGACAGAGACGCGAACGGAGTTCGTCACTTCGCTCGTTTTTGATCATCGCAACGAGAGCGGGCTGCCGTGCGGGGGGTGCGACGAGGATGAGAGAGTGGGCGAAACAACGCGGAGAGCTCACGCGGTGCCGCGCGCGAAACGAACCCGGCTAAAGCCGGCGGTCCGAAGAGACGGTCGGGGTGCTACGTCGGGCGTCAGCTCCGCGACCCGTTCTCGCATTGGCGATGTCTTGCAACGATGGCCGGGACGCTTCGCGGACGCACTCCAGCTCGAGGCTTCGCGGACGCGCACTCCAGCTCGAGGCTTCGCGGACGCACTCCAGCTCCGCGGACGCGTCCTGCGTCTTTCTACTTGTTTCGCTCGTCGGCGCCGATGTCGGGTTCGGGGTTGCCGTCTCCGTTGTTGTCTTGGAGGCGGGGGTCGCCGTCGATGTCGGTGGCGGGGAGAGTGACTTCGTTTTGGGTGCCGGCGTCGAGGCACGGGGAGCTGGCTCGGAGGTGTAGATCGTCTTCGGAGACGAAGCGCGGGTCGACGGCGAGGTTGCCTTCGCCTTCGAAGGGGAGTGTGGTCAGGCAAAACCTCAGCGAGAGCCGCTCGCCACTCAGCTCGTTGCTGCCGGGGCCGTTGCTCCAGAGCAGCGTGTTCGTCAGCTCGACCCCGTGCCCGAACACGCCGAGGCCTTCCACCTCCGCCTGACCCGCTTCGATCGTGACTCGATTGAAGGCGATCGTGTCGTGGAGGGACGTCGCCTCCTCGCCGCACAAGCCGCCGCCACTCGCTCGGCCGGCGGCGGTGTCGGACTCCGACGTCGAGAGCAGAACGCGGTTGTGGGCGATGATGTTGTTCGTCAGCCGAACGCCCGGACCGGCGAAGAGGCCTCCACCCAGCGCGACGGGATTCTCGTCACCGGGCTCGCCGGACGGCGACGCGTCGGCGCGCACCTCGTTCGAACGGATGTCGTTGGCGAGCACGACGGCCGTCTGACACCACACGCCGCCGCCGGCCACCGTTAGGTAGGCGCGGCCCGCAGCGAGCGCCGTGTTCGAGACGATGCGGTTGTCGACGAGGCGGCAGGGTGAGTCATCGAGGAAGCCGCGAGCGTAGACACCGCCACCGAACGCGCTGAAGGTCGTCCCCGGATGCTCCTCGGCGAAGTGAAGACGATTGCCGCGAATCTCGTTGTCGACTAGCCGATCCTGCGACTCGCGCAGGAACACGCCGCCACCGCGAACGAGGATAGCCGTCCTGCCGAACACCTCATTGCTCGCGATCGTGTTCGAGTCGAGCACGGCGCTCGACTCCACGAGGGCCAGCCCGCCTCCCGCCTCGCCGGCCGTATTGCCTCGGATCCGGTTGCCCTCGAGGCGGGCGCCGGAGCGAAAGGCGTAGACTCCGGCCCCACGCTCGGCGACGTTCTGAGTAATGATGTTGTCACGCAGGGTCGGGGACGCCTCTTCGATGCGCACGCCTCCCCCCCGCTCGCCGCCGCCGCCCCGAATCGTCAGCCCCTCGAGCACGCTCGCCGTCGTCTCGCCGGTCCGAAACGTCACGACCGGCCCGAGGCCATCGCCTTCGAGTACCGTGGACCGGGGCCCGGCGAGGCTGGCGATCGTGACGGCCTTCCCGCCGAAGTCCAGCGTCTCGCGATAGGTGTCCGGCCGCAGCAGGATTCTCTCACCGACCGGAGCGGCGTCGAGGGCTGCCTGGATGCTCACCGCGTCGTCCGGCACGAGGGTCTCGCGGGCGGTTTGGAAGGACCACTCGGGGCCGGGCACGACCTCGTCGCTCGCGCTCACCCAATCCACTCGCCAGCGGTAGAGGCGATCCCGGTCCAGGGGCTCGTTCGGCTGCCAGCCCGGCTCGATCGTCTCGGCGACGGGCTGATCGGAAGGACCGCCGACACCCAGGTAGATGCGGTAGCGCTGCGCTTCCGGCGCGCCGCTCCAGCTCAGGGCGGCCAGGCGGTGCACGGCGAGCTCCCCAGCCGGTGGTCGCGGCTCAGTGACCGACTGAGGGTCGATCTCGCCGCCCGCGATCACGCCGCTGCCGCCGCCCGAGCCGCAGCCGGCGACGCTGAGAAGCAGGGCGACAAGCGCCGCGAGGAGTGCCCAGGCGCCTCGATCTCGCCCTTCCAGTGCGTGCGTGGTCATCGGTGTCATGCTAAGACCGTCGCTCTTCGGGAGCAAGCGCCCGGCCCGATTCGAGTCCGCTCCATTGGCGGCGCCTGTCACAGGGCCGCGACGGAGCGAGACGGAATTCTCGCGGTCTTGACAAACCATCGGCTGCCTTGCCCCGTCTCGTTGGAGGACCTGGCCATTCTGCTCCTGGCACGCGACGTGCCCCGATCAGAGTCCGCTCGGCGTCTCGGCCGAGCCGCCATGATCCAATCGATTGACCATTCCGTTCCCCGCCTTCGCAAGGAACCTACCAGTCCCTGCATCGAAGGCGCCCACAGAAGGAGGCTTCCATGAGATACCTGCTCGCCATTGGTGCGCTGCTCGTCATCACGGTCATCTTGAGCCCGGCCGCCCAGGCTCAGTTCTCGGGTACCGAGCCCAACCCGCTCGCGCCGGTTCACATCAACGAGATCTACGCCAGCCACGCCAGCACCGATGACCAGGAGTTCATCGAGCTGATCGGCAATCCGGGCTACTCACTCGACTTCCACCTGGTCCTGGTCGTCGAAGGCGACAGCGCCAGCGCCGGCACACTCGATCGCGCCTTCGTGCTGACGGGTCACACGATCCCGAGCGACCGGTTCTTCGTGCTCGGCAACACGGCCGTGGCCAACCTGGACCTCGACATCGGCTCGGACAACGTGATCGAGAACGGGACCGACACCTTCTATCTCGTCAATGCCGTCAATCAGGCGGGCGTCGACGCGATCACCGCGCTGCTGGGCGGCGACGTCGATCCCGAGGATGACGGCACCAGCGTGATCCCGACTCTCTCCATCGTCCTCGACGCAGTCGCGATGGTCGACGGCGGCTTCCCGGACACCGACACGATCTATGACGACGTCCCGACGGTCGGCCCCGACGGCAGCTTCCTGCCGGCCGGCATCTTCCGCGATGGCGACTACACGGCGAAGTTCCAGAAGGACTTCTTTCTCGACTTCGACGACGAGGCGAACTTCAACGTGCCGCGCACGCCGGGCACGACGAACACGTTCGTCCAGGACGACATCGGCTTCGACGGACCGGGCGACGGGACCCTCGCGGTCTTCGGCCAGAAGCTGTTCACGGGTAGCAGCGCCACGCTGCTGATCGAGAACACGCCGGCCGACGCGCCGATCGCGCTGCTGGTCGCCCGCAAGATCTCGCTCACCCCGTTCGCGGGTGGCCGCCTCCTGCCGTTCCCGCCGGACGTCTTCCTCGGCCTCACGGCCGACTCGAACGGCCAGTTCAGCGCGACCCTGCCGGGCGGCTTCGGCAAGTCCTACTTCTTCCAGGCCGTCTACATCGATCTGGCTCAGCCCCAGAGCTTCGGCATCACCAACACGGTGCGCGTCGACTTCAAGAACTGATCGATCCGACAATCTGATTCATGCGGCGGGCCGCTCTTCCGACGGGAGGGCGGCCCGTTTTTCTTGGAGGCCATCGTTTCTTTCGGTGACGCCGTCTGCTTTCGGAGTCCGCTTCAAGCGTCAGCTTCGCTCGCTTCCGGGGACCTGATCGATTCCAAAATCGATGCGCGCTCGCTTCGCGGACGCGCTCCATCTTTCGCTTCGCGGACGCGCTCCATCTTTCGCGGTCGCACTCCGCTCTTCCGACGGGAGGGCGCCCCGTATTGCTTGGGGTTGATCGTTCCTCGAAGGCGCCGTCACCCTATCGGGCGTCGGGTTTTCGGCGTCAGCTTCGCTCGCTTCCGGGGACCTGATCGATTCCAAAATCGATGCGCGCTCGCTTCGCGGACGCGCTCCATCTTTCGCTTCGCGGACGCACTCCATCTTTCGCGGTCGCACTCCGCTCTTCATCAGCCCGTTCTGCCGCGTTTCGCGGCTCGGATGCCACCTCGAAGCGTTCGCCAGTCGACCGGGCTGAGTCGCCGGCGTTGTCGGTCGTGCTCTCCCGGCGTTGGATCAGCGGTCCGAGACGGTCGGGTGGGGCACGCTCTCGTCGACCTCGGGCTCAGCAGCTCCTTCGCCGTACCGATAGCGGTCGAGCCATTCGGCAAGGCGAGGCGCGCTGAGTCGACGCAGCCGCGTCCCGACATCCCATCGCTCGCAGACGACGACTGACTCCGGGACGCTCTCGGCGAGGGCGCCGACGAGCTCCTCGGAGTGGGTGGTCACGAAGATCTGCGCGCGGGGCGTGGCCTCGACGAGCAGCTCGACCAGGAGCTCGATGCCCTCGGGATGCAATCCCGTCTCCGGCTCCTCGAAGCAGAGGACCGCCGGCGGCTCGGGGTGCAGCAGGGTGCTGAGCAGGCAGAGAAAGCTCAAGGTCCCGTCTGAGAGGCGGCTCGCCGAGACGGGTGTGGTGCTCCCTCGCTCGTGCACATGCACCTGGATGCGTCCCCCCCGAAGGTGGGTGGTGACGTCCTCGATCCGTTCATTGAATCGCTGCAGCCGGGCCTGGAGGGCCCGTCGGATTGCAGGCCGATTGAGGAGATCGTTCAGGACGAGACCGAGGTTGGAGCCGTCGGGAAGCAAGAAGTCGCCGGGGAGGTCGACCTTTTGGGGCTGGCGCGCCGGAGCGTCTCGGTCGAAACGCAACGCACGAAAGAAGCGCAGCCCCGAAAGCTCGTCGGCGACGTAGGTGACCTCGGGATAGAGAGCGCTGTCGTTCCGCTGGGCGAGAATCGACCGATCGACCTCGATGTCTTGATGCTGGAGACGGCGTTCGACCCGCTCCTCGTCTCCTGGCAGGACGGTCCGGAGGTTCAGAACGGGCCGGCCGTCCTGGTAGGCGTAGTAGAGGTAGGGCTTGTCGTTGCCGGGAAACGGATGCTCGTTCTCAATCGCCTCGTCGAGGAGCTCCAGCCGCTCGTCCGGCGCCGCGAAGCGCAGCCGGTAGCGCAACGGCATCGGTCCGTGCGGAAAGAAAAGCGTCGCGTCGAGGCCCGCCTCGACAGCGGGGTGCTCTCCCTTCCAAATCCAATCGGACAACGACCTCGCCTGTGCGAGGGGCGCGAGATCCCGAGGAGCCGACGCCAGCACGGCGAGGGCGTCGAGGAAGTTGGACTTGCCGGACCCGTTGGGGCCGATCAGGACATTCAG
Source organism: Planctomycetota bacterium (assembly GCA_029260795.1). Classification (GTDB taxonomy): domain Bacteria; phylum Planctomycetota; class OFTM77; order OFTM77; family OFTM77; genus OFTM77. The sequence goes on along the minus strand of JAJDCO010000098.1, from coordinate 307,704 downwards.
AGGCTCGAGGGCGAACTCGCCGGAGGTCTCGCCGAACGAGAGCAGGTTGTGCAGCCGGATCGAACGGATGAGCTTCTTGCCGTCCATGGGGCACCTCGAGTGAGAATATCAAAAGCTAATATGAACATATGATGTCAGCCAGGGCTAGCCAACTCCTCCGCCAAACGCACGAGGCCTTCGGCCAGGACGGCCTTGCTGGCCGGTCCTTGCTCCAGCGTCTCGCCGTCCCGCCGGATGACGGTCAGGCGCCCAGTGGAACGGCCGATGTTGGCCGGGGCATTCAGAGCGATGGCGTCCAGGCCTTTTCGCTCGAGCTTGGCTCGTGCGTTAACCTCGCCGTTCTCGCTTTCCAAAGCAAACCCGATAAAGATGCGGTCTCCCTTTCGTGGCGCCAGCTCGGCGAGTAGATCAGGGTTGGGCTCCAAGGTGAGCTGCCAGACGCCGGGCTCTCGCTTGATCTTGTGCTCGACGACCTCGACCGGTCGATAGTCACAGACTGCCGCACACATGAGCAACACGTCGCAGCTCGGCACCTCTTCGGCGAGCACACCTTGGAGATCGCGCGCCGTAACGACGTCGAGGCGCCGAGCCACTCCCGAGGGCGTCTCGAGCGCGACCGGTCCCGCCACCAGCACCACCTCGTGGCCGCGTCGAGCAGCGGCTTCTGCCAGCGCGAACCCCATGCGCCCGCTGGAAGCGTTGGAGAGGTAGCGAACGGGATCCAGTGGCTCGCGAGTGGGGCCGGCGGTCACGACGAACCTCATGAGTCCCCCCGGATCTTCTCCAGGTGCTCGAGGACGCGAGCGACGATGTCATCGGGCTCGGCCAGCCGGCCGGGTCCGACGGTGCCACAGGCGAGAGGGCCGTCATCGGGCTGGATGAGCTCGTGCCCGAATCGCGCGAGCCGAGCGATGTTCTCCTGGACGATGGGGTTCTCCCACATCTGAGTGTTCATCGCGGGAGCGAGCCAAAGTGGCTTCGGATACGCGAGGGCCGTCGTCGTGACCATGTCGTCACCGATGCCGGCCGCCAGCTTGCCGAGGATGTTGGCGGTCGCGGGCGCGATCAAGAAGAGCGCGGCCTTCTCGGCCAGCTCGATGTGCTCGGGGCGAGTGGACCCGGTGCCGTACTGATCGACGAAGACCGGGTTCCAGGAGAGCGCTTGAAAGGTGGCGGCGCCGACGAAGCGGGTCGCGTTGGGAGTCATGAGCACGGTGACGGAAACGCCGGCTCGAGTCAGCTGCGACGTCACCTCGGCGGCCTTGTAAGCCGCAATGCTCGCGGAGACGCCGAGCAGAAGTCGCGATCCCTCGTTTCGATTCATGTCCGTCCGCGAGTCGGGCTCGCGGCCTCGGTTCATTCTTCGGCCGTCGCGGGGGCGGAGAGCCCCAGCAGGACCTCGAGGCGGGCCAGGCTGCGTTCGAGATCCTCATTCACGATGATCTCATCATAGAGCTCGGATTGCTCCATCTCGAACTGCACTTTGGCGAGCCGGCTCTCGAGAGCGTCGGAATCCTCGGTCCGCCGCCGCTGGAGCCGGGCCAAGAGCTCGTCGAGCGAAGGCGGCGCGATGAAGACGTAGGTCGCCGGGATGCCGGCTTCGGCAAGGCGGTCCTGCAGCTGCGCGGCCCCTTGGACATCGATGTCCATCAAGTAGAGCTGTCCATGGCGGACGGCTTCCTCGAGCGGCCGACGGTAGCTGCCGTAGCAGTGATCGTAGGACTCGGCGAACTCGATGAAGTCGCCGCGCTCGATCTGTCGATCGAAGTCCTCGCGAGAAACGAAGAAGTAGTCCATGCCCTCTCTCTCACCTTCTCGCCGCGGACGGGTGGTGGCGGAGATCGAGAAGCAGAGACGCTCGGGATGTCGCTTGAGTAGTTGATGGCAGAGGCTGGTCTTGCCGACCCCCGAAGGGCCGGAAATGACGATGACGCGTCCTCTGACTCGGTCGGTTCGCTCCATGGCCTCCGCGGCAGGCTACTCGATGTTGAGGCCCTGCTCCTTGAGCTTTTCGATCTCCGCTTTCATCTGAACCACACGGCGGGCGAGCTCGGCGTCGTTCGCTTTCGAGCCGACGGTGTTCGCCTCCCGCAACATCTCTTGTAACAGGAAATCGAGCTCGCGTCCGACGGCTCCGGAACGATCGAGCAGGTCGTCGAGATGAGTCAGGTGGCTTCGAAGGCGGGCGAGCTCTTCGTTGATGTCCGAGCGGTCCGCGAAGATCGCCACCTCTCGAATCACCGTCGACTCGTCGAGGCCGACGCCGTGGTTGCGGAGGAACTCCTCGACACGTTGGATGAGCTTCTGCCGGTAGTCGGTGATGATTTTGGGTGCCCGCGTCGCGACCTCTTCGATCAGCGCCGCGATGGCAGTGCGGCCGCTGACGAACTCCGTACGCAGGCGGGCGCCTTCGGCCTGTCGATGCTCCAGGAGCGAGCCGAGGGCTCGGTCGAGCAGCTGAGCGACGCGCTCCCAATGGGTCTCGTCGAGCGAGCGCTCTTCAACGTCGAGCACCCCGGGCAGCGTGACAAGCCAGTCGAGCGTGAGATCACCGCCGAGGCCCCAGCTCTGCTGGAGGTGTGCGAGGCGCGTCCGGTAGCTCTCGAGCAGCGCCTCGTTCAGAAGAACGGGCGGCGCCTCGCGATCCCGGTAGCGCACGAGCACGTTGACCGTGCCGCGGCGCACCTTCCGTCGAACTCGCTCTTCGATTCGCGACTCGTACGGGCCGAGCTCGGACGGAACTCGGCTCGAGACCTTGAGGAAGCGGTTGTTGACGGAGCGGATCTCGACCTCGATGAAGGCCTGGTCGCACTCCTCGGCGGCGCGCCCGAATCCGGTCATACTGTGCATCGGTCGGCGCCGTTCGCTTGCAGACTACTTGTCGTCGCCGCCGTTGCCGGCACCAGCTCCACCGTTGCCGGCACCAGCTCCACCGTCGCCGTCGCCGGCTCCACCATCGCCCGACCCGCCGTCACCATCGGTGCCCGTGATCTCGGAGCCGCCCCCACCGGGGGGGAAGATTCCGGTATCCAGGCTGGTCTTCCCGATGAAGCTGATGGCGAGCGCGGTCGCCAAAAAGACCGCCGCGATTGTTGCCGTTGCTTTGTTGATGCCGCCCGACTTCACGCCGAAGGTCTCGGCACCCACGCCACCGAAGGCCTCGGCCAGGCCACCGCCCTTGCCCTCTTGGAGAAGGACGATGGCGATCAGGAGGATCGACGACACGACGAAGACGAAGTACAGGAAGCCAATCAGAATGCTCATGGTTCTTCTCGTCCGATCAAACGCTCTGAAACTCGACGATGCGCTGGAAAGACTCCGCTTCGAGGCTGGCGCCACCGACCAGGGCGCCATCGACGTCGGCAACAGCCATCAACTGATCGACATTGCTCGCCTTGACACTACCACCGTATTGAATCGGCGTCTCGGACGCGACCTCGGCTCCCAATCGGTCGGTCAGCCACGCCCGAATCATCGCATGCACCTCGCCCACCTGGGAGGGCTTCGCGGTATGCCCGGTGCCAATGGCCCAAACGGGCTCGTAGGCGATGCTCAGTCCGCGCTTCGCCTGCTCGGCCGTGCAACCTTCTAGCCCGCTCTGGAGCTGCCGCTCGACGACCTGCTCCGTTTGACCGTTCTCTCTCTCGCCGATCGTCTCGCCGACGCACAACGTCGGCTTGAGCCCATTGGCGAACGCTGCTTGGATCTTCTGCTCGGTCTCCTCGTCCTGCTCGCCGAAGACGTGTCGACGCTCGGAGTGACCGACGAGCACGCGTTGGCAACCGACGTCGCGCAACATCGGGCCCGAGATGGCGCCCGTGAAGGCCCCGCTCGGTTTCCAATAGAGGTCCTGAGCCCCGAGCTCGATCGCCGAGCCCGAGAGGATCTCGGCGGCCTCGGCGAGGTAGACGAAGGGTGGGTAGACGGCAACATCGACGGCGTCCCAGGATGACGAGGCGGCTCGCAGTGACTCGAGCAGCGCCCGCACCTCGGCGCGCGACAGGTTCATCTTCCAGTTGCCAGCGATCAGAGATCTCATCGCAGGTCGGTTCTCACATCGAGGAGCGGCTGAAAACCCGCGAGTATAAGGAGCGCTCGAAGAGGTGTCCAGGGAACACCCGGATGGCTCTTCGAAGGGCTTGGGGGTCGCATCGGAGGGCGGACTTCAGCCCGCTGTCGGGTCGCATCGGAGGGCGGACTTCAGTCCGCTGTCGGGTCGTTGATTCGGCGAACGGCGTTCGAGGTTTCGGAGCGCAGGGACGGCATCCCTGATTCGATTCGCGCACGTCGAGCCGAATGACCTCCCACCCGACTGAAGTCGGGCCTCCGGAGGAATGGCCTCCGGAGGAATGGCCTCCGGATCAACGGCCTCCGCCGGAGCAAGCCCTCAGCGGAAGAAGCTGTCGAAGTTCTCAAACTCGTCCCAGTCGTCTCGTGGCTCCTCTTTGGGGAAGAGCAGGAGCTTGGGGTCCTTCCGCCACTCGAAGGGAATGATCGGGAGGATTCGGACGCTGCCACCCTCGGTGGAGGTGCGGAAGACGACCGCTCGGGCAAAGCGGCGCAGGCCCTTGCGTTGATCGATGATCTTCACGTGAATCGAGAAGACATTCGAGTGCACGGCGATCGTCGCCAGGAAGGCATTCCGGAGCTCCTCGGGGAGAACGTTTTCGGACGCGTCGGCGAAGCTCTCGATGAACTTGAGATCCCCGAGATCGCGGAAGTACGGAAACTCGATCTCCTCCTCCTCCTCCTCTTCCTCCTCGATGATCTCGCCGGACTGGTCTGCCTGTTCTTGCTCCTGCTCCTTGCGCTGCTCTTCCTCTTCGAGCCATTCCGCCGGCGGCGGGTTCAGCCGGAACTCCTCGATCTCCTCGGCCATCTCGGTGAGGTCCTCGGGAACGATGGCCTCGAGGACGGCTCGGCGAGCGAAGTTGATGTTGATCCGCGCGCTGAGCTCGGAATCGAGGTTGAGGGCACTGTAGACCGTCACGAAGTTCGAGAGTCCTGGGACGATTTCTCTGCTGTCCTCGAAGTCGTAGAGCAGGCTCTCGTCGATGCCGTCGATGACCGTCAGCTCGTCCAGCGTCAGGGGTAGATGGAGCACCTCGTCGGCGTAGGGGTCGGGCATCTCACCCGAGTTCGGGGGCGGCGGCTGGTCGCCGGGCTGCTCGCCTTCTTCCCCATCCGCTCCCTCTTCCACTTCGGGCGGCGGCACCATCGACTTCAGGGCTGTGGCGGGCATCTCGCCTTTTCCCTTGCTGCGGCGCTCGGTCATGTACTCGCGGAGCTTCTTGGCGATCGTCGACGCGTCGCCCGGGCTCAGATCGTGTCCCGTGTCGGCCCGGAAAGCGATGAGGAGTCGGACGAACTGATCTTCACAGAGCTCGCCATAGGGCTCCGGGGCGAGCATGCCGATGATGTTCAGCTTGGCATTCTCGGGCTCGATTCGGACGAGGATCTCCATGTCCTCGACCTGGGAGTCCAAGTCACCTTCTCGGGCCCAAGACTCCTGATTGTGGTCCAGGGGCGGCTCACCCGAGTCTTCGCCTTGACCCGCCTCTCCTCCGGCGTCTCCTCCGCCATCGCCTCCGCCGAAGGGGTTATCTCCTCCGCCTTCACCCCCGAGAGGGCCACCTGAGATGGAATCGAGGAGATCTTCCGCCAGGCTCTGCTTGGCCTGCTCGATGGCTCCCCGGGACGACTCGGTCGCCTGGGCCCAGACCTGCTCGTTCCGAGCGATCATCAAGTCCATCTTGGCGGAGTGCTGGACTTGGCTGACGATCACGAAGAGCACGATCGTCACGAGCAGCACAAGAATCAGGGCCGCGCCGCGTTCAGGCTGGGCAGGATGTGGCACGCGTCGTACTCCGGATTGAGAAGGGTACCCACCAACGTTCTCGGTTGGTCGAAGTCCGACCTCGGAATATTCCGACCGAGTGGAGGGCGAGACCATTCTAGACCAAATCGCCTGGACAGCGGGCGTCGGACAACGGCAGTGGGAGTGACGCCTTCAGCTCTCCTAGAGGTCCTCGGGAATGATGAGCTCGGCGCCGCCGCCCGTTTGAGGGTCGCTGTCGACGATGATTCGGGGCGTGATGATGTAGACGAGCTCGGTGTTGCGCAAGCTCTTGGAGCGCCGCCGGAAGAGATAGCCGAGCAGCGGGATGTCTCCGAGGATCGGGACCTTGCTCTCGTTCTCGGTCTGCGTCCGCGTGATCAGCCCGCCGATGATCGTGGTCTGGCCATTCCGGATGTGCATGTCCGTCACGGCGTCCCGAGTGTTGATGATCGGGTTCGAGATCCCGTTCGGTCCCGGGTCGGTAAAGCCTGTGATGTTGGAGACCCTGGCATTGATGCTCAGGAAGATCGTGTCGGTCCCGACGATCTTGGGGGTCACTTCGAGAGTGATGCCAGCCTCTTCGAAGATCACGGAGATGTTGAAGCTCCCGTTCGGACTGATCGTCTTGATCGCCTGCACTGGCACGCGGTCGACCGCTTTGATGGTCGCCTTCGTGCCGTTGAGCACGGCAATCCGAGGGTTGCTGAGCACCTCGGTGTCGGAGCGCGTCTGCAGCGCTTGAATGATCGACTCGACCTCGAGCTCGTCGTGGATGGCCTTGAAGAAGATCTGGCTCCCGATGAAGGGAGTTTGCTGTTGCTCCGAAGCAACGAAGCCTTCCGTCGGGAAGTTGTTGAGGTTGCGATCGAAGAACGTCGCCTCGTCCGAGGGGTTTTCGATCAGGTTCGTCGAGGCACCGATCGAAAAGCCGTCCTCCGAGCTGATTTCCAGAATCCGAGCCTGAATCTCGATCTGGGGGACGCGGGCAAAGACGCGATCGATGAACTCCTCGGCCTCCTCGATAAGAGGCTCGGGTCCTCGGAGCATCATGACCTGGTTGCTGGGTGCCCCCGAGGGGAACTGAGCCAGGTTCTCACCTGCAAACTTCTCGGGAAAGGCGCTCTGGATCGCTTTGGCGAGGTTTGCGGAGAGAGTGTTCTCGACGTAGTAAAAACGTGAGATGGTGTCGTCTGCGTTGACGATCGTGTGCGCGCCCGCGACTCGCCGCGTGGAAAGGGTCGGGATGTTGGCCCCGCCGGGCGTCTCAGCTCCTAGCCTGGGAACCGGGACCTGGTTCTCGCCCTCGACAGTGATCTGAACGCGGTCACGGAGCGATCCGCCCAGCTCGGTCGTCACGCAACCGGCCGTCATCAGCGCCAGCAGCCCCGCGCCAGGCGCGATCCACAGGCATCGCCAGGTCGCCATCGGTCTCCTCCAGGAGCGCTCGAGCTGTAGCTTCGTGACTCTCTCTCTACTCTCGACAAGCGGCCGAGACGATCTTCTGCCTCGTCTCTACCGAATCCGCCAAAAAAAGAAAACGCCCACCTTCCGCTCTAGCGTGCCTCGCCCTGCGCGCTAGCCCCGACTCGGAAGGTGGGAGTCTTCAGTTTCGTTGTCTCGTCGTCACCCGCATCGGGCGCCCTCAGCTCACGTCGTCTTCTTCCTCGATCAGGTCGATGCACTCGGCAGTCAGGTTCGGAAACTCGTCGGCGCCCTTGAGAGCTCCCACCTCAGCGACCAGGTCGTATCCACCGCTCTTGGCGGCCTTCTTGACGACCTTCTTGAAGACCTTGTTGGCTTTCTCGAGGAGGATCCAATACCGAGGGTCGTTCTTGTCGAGGCCCTCGTCCTTGATCTGCTTGTAGGCCGGAATCTCGTCGAAGATCTTCTTCGCGGACACCACCGATGCACTGCTGAAGTTCTTCGGGTCCCCGTAATAGACCTGCTGCTTGTTCAGCACCTCGACCTCATCACTCGAGCCCTGGGCGCTTATGGCCCGGTGGCTCCCCATGACGGGAACCGCCAAGAGTATCGTGACGGTCAGCAAGGTGAGGATGCGCGCGAACATGGGGAAGCTCCTGTCGATGGGCCCGGCACCCTTCAGGCTTGAACGCCGGCGCCAAAAACGTGGAGTGGCCGCTTAACAACGGATGTGCCAAACCAGAGAATCAGGCTTTGCATTCACCTTCGACACATGCGCTTGAAAGCCTTAAAGACATGGCTTTACATCGAAAGGATCTTTTTTCCGCCGGAGTGGATGGCGGAATATTTCAGCCACGGGTTGGCGGTTATATCCGCCACATTACCGCCACATGAGCAGGGGAGGCGGATCTCCCGCTTGCGCCCAGGAGGCGGACAACGCCGCAAACCATAGCCTGGTAACACCTTTATGTCACCGCAGAAAAACTGAGGAGCCTAAAGCCCTTGATGGAAAGCCATTAAGACCCAAACGGGTTCTTGCCGACGCCCGCTTCCGAGCTCCTCAAGGCAGAGCCCCTCAGTCCCGTCCGACCTCGGTGTCCGCACCGGCGATGACATAGTAGGCACCCTTGCGGCGACCGCGCTTCTCCAAGTAGTGCCGGCGGACGAGATCGGTGATGTCCCGAAGGCCGGTTCGCTCGGAGATCCCTTCTTGCTCGATGTACTCTCGGTTCGTGATGCGTCCAGCGACCTCGAGGTACTCGAGGAGTCGAGCCTGACGGGCACTGAGACCGGAGACGTCGCGCCGAAACTGGGAAGATCTTGCGCGATCGACTGCCGCCGATCGCTCGGAGCTGCTCTCGCTCCGCCTGTGCGATCCGACTCGAGGGCCCGGCTCCAAGGAGAGGTGCTCGGGCTGGACGACGTCGCCTTCGACGAGGACCATCGCCCGATGGACGACATTCTTCAGCTCGCGGATATTGCCAGGCCAGTCGTGATGGAACAACCGGTCCATGGCGCGCGGAGAGATGGATCGGACGGGCTTCTTGGGGTTCTCTCGATTGAACAGCTCGCGAAAGAGCCGAACCAGGGCCGGAATCTCCTCGCGGCGCTCGCGGAGCGGCGGCACGACCATCGAGACGACCCGCAGTCGATAGTAGAGGTCTTCACGGAAGTCCCCGGACTGAATCGCTTCGACGAGGTCTCGATTGGTCGCCGCGATCACACGAACGTCGACCTCGACGGTGTCGTTTCCGCCCAATCGCTCGAACTTCCGCTCTTGAAGGACGCGAAGCAGCTTCACCTGCGTCGCCGGCGAGATCTCCCCGATCTCGTCCAGGAAGATCGTGCCGCCGTCCGCCATCTCGAAACGGCCCATTCGCGACTCGATGGCGCCAGTAAAGGCTCCTCTCTCGTGCCCAAAGAGCTCAGTTTCCAGCAGGGTCTCAGGGAATGCGGAGCAGTTCACGCGAACGATTGGCTTCAAGGCCCGATCCCCGAGGGAGTGGATGAGCTCGGCGAGGACCTCTTTGCCAACGCCGGTCTCTCCCTCGATCAGGACGGTGATATTGCTGGCCGAGATCCTCTCGCAGGTCTCGAAGATCTCGATCATCTTGGGTGACTCGAAGACAGCCCCCAGACGTCGCAATCGATCCTGACGTGAGGCCAATCGATCCGACGCTTTGTCGTCGATCCGATCGGAATCGGGGAACTCCGACCGCTGGTTCGCGATGAGCCTCTGGTCGACGCTCGAGAGCAGAAACTCCTTGCTTTCCCCGTCCTCGGGATAAGACGCGGTGCCCGCCGAGATGGCGAGTGCTCCGCCACCGGCTCGTTTGACCTGGGACCGAACGGCGGCCACGACAGCGCGGCAGAGAGCGTTCGCCGCCGCGGGAGGTGTTTCGGGAAGAACGACCTCGTACTCTCCCCGCCCACTGGTTGCCATCAGGTGGAGCCGTCGCATCGTGTCGCGCAGCACGGTCAACACCTCGAGCACCAGGCTCCGCCACCGGGCCGCTCCGAGCTCGCGCTCGAGCTTCGCGGCGTCGTCGATGGCGATCTTCATCACGCTCAGGGGGCGCGCATTCTCGGCTGCGCGATCGAGCTCTTCTGCGAGTCGAGATTCGAAGTAGGCGTGCGTGTAGAGCCCGGTGCGTTGATCGATGATGGCCAAACGATAGAGTCGAGCGTTTTCCAATGCGACGGCGACCTGCGATGCCATGGTCGCCAAGAAGTTCGGGTCCGGAGCGTGCTCGGCGTTCACCTCGTCGAATCCGATCAGCACGAGCCCGTGAGTCGGAGCCTTGAGGGGAAGTGGCAATACGATGACGCGGACGAGCCGTTGCATCCAACGGCGTTGCTTCCCCATCTTCTCGCGCAATGCCTGCAAGGCGCTCGCCTCGTCGACGACGACAACCTCAGAGGTTTCACGGATCAAGGTCAGCAGCGCCTCCTCGTTGCCTTCCCAGGTCTTGGTTTGCAGGCTTTGGCGCCGGGACCAGTCGAACACCTGGGCGGGCTCTCCGTGCTGATGAATCAGCGCGACTTGCAGTCTCGTCGGGTCGAGTCGCTCGACGAAGAAGTCGACGGCGATCTGAATGATGGCTTCGTGATCGAAGTGGCGAACGAGGTCCTTCATGCCTTGGTGGAGGCTCGAGAGATCTCGAAGTCGATCGTCGAGTGAAGCCGTCATGAAGTTGAAGGTCCTCGCCAGCTGGCCGATCTCGTCGGCCGCCTCCTCTCGCACGCGGATCGCGTAGTTTCCGCGACTCACCTCTCGGGCACCTTTCTCCAACCGCAGCAGAGGCCGCGTCAGTCGATCGGTGATCACGGTGGCGACGGTGACGGCCACCAAGACCGCAAAGAACCCGGCGACGAGAAAGAAGTCCCGAACCGCGACCTCGGCGACGAGCAAGCCGAGACGCATCGGGACGAGAGGCAACCTCGCCGCGAGCACGCCGACGGCTTCCCCATCGTCACGCTGGATGAGGTCGTAGGCCAACACCGCCTCACCCTCGAGATCGAGACGAAGGGCGGGTCCTCCTTTTCGCGCAATCTCGCCGATGGCATGACGGACCTCGCGAGACACGGGCGCGAGTAAGGAACGTTCGCCGTCCGCCGCCGAGTCGGCGGTCAAGAAACCGCGCACGGAGTAGAGGAGCCCTTGGGGCAGAGCTTCGCCACCATCGGGTAGCAGACGGGCCAGCTCGGCGCCGTCGATCGGAAGCGCGATGGCGACTCGAAGGAGCTCACCGCCTTCCTGGTGTGTCCCGAACAGGAATGAGCGTCCCCACCGGCGGTACATCCCGGGCTCTGCCGCCTCGAAGAGTGGGCTAGGAGCCGGCTGGCCTGGCTCGGCGAAGAAGATCTCTCGGCGCATGAGTCCGCGGTTCTCCTCGACCGCCACGATCGGCAACGGCGCGTCGGGCCCGAGGGCGTCCCGAAGAGCCTGTTGGAGGAGCTCCTGCATGTCGCGCGGAGGCAGCGCGTCGAAGACCGAGACCTCGAGGCCGGGCGTCCAGAGCTCGTTGTCGATGATCTCGAAGCATGACTTGGCGAGCTCTTGAACCGCCTGCTCCCGCTGGCTCAGATTCGTCCGGAGGCCTTCGAGCGCCAACTTGGTCTGCGCCATCAGCTCCTTGCGGTGATTCGACTCGAGCAGGTTCGCCAGGACGACGAACGAGACGAGCACCGGGACCAGCGAGGTCAGGGTGAACGCTGCCAAGAGCTTGGCACGGAGCCGCCGCAAGCGGCTCAGCGCATCGGACAGCCGCAAGATCACGAAAGGAACCGTCAAGAGCAGAAGTCCGACGCCCGCCCAGTTGCGCAGCCGCACGAGCCACAAGCTCGGCTCCGCCGCGACATAGAGCCCGATGGCGCGGTCCACATCGTTGTGTCCGGTCACACGAACGATCGATTCGAAATAGGACCGCGTCCCGAGCTGGCGCAGGCGCGTGGCTTGACCGGCATCGCCCGCGAACGTCTCCTCATCCGCCGGCAGGGTTCCTTCCAGCTCGCCTTGCAGCGCCTCGTCGAAGGTCGACCGAACGAGCCGGTTGCCGAGGAAGATCGAAAAACGGATGGCGTCGGGGTCCGCGAGCACACCCGCCTGGAGCCTCGCACGGTTGCCTTCGGTGAGGACCATCTCCGAATCGGGCAAGAACCGTTGGGGCTGCGGTCGCCCGAGAGTCAAGGCTACCAGTCGGATCTCGGGTCGCGTGATCCCGGGTGCGAGCTCGAATCGAAAGGACGCAAGCGGTGCCATTGTGAGCGGGATCTCGACGATCCCGTAGTGATGCCAACCGCCCTCGTCGCGCCACTCGTACGCCACGGGGCTTTCGGTCGCTCGGTAGGGCCTTCCCGGCTCCCGGTCAGGCTCGATCAGGTGTCGCCCGCGGTGAAGCGGGACGGTCGTCTCGGTGACGTCTTCCGCGTAGCGAAAGGTCACGGTGGCCACCGGCTGTGAGGAGAGGGAGTGCAGCTCGTCGAGCTTTCGAGCCGCGAGGATCAACCAGGCACGCCCAGCAGCGGGACGGTTCAGGGGAAGCTCGAATGAGCGGTGCTGGTCGTTGATGACCGGGCCGGTGTCTCGAGGCCATCCTTCTCGGACAGCGGCCGGGATTCCCGTACGCCCGACACTGCCGAGCGAGACAGGGACCGAGGACGTGATCCCTCCGTCGGCGTCGAGCCGAATGCATTCGATGCCGAAGAGCTCGGCCCGAACGGCACCCGATTGGATCTGCACGGTGAGGCGCGCGATCTCTCGATCACGATGGGAGTCCGGGAGTCGCAGACTCAGGCGGTCGACCGTGGCACCGTCGGGCAGCTCCCGCTCGACGGACAGACCGGCCGCTCGAGCAATGGCCTCGTCGAAAGGAGGTCGCGATCGCCGGAGGCCGAACCGCCCCGCGGTGGGGAGCTCGAGACGCGATCCGTCCAGGAACTCGACCAGCAACCTTCCGGCACGAGCGACCCAAGCACTCTCCGAGCGACTGGCTGCCTCGGTGGACAGCCGAACCGAAAGCAGGAGGTCGATGCGATCGGCGGGCGAGCGCGGATGCACTTCGAAGACGGAGACTTCGCCCGTCCGCAGAGGCAGACCCTCGCTCACCTGTGACGACCGCTCCTTTGGCGTCGACAGATCGACGAGCTCGAAGCCGAACTCGGGTGGCAGCTCCACCTCTTTTCCGCTCAGCACGTCGAGCAGGCGTCGGCTCCGCTCATTCGTGTCACCGATTCCACCGAGAAAGACCTCGACCCAGCCTTCGGACTCGAGGCGTCGAACGGTCTCTCCGACGTCTTCGAGCTGATCGCGAGCTCCGAACCCGAGAGCGGCGATCAACCCGGTCGTACACAAGGCACAAGTCGCGAGCGTGCCCACGACGATCCAGAGCGTCCGCGTTCTCCATCGCCGCCGAACTTGAAACACTCGATAGAGGCTGGGGACCACGAAGAAGAGCGCCGCGATCATCGTCAGAGCCGCGACGACTCGAAGCACGATTCCTAGAAGGGTCTGCCACCAGCTGGTTCGCCTTCGAGAGCGAGTCGCCTCATCGAGGACGCTGGTCGCTTCGAGGAGCTCGAGCCGACCTCGCTCGGCGACGCGCTCGTAGAGGAGGCCTTCGCCATTCCAGCTCAGGTAGGTCGTGTCGGGGCCGTCTGCTCGATCGAAGTCATCGAGGGCGACGTGAAAGCCGATGACGCCGTCTTCGAGCCGAACGCCGTAGAAGTTGACCCAGGCGAAGGAAGCCTCGAACTCGTAGGTCTGATCATCGATCTGACGAGCCGCGACCTGAACGCCATCGAACTGGCCGTCCGATTGGGTACCGTTGGCCGAGACGACCCCCCAGCGACGTCCCTTGCTCTGCCACGGCATGAGGAAGACTTGTGCGTCATCGAGGTCGATGACGTCCGGAGAGTCGTTCTCTCCCGGGCGTCGATTCGAGTCGATGAACAGCTCGATCGCGTCGCCTTGCCACCAGCGGGACTCGTTGTAGACGAGATCGTCGTCCCGCACGCGTCCAGCGATGTACAGGGAGACCGAGTCGAAGGCAAAAGTCAGCTCGAGGCTGGCGTCTTCAGGACCACTCCAGTGACTCTCGCGGTTGCCATCGATTCCTCTCCACACCTGATCTCGATGATCGATGCGAATCTCGAAGGGGCGCCCGGTCCACTCATCGAGCTGGCCGTCGACAACGATCGGGGTGTCGAGAGGGCGAGCTCGGGCGACGAGCTGGCTGGAAGGGACTTGAGCGAGAGTGGACGTCACGAGCAGCGTGGCAGCGATCACTCCCTCGAGGAGGAGGCTCGCGACTCGGAAAAGCTGTCGTGGTATTGATCTCATGGCGCCACGGTGGTGTGCACGGTGAAGGACCCGCCCAGAGGCTGTCGAGCCACTGGGCGGACCTGCGATATCACCGCCGCCGTGTCGAGGCGCTCAATCAGCGCTCGACGGCCTCTTCCTCGAGGGCCTTCCGGCTGAGCTTGATGCGTCCCTGATCGTCGACCGTGATGACCTTGACCTGAACGACGTCGCCGACTTGCACGACATCCGTCACACGATCGACGAAGCCGTCGGCCAGCTCGGAGATGTGGACCAGCCCTTCCTGCCCGGGCAAGACCTCGACGAAGGCACCAAAATCTTTGACCGAGACGACGCGGCCCTCATAGATCTTACCGACCTCGACGTCCTCCGTGATCGCCTTGATGCGATCGATCGCGGCCTTGGCCGCGGCTTCGTTGACGGAGGCCACCTGGATCAAGCCGGTATCGTCGACGATCTCGACCTTGGCGCCGGTCTCTTCCTGGATCTTCTTGACCTGCTTGCCACCGGGGCCGATGACGAGCCCGATCTTGTCGGGATTGATGCGGATCTGCAGCAGGCGCGGCGCGTACTGGGAGATGTCGGCCCGGGGGCGATCCAGCGCCGCGAGCATCTCACGCAGAATGTGCAAGCGGCCGGCGCGCGCCTGCTCGAGCGCTCGCTCGATGATCTCGTAGCTGATGCCGGAGGTCTTGATGTCCATCTGAAGGCCGGTCACACCGTGCTGGGTGCCCGCGACCTTGAAGTCCATGTCGCCGTGGTGATCCTCGTTTCCGAGGATGTCCGACAAGATGGCGATGTCATCGCCTTCTTTGATGAGCCCCATCGCGATACCACCGACCGGTTGTCGGATACCGACGCCGGCATCCATCATCGCGAGCGCGCCGCCACAGACGGTCGCCATCGAAGAGGAACCGTTGGACTCGAGAACGTCCGAGATGATTCGGACCGTGTAAGGGAACTTCTCGGGGTGAGGCAGAACGGGCCTGAGCGACCGCTCGGCCAATGCCCCGTGTCCGATCTCACGTCGGCCTGGGCCACGGATCGGACGGCACTCCCCGACGCTGAATGGCGGGAAGTTGTAGTCGAGCATGAACTTCTTCGAGTACTCCTCTGCCAGACCGTCGACCTTCTGCTCATCCATGGTGGTACCGAGCGCCGCGATGACCAACGCCTGAGTCTCACCTCGCGTGAACAGGGCCGATCCGTGAACGCGCGGGACGATGCCGACCTCGGCCTGAATGTCCCGAATCTCGTCATGGCGCCGCCCATCGATGCGTCGCCCGGTCATGATCAGCTCACGCTCGGTCTTCTTGATCTGCTCACCGAGGAGCTTCTTGAACGGCTTGGTAGCCGCTTCGAGCTCGGCTTCGTCGGTGAGCCGCTTGGCGAGCAGCTCGAAAGCGCGATCCTTCACGGCGTCGAGAGCCGCCTTGCGCTCGTGTTTGCCGTCAGTCTTCTGAGCGGCGAGGAAGTCGTCGTGAGAGGCCTCGGCGAGGCGCTGGAGAGTGGGGTCGATCTCGACAGGATCCACCTGGATCTTCTCGACGCCGGCCAGCTCACGCAGCTCGTCGATCATGTCGCCGAGCTCGCGGATCGCGTCGTGACCGAACTTGATGGCCTCGAGCATGATCTTCTCGGAGACCTGGTTGGCACCCGCTTCCACCATGGTGACGGACTCGGGTGTGCCGGCGACGACCAGGTCGATGGAGCTCTCGGTCAGCTGGGCGAAGGTGGGGTTCAGGACGAACTTCTCGTCCACCCGTCCGACCCGCACGGCTCCGAGAGGACCCAGGAAAGGAATGCGCGAGATGTGCAAAGCAGCGGAAGCGCCGATCATCGCCAGGATGTCGGGATCATTCTCCTGATCCGTCGAAAGGACCAGCGCCTGAATCTGCACCTCATTCCGGTATCCGTCGGCGAAGAGCGGTCGGACCGGGCGATCCATCATCCGCATCGTGAGGATCTCTTTGGTGGTCGGACGACCCTCGCGCTTGATGAAGCCGCCCGGGAACTTGCCGGCGGCCGCCGTTCGCTCGCGATAATCCATCGTGAGCGGAAAGAAATCGATCCCAGGCCGGGGATCGGCGGACGTTGCCGCGACCAGGACCATCGAATCGGCGTACCGGACGGTGACGGCTCCGTCAGCTTGGCGGGCCATGTGGCCGGTGCGAATGATCAGCTTCTTGCCGCCGATCTCACGTTCAACTTGATGACTCAAATCTGCCTCCTCGGGCGAAGCGGGGGCCGTTCCGGCCGCCACCGGCGAGCGGTGGTCGTGCTTCGCAATTCATCCTTCTGGGGCGGCGCCGCAGTCGGAGGAAGCCCCCTTTGGACTCCCGCCGCTTCGGTGGGTTGAACATCTGCTGCAGGTCGGATTCGACAATCTCCTTCGCCGGGCCGAGTGGCTCGCGGGCCGAGGCGAGGGCAGCGCCGCCGCGACCGGATCCACGTCGGAGCCGGTCGCCTGATGCTGAGGCCCAGGCGACTTCCGCCCAGGCTCGTTCGTTTACTTTCTCAATCCCAACTTCTGAATCAGCGCCTGGTACCGAGCTCGCTCCTTGCGGGCCAAGTAACGCAGTTGGCGCGCGCGCTTTCCGACCAACATCAGCAAGCCACGACGGGTCGCGTGGTCCTTACGATGCTTCTTCAAGTGCTCCGTCAAGTGCACAATGCGCGCCGTCAGAATCGCCACCTGAACTTCGGGCGATCCGGTGTCCTTGTCGTGCTTACGGTGATCCTGAACGATCTCGGCGGTCGTTTGCATGAACTCTCTCGGCTAGGAGGACGACTACTCCTCACCACCAGAATCCCCTCAATGGTTCATCCAGTCGGCAAGGGTCCACGACCCAGTCCCTTTGGACCCCCGACCCAAGAGCCGTCAAAGCGGTCTGAGATCGGGCACGGGGCCTCTTCGAGGCCGGGTTCCCGTCAAACGGTCCCCGGCGGAGAATCGAACATTCTACGGAATCGGTGCCCGGAAAAAAGGGGGGGCTTCCAGAGATGCCGGAATCGCCTCCCCCCAGAGTGACCACCTCTCAGCGGGGCGACGACGGCAAGCCCTCGATTCCCGCCCGATCGACCTTGTCCGGCAGCCGCGACAGGACGCTCCGCACATAGAGCTCAACAGCGCGCGGCTCGTACTCGCGCTTCATCTTCAGCAGCTCACGCTCGTCCCGCAGGTCGACGATCTCCTCGACGCGGGCGCGCCAGAGCTGCTCACCGGTCTTGGAGTCGATCATCAACCAATCAGCGCCGATGACAATCCGGCCGCGGGCGTGATAGGGCCCCGTATCGAACTTCTCGAGGCTGATCCGCAGGATCGCGTCCTCACCCATCTGCCCCCGAATACGCGCGAAATCGATCCCTCGATCTCCGCCGCCTCCGGCATCGAGCAGTGAGATCTCCTCGTCCACGTAGGCAAGATTCAGGGCCGAGTATCGCTTGTCGATGAGCTGGAGGTACGCTTGTCGTCGAAGCTCGCCCAGGATGTCGACCTCTTCGAGGACAAGATTCTGAACGGGTAAGACCGCGATCTCGAGCGGGCATCGATCGGTGTAGCCGGAATCCAGCTCGATCTCGCTGCCGGCGACCTGGGGGACCTCGGGGATCTGACAACCGGTCAGAATCAGGCCACCGAGAACCACGCCCGCACACCAGCGCGCCCAGCCGACGCGACTCGACAGACTCCGCAGGCGATTCATGGCATCCGCCTTTCGTCTTGAGTGGGTTTTGATGTAGGTGGACGGGTTCGGAGGGAGGAATTCGCCCACACCGCCGGCGCCATGGTGACGCAGGCAGAGGGACCTGTCAAGACGAGCCGAGCGGGAACCGCTCATCTCGGTGAAGGGCGGCGACAGAGGAGCCCTTTCCGAAAGGCCCCTCGTCCGGGCGAGCCGTCAAGTTGGGCTGGTGAGGAAGCTCACCCGGCAGATCCCGACGGGCACCGAGCATCGAGAGCCGGTGCCCGCCAATCAGGGGACGATGATCGTAAAAGGCGCGCTGTCCGAACGATCACGGAAATGCGAGAGGTCGGAGAAGCGAAACCGGTTGAAGTCGAAGCTGTCGAAGGCCCGCGCCGAAACTCGAACGTTCACCGTGCCCCGAACGACCTCCTGCGTACCCGAGCGGACATCGGGCAGCGTGATGGCCGAGCCCACGCGCTGAGGGACATAGACCGTCCATTGCCGCCCGGTCGCGTCTCCGAAGCTCAAGAGCCACAGTCCATCGCCAGGAATGTCGTCGGTCCAGGCGACGTTGGCTCCCGTCAGAACGGTGGATTGCCCTGGCGTGGGTGCCAGCACCTGGGGCGTTCTTTGAAACACCACATCGCTGGGCAAGGCATCGACCAGCCTCCGAGCGATCGCCAGCTCTCCGGATGCGCCTTCGGCAAAGAGCTCGACCTCGGCGTTCTCGAAGAGGCGGGGCAGCTGAGTCTGGCCATCGATGTGATTGGGATCATCGAGCGCGTAGGTCGCCTGATAGCTGTAACGGGCGGCCTGATCAGTGAGCTGGAAGGGGATCGGAAGTGGATTGGCAGTGGCGGCGAGGTAGATCTCGAAGTCGTCATCGAGGTTCGAAGAGTAGAGCACCTGGGAGCCATCACCGACCAAGACCGGTTCTTGATCCCTCTGGGCGTTCTGAGTCATGCGACGCAGAGTGGCGGTTTGTGCGCCATAGTTGAAGTCGGTCGCGATCATGACCTCTTTCGCCGTCCCGAAGACCCGCTCGAAAGCAACGGTTCCACCGTCACCGCTGAGACGAGGCACCGTGTCCGTCGTGAGGCTCGGGGAAATCGAAAGCGGGATGAAGTTGAACGGCTGGCTGAACTGCGCGACCGCGATACCCGAGCCCAGACCGAGGCCCGACGAGGTGACGGCGAAGATCGCGCCGTCGGAGGAGGTCGTCGGGTCCCCCTCGTCGGTGCCGGCGATGGCGAGGGGAGTCTTGATCATCGACGAGGTCGTGAGGACGAACAGATCGTCGTCACCCGCCGCCAATTCATCGCTGATGTAGTAGATGCGCGCTGCCAGCGCGTCGATGGCTGGACGCTGGTCACTCGCCGTATTGCCCGTCAAATCCGCCGGAGCGGTCACGATCGAGTTGTCCAGGTCGTCGACCTCGACGCGCGCAATGTCGAGGTCGAGTCCGAAAACGAGGGTCTGGTAGACGACCCAGCGTTGACCGCCGCCGGTATCGTTGGAGATGACGGGTCGTGAGTTGGCGACTCCGTTGGAGACGAGAATCACTTGATTGCTGGCATCGATGTTCGCGACCCGGATCTCGGTCAGACCGGCCGGCCCCGACTCCCACACGACCTTCAAACCGTCCCGGCTGATACGGGGACGCGAATCGTTGACCGTGTTGTTCGTGATGCGTGTCGTCGCAAACGTATTGAGATCGATCGCGAAGATCTCGTTGTCACCCGTCCCATCGGGGTTCTTCGGGACGAACTGCTGGAAGACGGCCACGAGGCCCGCGTCATCCACGTCCGGCAAGACGTCGGGACGCGGCGGCTCCACGAGCGTCAGGACACCGAGCCCCGTAGGTACCACGCCCTCGAAGCCACCGCTCGAAAGCGGTCGTGCCACGACGACGGCCGATGGGGATCCTTCCTCGAGAGTCGAGACACCGAGCCCGGTATTATCGAAGGTGAGCGTCGTCGCTGGCCCCCCGAGCGTGGTCAGCATCGCCGGCGCGGGCACGTTGAAGTCCAAGTTCACGACCGAGGAGCCGTCGGGGGGTGAAGGGCGCACCGGGAACTGGGTCGTGAAGTCGTTGAAGGCCGCAGCACCATTGGTCGGAGGAAACGTGGCGGCGCCAAATCCGGTGACGGCGAGAACCCCGTTCGGAAAGACGTCGATGTCAAAAGTCGGCAGAAGGGCGTTGAACCCGATCACGGCCGTGCCCAGCGTCAGACCGAGGTTAGCGCTGGCCCCGCCGGTGACCGACGCCCCACCGAGGTTCTGGACCACTCCACTGACCGTCCCGATCGAGCCGAGTCGAAGAGACACGGGGACCGGCACGACCGAAGAGGAGGTGCTGTAGATCGTGGTCAGGCTGGTATCGAGCATGGGCTCGGCACTGAAGCGATAAGCCGTGATCAAGTAAGGCTCGGAGCCTGGCAGATCACCGGCAGGGATCGTCAGTCGCCCCAGAGAGTCGGTCGTGCGCCGCACGCCCTGCGAAATCGGATTGGCAGCCGAGTGCACGATCACTGTCGCGCCGCTAATCCCTCGAAGGCTGTCCGAGTCGTAGACGATGACGGTGAGCTGGCCCGTGATGCTGACTCTGCTCCCGCCCAAAGCGCCGCGTGGCACGATGGCCGTACCCGTCGTCGGAACGGTCGAGTTGCCCGCCGCGTCGGTCAACAGGAGGCTGAACTCGACGTTGTCTCGTCGATTGCCGAGATCCACCGGCTCGGTCATGAAGAACGAGTTCACTCCCGGCGGCGAGAGGATCGGCTCGAGAACCTGGTCGAACAGACCGACCTCGGCCCCGAGCGACGGCAAGGCCAACGTCACCGACTGCAGCGACTCGCTGGCGGTTCCGTAGACGCTGACGCGCTGAAGTGGAGACAAGAACGCGCCCGCGTTGCTGCCCACGGGCGGACCGAGCTCGAGGAGTTGCGGGGGCAACGTGTCCTTGATGACGAGATCGGAGTCGACGAAGAAGGTCCCGATCGTGCCGCCCCGCTGGAGCCAAGCCGCCACGACGATGATCCCGTCGCTCAGCCCGGCCTGACTGAGGTCGACCGTGTATCGAACGACACCACTGCCGATCGCGGTTCGCTCGAATGTCGCGCGGTCGGTCCCGGCCTGCTCGGCGAATCGAAGAAAGACCCGGTCGCCCGCTTGGGTCGAGCCCGGCAGCTGCACGTCGAGAGTGTAGTCGACCTGATTGGCCTGGCTGATGAACGCCGCTGCGCGGCCCGTGAGGGGATCGGTCCCTTGTGGTCCACTGATGATGGCGATGTCGGGAATCGGCTCCAGCTCCAAGGTCACGAAGCTCGCCGGCACGTCGCTCGACAGAATCGACCCGCTGAGATCGGTATCCCGAAGGCCGCTGCGGACCGTCCAGTTGACCGTGGAGCCGATCGGGAAGTTGGAGCTCGGGCTGAACGTGAGCAGCTGACCGTCGTCGTCGAGGTCGACCGTGCCGCCCGGCCCGCTCGGGACCTGGACGCTCTGGTTCGAGACCGACGCGACGTCGACCGGCTCATTCAGGATGACGAACAGATCGGTCGAGCTCGGCACCCCTTGCTCGCCGTCGAAAGGAATCAGATCGAGAACGGCCAGTGACGGCTCCGACACCGCGACCGTGAAGGTCGAAGCGACGGTCTCGTCACCCGCGTTGAGGCGTTCGCCATCGAGATCGCCGATACCCGTCGTGACGACGAGCTCGTAGTCGGTTCCGCCGATCAAGCGCTCATCCGGCGAGAGAATCGCGACCCGATCTCCATGGAGGGTGCGAATCGAGGCGCTGAGTGAGGCCCCCCCGACCGGTCTGACGAAGACCGTGTCGGAGCCAAGCGTGGCTCGATTGACGCTCTCGTTGAAGTAGATGACGAGAGGAGTCTCGGGGTGTGCGTTGCCCGCTCCGTCGGTGGGAGCCACACGCCGAACGAAAGGTCGGCCCGGAATGCTGAGGCCGCCGTCGACAGGCGAGGACGGATCGAGATTGCCCGGGTCCTCCCCGCCACCTCCTCCGTCACCTGCACCGTCGCGGTCGAAGAGAGCTCCAACGCTGGATCCTCCCCAACAGCCCGTCAAGCCGAGGGTCAGACCGAGGAGACCCGCCATTCCCGCGAGCCAGCAGCGACTGCGCCTGAGCCCGATCGTCCAGCGCGACCTGTTCATGCAACGTGGTCCCTTCAACCTTCCCAACCGTCAAGACCGAGGCTCGTCGAGGGGACAAGACCCCAGACTCGTCTCGGCCATCCCGCGGCGTCGACTGCAGCAGAAGCAGGTTCCCGAGCCGAGAGGTCAGCCGGTCTCCCGGTCGACGTGCTTCGCCTCCCGTGGCCCTCGGCGGAGGAGGTGAGACTAGGGCTCGGTCCGTATTATTTCAATGGTTTTCGAACCGTGGCCGCCGTCGACGGCGAAGCTGCAGGAGACGAAGCTAACCGCTTGGCAATCTTGACCCTGGCAACTGCGAATGTTAGCGTTCGGGACCTTTGTCGCGAGTTTCGATCTCCCCCGAGACCCCGCACGACGCGCTCGCTGCTCAGGCTGTGCACCGCTTCCGATGGGCCGATCCTCCTGGATCGGCGTTTGCGGAGGGCGGCCCATCCGGCTTCACGATCGGCCACGAGAAGACGCCGGCGCACCGCCGGGGCCGCCCTCGACAGCCGAAAGCTCAAAAGCACTGACCCAGAAAGACTTGAACTGGAGGAGAACCCCTGTGATCAGCCGAGCGCTCTTCTGCGGGTGGTGTGCGGTCGCCCCACTCCTGGTGACCGTGACCTGGGCTCAGGAATCCGACACGAGCTCTCCGACGTTACCGACGGGTAGCGAACTGGCTTCGCCGGATGTGCACTTCGATCGGGCGGAGAGGGCTTCTCGAGTGGGAAACACTCAGGAAGCGACCACGGAGTACGCGCGAGCCGAAGGCTCGGCTCACTTCCTGCTCGGCAAGATCGCGCTCCGTCGCGGGGATCTACAGAACACGCTCTCTCACTTCGATATCGCCCAGGCCGCCGGAGCCGACGGGCCCGAGTTCCACTACTGGCGCGGAGTCTACGAGCTGAATCTTGCCCAGTTCCTCGCCGGACAAGGCGTGGTCGGTGGATTGGTCATCGGAGCGTACACGGATGCCCTGGATCGCTTCGATCGCGCGCTCGACCGAGGCAGTGATCGTCCCGAAGCGTGGGTCGGCAAGAGCCAGGCCCAGTTCAGCATGTTCCGCTTCGACGAGGCACTCGCCACGTTGGAGAAGGGCATTGGCCGCTTCCCAGACGATCCGTATCTCCTCGGTGCCCGAGCCGACATTCATCTCAACCTCTACACCAACCTGCGCGAGAGCGACGCGGAGGCTGCTCGAAGTCATTGGGAGAATGCCGTCGGGGATTATCAACACATCACGGCCAACGCCTCGGACTCCTTGACGCCGTATCAAGTCTATGCTTTTCAGAAAACTGCCGAGGCGTATCAGTGGCAAGAAGATGTCGATGCGGCTCGAGATGCTTTGGTCGCGGGCATCGAGCGTGACCCGGCGGCGAGCGGATTGTACAGCTCCCTCTACGGTGTGCTCAGCCGTCAAGAGCGTCTCGACGAGCTGGCGGACTTCCTGAAGCGCATCGCCGAAGAGAATCCCGGCGTCCAGGCGACACCGCTTTGGTACCTCGGGTTCACCGAGCATCAGCGCCAGAGCTTCGGCGCAGCGATCGACGCCTACCGGCGCTCCGCGCAAGCCAACCCCGAGTACATCGCCGGAGCTCGCACTCAGATCGCCGAAGCACATGTCGCTCAGGGCGCACTGGCACAGAGCAATGACGATCCGGAGATGGCGCTGAGCTACTACTTGCGGGCCCTAGACGCAAACCCGGAGCATCCATCGGCCATCACGGGCGTGGGTAGCCTGGGGGCTCTCGAAGTGGCCGCTGGCAACGAATCGGCCCGTCGCTTCTTCGCGAAGGTGACCTCGATGTACGAGGATCACGCGGACTGGTGGAACAACTACGCCTTCTTCTGCCGAGAGACGGAGAACTTCGAGGAGTCCTACCGGGCCTATCGGCGAGCGATCGAGCTCTCACCGGAAGATGCTCGCATCCTGAACGACTGTGCATTGATCGCGCTGTATCACCTCGATCGTGATCTCGACCAAGCCGAAGAGATGTTCTTCAAGGCCTGGCGGAACGGGCGGGCGGTCGCCGAGGACGAATCCCAGGACCCTGCCGTTCGGGAAGAGGCACTCGTCACCTATGGCGACGCGATGGAAAACCTGGTCCGACTCTTCATCCAACAGAACAAGCTGGACGAAGCGACCGATGTGCTGGACGAGCTGATGACGCTCGGTCAAGACCGCCCGATGGCGGAGAACTACCGTCGCAACATTGCCGAACGCCGATCAGGAGATGGTGGCGAGTCCGATCGCTGAGACCACGGCACGAATGAAGTACGCGAGGAATGGGTGGTCCGCACGCTCCGAGCGAAGCGGATCGGCGACCGGTCAACCGGGCCGATGGCTTTCGCGGCTCGACAAGAAAGAGACGAATCGATGAAACTGCTCTGGATGCTGATCATTCTTTGGCTGGGTCAACCCGTCGTCCAGGCCGACGAGATCGAGAAGGTCGCTGCGGCGGCTCGAGCCGATCTCGAGCAGAACGACTTCGACAGCGCTATCGCCAAGCTCGAGCCGGCGGCGGCTTCCCACCCAAAGAGCTCGGCTCTCTGGAGACTCTTGGGTGAGGCCACTCTCATGCAGGCGGACGCACTGGCCAGCCAAGGCATCTCAGCGACGCTCATCGTCGCGTCGTATCGCGACGCGGCGGATCAGATCGGTCGAGCCATCGCCCTCGAGAAGCCATCCGCAGAGAGCTACGCCTTGCTCGCTCGTGCTCAGTTCCAAGGAGGTCAGATTCCCGAATCGGCCGAGACCGCCCAGCGAGCCGTCGCGCTCGAGCCGAGAAACGTCGCTCACTACCTCATGCTGGGAGGTATCCGTTACCAGCTCTATGTCGAGGATCAAGGGAACAAAGAGCTGCTCGCAAGCGCTCGCGCGACCTACTTCCAAGCGATCGAAGTCGACCCCAAGAGTACCGACGCCCTGAACGGGATGGCCTACTGTGACGCGATCGCCGGCCAGGATCTCAAGGCGGTCGAGAGCTACGAGAGATCACTGCGCCTCGAGCCGGCGCAGTCGGGCGTGCATACCACCGTCTTTCAGATCCTCGGCAAGGACGGCGACTACAACGATCTGGTCGAGCTCTATGCACGCCTACTCCCAGATCACTCCGAGAGCGCTGCGCTCCACTACTATCGTGGATACGCGCTGCTCTCCAACGGCCAGCTCTCTGAAGCCGAGCTCGCCTTCTTCACTGCCATCTCGAAGGACGAGAGCTATGCCGAGTGGGTCCGCCCACAACTTGCCCAGGCGAAGCTCCAAGAAGCTCAGCGTTTCATCGAGGATGATTCCAAGCGAGCGGAGAAGCTCACCCTCGCCGCCTTGAAGACCGATCCGCAAAACGACAGCGTTCGTCAGATGATCAACTTCCTCGGCGGGAAGTACTTCACGATGGAGGACAATGCGGGCGGCGCGGACTTCTTCCAAAAGGTCGTGGAGATCGAGACCGAAAACGCCGACTGGTGGAACAACTACGCCCTGCTGGCTCGCGACGCCGAGCGATACGAGGATTCGTACGGAGCCTACAAGGAAGCGCTCCGCCTCAACCCCGAGGACCCTCGGCTCCTGAACGACACGGCTCTGATCCAACACTACCACCTCAAGAAGGACCTCGCCGAGGCTCGACGCCTCTACAAGAAGGCCATCGAGCTCGCCACGGCTCAGCTCGAAGATCCGTTCTTGGGTGACGATCAACGGGGCGAGCTCGAGGTGGCTCTCGAAGACGCCCAGACGAACTTGGAGCGTCTCGATAACAAGGGACGGCGTCGGCCCCGCGGCGGCGGTCGTTGATCCCAAGCCCCCGTCGGGACCGAGCCGAGCGCGCGAGACCTCTTCGGTCTCGCGCGTCTTCGTTTCCGGACTGGCTCCGAGAGCGCTCCGGAGATCGAATGACACCGCACGACGATGGTCCGGGCTAGGAAGTCGATGTCCCACTTCGAGCGGCAAGCAGAGTCCGAAGAGCACTCGCTCCGAACGGGCCCGATCGCGAACGGCACGCTGCTCATCTTCTTCGCCGGCGCACTGCTTCTTCGAATCGTTCGGAGTGAGCTGACACCGATTCTCTCCGTCGACGGAACGACCTTCATCCGCTTGGCCGAGCTGTGGCTCGATGGTCGCCCAGCCCAGGCGTTGGCTCATGACTTTCATCCTCTGTATGGAGCCCTGATCGCGGTGGGAGGCTGGCTCGGGCTCGAGCTCGAAACAGCCGGTCGCTGGGTCGCCCATCTCAGCTCGGCCTCGCTCGTGTTCCCGATCGGCTGGCTCGGGGCTTGCCTGGGAGGACGTCGCGTCGGTTCGGTCGCAGCCGCGTTCGTCGCATGCGATCCCTATCTCATGAGATTCGGCGCCGACGTCCTCTCCGACTCGCTGTGCGTGGCTGCCTGGATGTTCGCGCTCGCGGTCGGGCTCCCTGCGACCAACCCAGCCCGACTCCGGCGGCACGCGATGGCGGGTTTCCTGGCTGGCCTCGCCTACTTGACTCGACCCGAGGGCGGGGAAGCCGTGGTGGTTCTCTCAGTCGTGCTCGTTGGAACGATTCTCCTGTCTCAGCCTGGGCGAAGACGGAGACCGTTCGTCGCATTGTTGGCCCTCCTCGGCGGATTCGCGGTCTGCGCGTTGCCCTACCTGGGATGGCTCTCCTTGGAGCGCGAGACCCTCACGCTGAGCCAAAAGAAGAGTGTCGTCGATCTGGCAACGGGTGCCGCCAGCGGCGGTCTCGAAAGCCAAAGCGTGCTCGAGCACCTCTTCTCGACACTCTTTCCGACTTATGCCCTGTTCGCAATCCTCGGATTCGCTCAGGCCTGTCGAAACAGGGGCCCGCTTTGGTGGGCGACGCTTCTGAGCATCGCACTCCATCTGTTGCTACTGGTCGGCCTGACGCAAACTCATGGTTACGTTTCCCGACGCCACCTGGCGCCGGTGCTGGCCTGGGCGGCTCCCTGGGCCGCCGTCGGGTTGCTGTGGACCTGGGAGCGAGCCCGCTGGCCGCGACGAGGTTCTCTGCGGCTGGCGAGCCTCCTCACATTGGCACTCCTACCAGCCTTGATCAAGAACGCCCGTCCGACTCGGACGGATAAGATCGAGCTCCGCGAGTTGGGCCAACGCATCGAGCAGCGGCACGGCTCCGGACGGACCTTGGCGACGACACGGCCCAGAGTGGCCTACTACGCGCGCGCCAGGTGGGTCTCAATCGACCCCGCCACGGAGCGGCCTCGGTTCGATGCGGACCTCGCCGTGCTGACTCAGGAAGAGCGGGAGCGTGGTTGGGACGTCTTGGCGCGTCAGCAGGGCTTCGAAGAAGTCGGAGAACTGGGCCAAGACGGCTCGGGGCTCTCACTCTGGATTCGACGCTAGCCGCTGGGTAGCGCTGGCTTGCGTTCAGAGCCTCAATATACTAGAGCGCTGCTCTTCTTCTGGAGGCAGGCGTCCGCCGGCGCGACCCAACCCGACCTTTCATTCCTGGAGGAAACCGACCGTGGCTGAGCTGACGCGTGAATCGATCTTGGAAGCGTTGCAGGGTGTTGCAGTGCCCGGCTCGGCCCAGAGTGTCGTCGATCAGAACTTCGTCCGGAACGTCGCCGTCTGCGATGGAATCGTCAAGGTGACACTCGGCGTTGCCTCGGGTGCCACGCCACCGGAAGGCCTGACGACGAGCTGTCGGGAGACGATTGCGGCCCTCCCTGGAGCGAAGCGAGTAGACGTCGTGGTCGAGTCAGAATTCGCCGACAACTCGATGCCGGGCATGCCTGAAGGCATCAAGAACCTGGTTGCGATCGCGAGCGGCAAAGGCGGCGTCGGCAAGTCGACGGTGGCGACCAATCTGGCCATCGCTTTGGCGCAAGAAGGGGCGAGGGTCGGCTTGATGGACTTGGACGTCTGGGGACCGAACATTCCGATCATGTTCGGGATCCACGGTCCGCCGCGGACCGAAGGGAAGACCCTACTGCCCCACGAGGCCTTCGGCGTGAAGGTGGTCTCGCTAGGCTTCTTCGTTCAAGACGGAGACCCGATCATCTGGCGCGGACCCATGGTGCACGGGATCATCAAGCAGTTCATGAACGACGTCCGGTGGGGCGAGCTCGATTTCCTCCTGATCGACCTGCCGCCGGGAACTGGCGACGTTCAAATCTCCCTTGGACAATCGGTGCCGATGACCGGAGGCGTGATCGTTTCCACGCCCCAGGACGTCGCCCTCCAGGATGTCCGACGAGGCATTGCCATGTTCCAGAAGGTCAATATCCCGCTCCTCGGAATCATCGAGAACATGAGCCAGTATCATTGCCCCAGCTGCGGCCACCGCGAGGACCTCTTTGGTCACGGCGGAGCAAAGAAGACGGCCGAGGGTCTGGGTATCGAGTTCCTGGGAGAGATCCCACTCCGAGGTGCGATCCGCTCCGGCGGAGATGAGGGGCGCCCGATCACGGCCATCTCTCCCGAGGACGAGGTGTCCAAGAGCTTCCGTGCGATAGCACGGAAGCTGGCGGCAGTGGTGAGCAACCTCACGACCGAAGCGGCCCAGTGACACGAGCTCGACCCGCCTGCGGCGGTTCAGGAGGTGATTCCGATGCCAGGTGACGAGTCGTCGAGGGAGGTACCGATGTTTCCCCTGAACCCGGTGACGCTGTTCCCTCACCTCCTGGTGCCACTCCACATCTTCGAGCCTCGCTACTACGAGATGGTCACTGCCGCACTCGCGAGCGACGATCTGATCGCCATGGCCCACTACCGAGACCCTCGGG
Organism: Planctomycetota bacterium; assembly: GCA_029260795.1. Lineage (GTDB taxonomy): Bacteria > Planctomycetota > OFTM77 > OFTM77 > OFTM77 > OFTM77. The sequence goes on along the minus strand of JAJDCO010000098.1, from coordinate 279,041 downwards.
ATTCCCAAGCACCCGGTCGACCGTCCCTCCGTCCTTTTCTGGGCATCGGTCGAATCGCGCGATCGATACAGCTTCCGGACGAGCGATACCACCTGGTGCTGCGTGGAGAATCGCGTGCGCGTCTCGTATCGGAGACGAGCACGACAGCTCCCTACCGAGTCGGCGAGCTCGAGCGTTTGAGCGATGGGCCGGTCTTGCTGTCGGCCTGTGGCGAGCTCGACTTGCGCAGCCAGTTGGTCGAGCTTGCAGCAGCCGTGCTCTCTCGCCAGCTCGAAGACGGAGACCGGATTCTGCGGGAGCACATCGCCCGCCCCGGTATTGAGCTGGGTGTCCTCGTCGACCAGGTCGCGGCCACGGTTCCGTTGTCCCCGGAGGATCGCTACGAGCTGCTCGCCGAGCTGGACCCGGTGGCGCGTTGCGAACAATTGATCCCGATCCTGATCCGATGTCGAGCGCAGCTGCCACCGGATGGCCCCGACGGGCACCTGAATCCGAGTCCGAACTGATTCCCTTCCCTCAGCTCGACCGAGTGCCTTGGAATCGCGTCGTGCACGCGATCTAATGGCGCCTCGCGACGAGGCGTGTCGACCCCGTCCGTCTGGCCCCGTCCCCTTGGCAGATCCCTCGAGCATGCTGTTCTCTCCACTCCCGGCCGACGCCGCCCCGTTCAGCGGGTGGTTCTCGGCGTTCGTATTGGCCCTGGGTGCCGGCACGACAGGTCTGCTGCTTCTCCTCCCGCGCGCGCAGCTCACGCCGGCTTTTTTCCGTTTGCACGGCTGGATCGGTCTGGCGCTCGGTGGCATCGCAGTCGGCCTCCGCTGGACGGACTTCGGCTCCGGCGGCGGTCCCGCCATTCAAGCGGCTTGGCTCACGGTCGGCTACTGTGTCCTCGTCTTCCTTCAGATCTTGGCGGCCGACTGGCCCAAGCCATCGAGTATCCTTCTGCTTCTCGCTACGCTGTCGGCTGGCGCGGGCTTGCTCGCCGACGGCCCTCGGATCGATGGCACCGATTGGAGCCTCGCGAGTACGACTCTGGGCGTGGATCTGATCAGCGCCGCCTTTGCGCTGGGCTCCGCGAATGTCGCCATGCTGCTCGGCCATTGGTATCTGGTTGGCAGTGACCTCCCGATCCATCTGCTGCAGCGAGTGATCCTGGCGCTGGGCCTCGCGCTGGCCTTGCGCCTGGTGTTGCCGATCGCCTTGACGATCGTGGGCGGCCATCCACTCCCAGAATCCGCGGAGCGCTCGACTTCGGAGTTCTTGCTCGGCGACGGACTGTTCGCTCTGATGAAGCTCGCGCTGGGCATCGCTCTCCCGGGCGCTCTCACCTGGATGAGCTATCAGTGCGCTCGACTTCGATCGACGATGGCTGCAACGGGCATCCTCTATGTGGCGTTGGTTTTCGTGCTGGTCGGCGAGCTCATCTCGACGTACCTGATCGCGACTCTCTCCCTGCCTTGGTAAGTCTTCCGGAGCCGACACGTGAATCCGAGAGTTCGTGCGCGTTGCCGCGCTTGTGAGATTCCGGTCCCCGGGGACTTGGCTGAGGGCGCGGTCCAGTGCATGCGGTGCACGGAACCGGTTCGAGCAGTCCTGCCCGTGCCGCCTCTCGACGAGTCGCTGGAGAGGTGCGTCGTATGCGAAGCCCGCACTTTCTACATCGAGAAGGCAATCAACCGAGCCCTCGGTCTGTTGCTCGTCGTCGGAGCGGCCGTCATCAGCGCCGTGATCTTCTACTTCAACGGCATCGCAGCCTTGGCGTTCCTGATCGTCTTTGCCCTCGTGGACTTTGGCGCGTATCACGCCCTTCCGCTCCGAACGGTTTGCTACGAGTGCCTCACCGAGTATCAAGGTTGGCCCCTGAGCGAGCGCCACCGACCGTTCGATCACGACATCTTCGAGGGGATTCGCCAGAGACGGATCCGCGAGAGCGAGCAAGTCGAGGCATCCTCGGACGAGGCTCCTCTCGTCACCCGTGGCACGTCCTCATGAGGGTGACCGGCGAGAGCTCTCAGGCGTGAGACGGGTGGGATCACGACCGGCGTCGGTCCGCGAGAAGCCGGAGGTCGAGTTCACAAAGGCCGGAGTTCTCGAAGCTCTGGCCGCTCCCCGTGAACTGTGGCGAGCCGTCTTGTGGGAGAGCCTCGACGCCGTCGAGGCGGACCGAGGGAGCCTGCTGCTTCTCGACAATCGTCGCCAGCTTCGGCTCCGCGCGGTGTGTGAGCTCGAGCGAAGCATCGCGAATCAACCACGTGCCCTCTTCGATCGTGCCCGCCGGAGCGGTCGTCGCTGCGTCATTCCGGACGTCGCAGAGTATCGTCGCCAGCATCCGGGTACCGACCTCCCGCGAACCGACGCGCATTCGATCGCCGTCCTTCCGATCCGTGGGCCGATCGAGACCCAAGGTGTCGTCTACCTCGAACGCCGAGGGCCAAGGCCTTTCTCGGAGTCCAAGCTCGAACGCCTCGAAGAGAGGCTGGCCGGCCTCGCCGAGACTCTCGAGCTCTGGAGTCACTCGGCAGACATCCGAGAGGCGACGGAGCGCGCTCGGCGGCTCACGCGAACACTTCGCGAGCTGCTACAGGTCGCCCATCGTCCCAGCTTCGAGACGCAGATCGGCCTCGAGAGCGCGGCCAGGTGGATCACCATCGCCCTGCAGGCTTTCGGGGCACGGCTCTGGTTGAGGTCGGCCGATCAGCTCGTCAGCGGGGGATGGTGCCAACCTGCCCAGCTGAGACGGGCTTGGCGAACCGCGGCGATTCCGACCACCGCCAAGGTGGACGAGCCCGAGTGGATCGAAACCACTGAGGCCGATCGCGATCCGCGATTCGCCGAGCTCGTGAACGTGGCGCGATCCGGCTCAATCGTGTTACGGACGGCAAGACGCTGGCGAGGACCGGTTGGCTCGGAGCCGAGGGGCCGTCCCGTCTCGGCGACGCTCGAGATCGCTTGGGCCACGCCCCGTGAGCTCGCCTCCGACGAAGAGGCTTTTCTCGAAGACGCCGGCGCGACCTGGTTGCCGTCCTTCCTTCCGGGCTTCAACGCGTCCCGTGAGCACCAGGTCCAACAACGTCACCGGGCGCTCCTCGAAGGGAGTGGCTGGCTGGTCGCGCGTGTCGATCGGCTGACGGGTGCCTGTCATTGCAACACCACGATGCAGGAGTGTACGGGCTACTCCTCCCACCAGCTCACTCGAGAGGGATGGACTCGTCTCGCCTTCGCGGCTGGGGCTCGACGTCGACACATCGAACGCCTGTGCAGCGATCCCGTCGTCCAGAATCGTTGGAGTCTCATTCCGGTCGAGACCCGGCAGAGCGATCGAATCGCGATCCAGTGGCGAGTGATGTCGATCGGAGAGGATGATCCAACCCGTGAGATCTACGTCATCGGTCGTCGTCTCGATGACGAGCTCGCTTGGCTGTGTCGAATCGAAGACACTCGGTCGCCAGTCTCGAAGCGATTGGAGAGGTCGGACGCGAGTCGCTCCACTTCGTCGCATCAGGAAACCGAGGAGCTCGGTGAGATCGTCAACGAGGTCCTCGAAGAGCTCGCACCTTGGATCGAACGCCCCGAGATCGAATCGACGGGAGATCTGTTTCCGGTATCCAACGGGCCGGAGCTCCGCGAGGCGTTCGGTCGGGTGCTGGACAAGACCTTGGGTCGCTGGAGCGCCGAGCCGCCGAGCATTCGCCTGTCCACCCTCCGACGAGAGGGTGAGCCGCTGGCAGTGCTCGAGCTTCGCGGCGATCGATCACTCTGGGAATCCGAGTCCGCCGACCCGATCCCTCAGATCGAGGCGCATCCGGGCTGCGCTCCTCGCGGTCGGCTCGAGGGCGACCAGGTCTGCCTTACCTGGGAGCTTCCCATCGCGGTCGCCGAGACGACCGCTGGCGAGTCGGGCCCGGACGTCGAGGAGTGGTGCTTGGTGCTCGATTCCGACTCGCTCGTTCGAGACGTCCTCGGCGAGCTCTTCGCACTCGCCGGAAGCGAGGCGCGAACCGCCGCATCCGCGCATGCTGCGACCCAGCTGATCGAGACGAACGGAAGTCCGGCGCTCGCGCTCGTGGAGGCACGATCGCCGACCGAGGAGGCAACGCGGGAGCTCATCACGGAGCTTCGAGTCTCACTCACCTACGTCGTGACGATGTCGGGTGACCCGATCTTGGGAAGAGAGGAAGCGCAGGCGCTGGGAGCCGACGGTTTTCTCGCCAAGCCGTTCGATGGTCGAGCCATCGAACGGCTGCTGTCCCAATCTCGCGCAACCAGACCGGAATCGCTCTGTGAAGGCGGGCCGAAGACCGAGGCATGATCTCGTCGGGGCACGAAAAAACCCCGGACGAACCGTCCGAGGTTTTTCTTGGTGGAGCCGATGGGAATCGAACCCACGACCTTCGCATTGCGAACGCGACGCTCTCCCAACTGAGCTACGGCCCCTCGTCTACAGGGTTGGGGAGCATAGCGCTCGCGCATGAGGCGGTCAAGAATCGAGCCGTCGGAATCTCACAGCAAGCCCGCTTGGCGAGCCCACCACCCAGCCGCCGCCATCCCGGCCAGAATCAAGAGCCAGATCCACCCTCTGCGAGTCACCACGCCTCGGCGCCGCTCTCGACCGGCGCCACGAACGCGACGGAGGTCGAGCAAGTATCGCGTACACCGATTGCAGGTCACCAGGTGCAACCATAGCGAAGCAGATCCGACCGTGTCGCGCACGCGACCGGCCTCCATGACCACCAGCTCCTCCACGGGCGGACAGGATCTCTCCCGAGACTGCTCGAGGCGGGCGCGGGCCAAGCCGGAATCATCGAGACGCTCGATCTCGCGTCGCAGCTCTGGGAGGTCAACCTCGGTCGACGGAGCGGCGTCCGGTCCCGCGCTCACGAGGCCCGCTCATGACGAAAGAGGTTGGCGGTCAGCTCGCGCCACCGGTCGGTGGCTCGAGCAAAAGCAAGCTCGGCAACATCAAGCGGTACCTCGAGCTGCTGAGCGGCCATGCCGAGATCTTCCGACTGAAGCACCACGGCTTCGAACAAGCGGGCGCCGAGCGGATCCTCTGCCGCGAGTGCCAACAGAGCCTCGAACAGTGGCGACCGATCTCGCCCCATCTCCCCACCCGTATCCAGGTCGTTGGATCGAGAGTCCTCCGGTCGGGGATCATGGCTCCGACAGGGCGGAAAGAGCCCGCTTGGATCCTGATCCGGCGTGAGCGCCGCGCCGAAGTGCGCATGGCGGCCGAGTCGAGTCGAGAGAGGATCGCTCGAAGTCGTCCTCAAGCAGAGCTGACTGAAGGGCCCGAAGCTTCGACAGGTTCCACAATGCTGCTGCGGGGCTCGATGAGACTGCCGGCGCACGAGAACTCCGTTCAGAGCTTGCTGAAGATGACGCAGCGCTCGAACGGTGTTCTCATCGGCCTGAAAGCTTCCGAGCGCCGCCAGCAGTCGGAAAGGTTCAGTGGACTCGTCGCTCTCGAGGCTCTGGTGCGCTGCGGCGATTCGCAGTCTCTCGAGCAAGGGGCACTCGCCCTTTCGTTCCGGCTGCTGAAGATAGGCGACCAGGACGGGCACATCCCGGCGCCGTCCGTGCTGGACGAACTCACAGAGGGCGTCACGGTGAAGCGGGCACTCATGGTTTCGACAACGCATCGAGGCGAGATCTCGGCGGAGTGTGGAGCGGCGACAAGTTGGGGGAACGACTCAGGCCGAGGCAATCTCGGGCTCAGGAAGGATGCCATTGGGCTCGGACTTGGCGACGGTGACCGTGACGACGGAGTCCGAGAAGACGTTGACGGCCGTCCGCATCATGTCGAGAGGACGGTCGACGGCCAGCATCAAGGCGACGATCGCCCCGACGTTGGGATTGGTATCGAGGCCGATCGAGTTGAGCACGATGAAGATCATCACCAGCCCCGCTGAAGGCACGCCCGCGGCACCGACCGACGCGAGCAGGGCAGTGATCATGACCATGAACTGCTGCCCCCAACTCAGGTCTTGCCCCAGAACCTGACAGATGAAGATGGCCCCGATGCACTCATAGAGCGCCGTCCCGTCCATGTTGATGGTTGCGCCCAAAGGCAGGACGAATGACGAGATCTTGTTCGAGACGCGCGAGTTGTTCTCGATGCAAGTGATGGTCACGGGAAGCGTGGCCGAAGAGGACGAGCTGGAGAACGCGGTCGCGAGAGCCGAAGCCATGTTGCGAAAGTGCTCTCGCGGATTGATTCGAGCCACGAGTAGCAGGATCAACGGCAGCACGACGAAGAAGTGAATCAAGAGCGCCAAGGTGATGGTCAGCGCATACCAGCCCATCGTCTTGAACGGATCGAGACCGGTGCTGACGACCTGGCCGACGATCAGCCCGAAGACACCGATCGGGATCAGGCGCATGACGGCGCTGGTGAGGCCCATCATGACCTGGAATGCGCCATCGATGATCTCGTGGAGCTTGGAGCTGTAGCGCGGGTCGACCCAATTGATGGCCAAACCGAACAAGATCGAGAAGAAGATCAGGCCGAGCATCTGCCCTTCCGCCGCGGCCTGAACCGGATTCTCGGGGATCATCCGGAGGACGACTTCCCAGAGAGACGTGGTCTCCACGTTCTGGTCGAAGGTGGCATCGGTCAGGTCGAGCTTGGCCCCGACGCCGGGCTGGATCGTGTTGACGAGGAACAAGCCGATGCAGATGGCGATGAAGCTCGTCAGCATGTAGTAGCCGAGTGTCTTGCCGAAGAGCCTACCGAAGCCGCCTCCTTGTCCGAGACCTCCAACACCACTGATGATCGAGGTGCCGATCAGGGGCACGATCACCATCTTGAGCAGCTTGATGAAGATCACACCCATCCACGAGAACCAGCTCGCGAAGCCCGTGCGCACGAGAGATCGCTCGAAAACCTCGACCCGATCGCGGGCGATCGCGACTTCGATGCCATAACGCTCCTGGACCGAGTCGACCAGCGCGCTTCGGCGTCCGTCGATCTGGTTCAGATCGTCTGGAGTCAGCTTGCTGAACCTCGAGCCGACCGTCTCTCGGAGCTCTGCCCAATCCCCGCGGAGCTGCTCCCCCGAGAGATCGATCGAGTCGGCCGTGGCTCTCAACACGAGCCCCACCAACACGGCGAACGCCATCGCCACCAGCACCTGCCAGTGAAGCTTTCGGTACCAGGGACCTCGGTTCAGAGTAATGGCTCCACCTCTCTCCAAGAGACTCGGCTGTTGACGGGACGCGGAGTCTGAACGAACCGGGGCGGGCCTGTCAATCACGGGAGACGCCGAGACCCCCGCGAAGGTGCTCGGGCCAGAGCCTCTCCACCCAATCTCGGCAGGCTTCCCGCCCCGTTTTCCCCGGATTCTGGGAACCTGGCCCGGCCGCCCACTCGTCTCAGGTGTGGTCATGGCCACTCGGGTAGTCCGACCATTCATCCGGATCGCCCTCCCCCCGGCCACAGAGGCCCTCCCCCACACGAAATATCGCTTAACAGCCCATTCCGGACTTGCTAGAGTTCGAGAGCAACCCGCTCTGGTCCCGGGCTTCCCACCTCCCTCTGCCCGAAGCGTTGGCAGGTTGCGTCACCTCTCCCAAGCCGCTTCCGAGCCCTCGTTCCTCGAAGGATCCCGCATGACGACCTCGTTTGAAGCCTTCGCTTTCGACTCCGACCTCCTCGGCTTGAAATTCGAGCTGGTCAGTGTCCTCGGCGAGCACGGCTTCGGCTGGTTCAGCGACTTCTCCGACGTCGAGTGCGATCTGGTCAGCTCCGAGCTCAGCATCCGGATCCAGTGCGAGTACAAGCAGATCGAGCCGGCTCTGGTGAAGTTCTGTCATAGCCACAAGTTTTTCATCTACGCTCACGACCCGTACCTCGGGCGTGTGCACTTGATGCGAGACAATGACGACACGCGACGTCACCACTACCAAGAGATCCTTCGGCTCTGCGACGAGACTTTCCGTTACGACCCGGAAGACTTCGACGCTTGGAATGAGAAGGGCTCGGCCCTCGAGAATCTCGGCCGATACGAGGAAGCCGTCGCGGCCTACGAGAAGGCGGCCGAGCTTCAGAGCACGTCGCCGTGGCCTTGGATCTATCGAGGCGACGCCCTGCGGAGCCTGGGACGGTACGAAGAGAGCGTGGCTTCATACGACGAAGGCCTCCAGCGAGACCGCCGCTGCCTCGAGGGCTGGCGCGGCAAGGGGCTGGCCTTGCACTACTCCGGTCGACTCGAAGAATCACTCGTCGCGTACGACGAAGCGATCCGTCGCGATCCCGCCGACGCCTGGAGCTGGTACCACAAAGGCGAGGTTCTCAAGGACCTTCATCGGTATCGTGAAGGACTCTCGTGCTTTGAGCGCTCGGTGTCCATCTCGGCGGAGAACTTCGAGGCATGGAATGGTAAAGGCATGGTGTTGCACCATCTCGGCCGCCATTGCGAAGCCGTCGAGGCTTACGACCAGGCACTCGCAATCCGCAGTGACTACGAGGTGATTTGGATCAATCGAGGGTTGGCACTCAGTCACCTCGAGAGACATGATCAGGCCCTCGAGAGCTACCGCAAGGCGGCGCGACTCGCCCCGAACGATGCCGTCTGTTGGCACAATCAAGGGCTGGCCCTGGAACGCCTCGGCCGCTTCGAGGATGCCGTCCGGGCGTACAACGGTGCGATCCGCGCCGGAGGATTCGAGCACGAGTCCTACTACCGTCGAGCGATCTCCAACGCGCGCTGCGGCGAAGCCGACGGGGCACTCGAAGACCTGCGCCAGGCCATCCGAATGAACCCTGCCTACCGGGACCACGCGTGGCGTGAGAAGGCCTTCGAGCGACTGCGCTCGAATCCCACCTTCCGCCAAGTAACCCGCGGCAAGGACAGCTGAGGCCGACTCACCACCACGGCGATTCGCCCGCGACGCTCTTCAAGACCCGATCGCCGTAGGCGGCTCGAAGCTCGCGCGTCCGAGGTCCAGGCAGCCCATTCCCGATGACTCGGTTTCCGATTCGGGTGACCGGCATGACCTCCTTGAGCGTGCTCGAAAAGAAGACCTCGTCAGCCGAGAGCAGCGTCTCGAGATCGAAGTCCTGTTCGAGGCAGTCCAGCCCCAGCCCTCGGGCCAGGTCGAGCACAGCGGCACGAGTGATCCCGGCGAGGATTCCGGCATCGAGGGCCGGAGTGAGCAACGAGCGTCCGCGCAGGCAGAAGACGTTGCTCGTCGTGCCTTCGGTGACCTCCCCCTGTGCGCCGAGCATCAGGGCATCCCGCGCCCCTTGTCGCTGAGCGTCCAGCAAGGCGGCGATGCTGTTGGCGTAGTTCCCGCTCTTGACCGAGGGGTCCATCGACGCGATCTCCATGCGACCGGTTTGCGCGACGATGATCGAGATGCCCTCTTCGTAGAGTCGCTCCGGGAACCCTGGCCAGTCCTTCACGAAGACGAGGAGGCCGGAATCGGTGCACGATTCGGGAGAGATGTTGAGGTCGCCGATACCGCGGGTGACGACGATTCGGATGTAGGCTTCGGGATTGCCGGCCGCCGCCAACGTCTCGCGCACGGCTTGGAGCATCGCGGAAGAAGCCGGCAGGGGTATTTCGAGAGCCTCGGCGGACCGAGCGAGGCGCGCGAGGTGTCCGGTGAGCTCGAACGGCACCTTTTGGTATGTGCGTACGACCTCATAAACGGAGTGCCCGAAAAGGAAACCGTGGTCGAACACGGAGATACGGGCGACTTCCGGCGCCAGAACCTCCCCGGCCACGTGAACTCGAGTGGTCATGCCTGTCCCTCTGGGGGTCTGCTGAGGGCGGCATTGTGCCAAGAGGTCGAGACGAGCGAAAGCGCCCGCGAGCGACGACTCAGGCCAGGTCCCGACAGGAATCCGGAGGAGGCTCAATTCCACCCTGGATTCTGCCGAAGTTGGTTGACAATCGGTGCTTTCGTAGTAGGATCGCGGGTCTTTACCCAAGGAGCGGAACTCCTCGAGAGTGCCCCTCTAGCCGTCTCGAAGCCTTGTCGGGAAGAGCCCGAACCGGATCTCTTGAAGAGAGCTTCATGCTCGCCCCCTCACCGAGTGGGAACGTGGAGTACTTCGCGGCGGCCCGACGTTGGAACGGGGACGTCTCGCGCCAAACGTCCATCATCACCCCGAAAGAGGAAGGTTCAGCCGTGAGTCAGGTGACCAGCACGAGCAAGTCCAACCAGGAGTTGGGCATTCCGACTCCCAAGAACGCGCTGGAGCGCGTCCGCAACATCGGCTTGGTTGCTCACATCGATGCCGGCAAGACCACCGTGACCGAGCGGATCCTCCTCTACTCGGGCCGCATCCATCGCTCGGGCGAGGTCCACGATGGCCAGGCGACGATGGACTACATGGCGGAGGAACAGGAGCGCGGGATCACGATCACGAGCGCTGCGACGAGCTGCGAGTGGCGACACCACCAGCTCAACATCATCGATACGCCTGGGCACGTGGACTTCACGGCCGAGGTCGAGCGAAGCCTGCGCGTGCTCGATGGAGCGATCGGCGTGTTCTGCGCGGTCGCGGGAGTCGAGGCTCAGTCCGAGACCGTCTGGCGGCAAGCCACGAAGTACAAGGTCCCGCGACTGGCGTTCGTCAACAAGATGGATCGCGTCGGTGCGGACTTCAAGAAGGCGGTGAAGTCGATTCGAGATCGACTGGAAGTCCATCCGGTACCGGTCCAGATCCCCTTCGGTCAGGAAAAGGACTTCGGAGGTGTCATCGACCTGATCTCGATGCAGCTCATCACCTTTCCCGACGACGAGAGCCGGACGATCGAGGTGGCTCCGATCCCCGAATCCCACCAGGCGGCAGCGCTCGAGGCGCGCGATCATCTTCTCGAAGCTCTCTCCGAGTTCGACGAAGCGATCCTCGAAAAGTACCTCGAAGGGGAAGACATTCTCTTCGAAGAGATCATCGCTGCCCTGCGCCGAGGAACGATCGCCAACGAGATCACTCCCGTTCTTTGCGGCACGGCCTTGAAGAACAAGGGCGTTCAAACGCTGCTCGACGCCGTCGTCCGATACCTGCCGTCGCCAGCCGACGTGCCGCCGATCACGGGGTCCTGCCCTCAGAGCTCCGAGAACGTCATCCGTCACGCAGATGACAAAGAGCCGATGGCGGCCCTCGCCTTCAAGATCGTCTCCGATCCCAATGGCGATCTCACATTCGTTCGCGTCTACTCCGGCGTCCTGCGCCAGGGAGACAAGGTCGTGAACGTGAACCGAAACGGCAAGGAGCGTATCGGTCGGATCGTGAAGATGCACGCGGCCAGTCGAGAGGCCGTCGACGAGCTTCATGCCGGCGATATCGCGGCCGTGATCGGGCTCAAGAACACGGTCACCGGTGAGACCCTCGCCGACCCGGACAACCCGGTGCTCCTCGAGAACATCGACTTCCCGGAAACAGTGATCTCGCTCGCCATCGAACCCAAGTCGAAAGCGGATCGCGACAAGCTGGGCATGGTCCTCGCCAAGCTGGCCAAGGAAGATCCGACTTTCACGCGGTTCACGGACGATCAGACCGGACAGACCATCATCTCCGGCATGGGCGAGCTGCACCTCGAAGTGCTCTGCAACCGGATTACGCGGGAGTTCGGCGTCGGAGCTGAGATGGGCCGACCGATGGTCGCCTACCGACAGACGCTGAGGAAGCCAGTCGACATCGAGGGTCGTCACGTCAAGCAGTCGGGTGGTAAAGGCCAGTACGGCGTGGTCAAGGTGCGGTTCGAGCCGACAGAATCGCTCGGAATGCTCGAGTTCAAGAACGAGATCGTCGGAGGCTCGGTGCCTCGTGAGTACATCCCGGCCGTCGAGGCCGGCATTCGCGAGGCGACCCAACGCGTCCAGGAGTGGCGCTTCCCGTTCGTCGGCATTCAAGCGAGCCTGTATGACGGTTCTTCCCACGACGTCGACTCTTCGGAGATGGCTTTCAAGGCGGCCGGTATCTTGGCCTTTCGCAATGCCGTCGAGGCCGCCGGCCACATCCTGCTCGAGCCGATGATGAAGATCGAGGTCCAGGTGCCCGAGGAGTACGTCGGCGACGCAATCGGTGACCTCACCAGTCGACGCGCCAACATCGAGGAGATCGAGGGCGAAGGCAAGGTGCGCCGTGTCCACGGCAAGGTGCCGATCGCCGAGATGTTCGGTTACTCGACGTCATTGCGTTCGATGACGCAGGGGCGCGGGACCTACTCGATGGAGCCGAGCGAGTACGCTCCGGTGCCCGAGTCGATCGCCGAGAAGGTCCGCAAGGAATACGCCGAGCGCGACAAGCAGAAGTAAGCCACCGGGTGCTCAGCGCCCGTGTCGAGGGCAGGATGGCAATCGCCGTCGAAACATGTTTCCATGGTCAGCTCCACCTGAAGGACGCTCCATGCAACAGCTCGAACGTGACGTCGACGCCGTCCTGATCTCCGCCTCGGCCATCCAGGACGAGATCCGCGAGCTGGCCGGTCAAATCGCAAAGGACTACGACGGCCGAGATCTGACGATCATCGGGGTGCTCTCCGGGAGCATCGTGTTCCTGGCCGATCTGATTCGCTTTCTTCCTCTCCGTCTGCGGATCAAGGTGATCTCGGCGGCGAGCTACGGAAGTGGGACCACGTCGGCCGGTGAGGTTCAGGTGCTCCGCGGTCTCGATTTCGACTTCGGGAACGAAGACGTCCTGATCGTCGATGACATTCTCGACACGGGACGTACCTTGAAGCGGATTACCGAGGAGATCCAGCGCGGCAATCCGCGATCGATTCGCTCTTGCGTCTTGCTCGACAAGGCCGCGCGTCGGGTGGTCGACATCCAGCCGGACTATCGCGCCTTCGAGATCCCCGACGAGTTCGTGGTGGGATACGGCCTCGACTTCAACGGATACTACCGCAACCTACCGTATATCGGAAAGTTGCGCCAAGAAGCCATCCTCGAGGCCTGAGCCCGGATCAGCTCTCGTAGCTGTAGTAGTATTGCTTGATGTCGGATTGGGCGGCTCGTGCCCCGGTGAGGTGGCAGCCCAAGAGAACTCCCCCGACGGTCTCGAGTCGCTGCAGGCACTCGGAGACGATCTTGCGGTGCGTCGTCTCGAGCCGAACGACGAAGACGACCCCATCGACACGCGGCGCCAGGATGGAAGCATCCGTGAAGGTAGCTGCAGGTGGTGTGTCGAAGAGAATATAATTAAACCGTTCTTTGAGAACGGAAATCAGATCCGAGACGCGTTCCGAGCCCAGGAGGTCGGACGGATTCTCGGGTTCTTCACCCGCCTGGATGAGAGAGAGGTTTCGGAGCTGTGTCGGTCGGATGACTTCATCGAGAGTAGCGCGGTCCGTGAGGAGTTCGGAGAGTCCGAGGTCGGGCTCCATGGTCAGCCGATCATGGAGGGACGGCGCGCGCCAGTCACAGTCGACGAGGCAGATCCGGCTGTGCTCGAGCTCGGCGAAGGCCGCCGCGAGGTTGAGAGTCGTCAGGCTCTTTCCCTCGCCTTTGAGTGAGCTAGTGATGAGAATGGTCCGAGAGACATTCTCACGATTGAGAGCCTGGATGTTCGTTCGCAACGCCCGGTACTGCTCCGCGAGCAGGCCTCGCGGCTGGTGGTACATCACGACGTGTGGATCGACGGTGTCGTCGATGATGATCAGCGCTTGCTCCGCTTGGAGCGCGTCGAGCTTTCGCCGTCCGAACATGTCTTTTCTTCACCTGATCCAACCGAAACTGAGCGGTCTTCGACCCCTGTCGTCGACCGCGCCCCGAGACGGAGGCTGCTTGTTATGTATCGGCAGCACTCCTCCTTAGGATTCTAGCAATTCGCTCGAAAGGCAACGAAAGCCAAAACCGCCGTAGACCCGATCCGCTAAGCTACAGAAGCCCACTTTTCTCCTCAATTCCGAGTTGCTCCTCGGCCGAAGAGGCCCACGGGAGTTTTCGACTTCCGTCCGCCCGTCGGGCGGGTTCGGAGCCTCACTTCGAGGGTCGGGCCCTGAGGGAGCATCGATTCGACACCTATGCCGAAGCTGCACACACAAGTCCTCCAGGCCATTCGCGATCACAGTTTCCGGGTCTCAGTCCGAAAGCTGAAGCAGCAGGGCCACCGCCGCATCACGGCGCTCAGGCTACAGGACATTCAGCAGCTCATCTCCGAAGCCGTCGAGCGCGTTCTGACCGAGCGCGACCTGACACTCGACAAGCGGGAGAGAGTGGGAGTCGAGCGCGAGGTCCACGAGGAGTTCCAGCGCCTGCTCGCCGAGCACCAGCGCGTCCTCAAGGATCACGAGTCGGTGACCCACAAGTTTGCGGACCTACAGCAACGCTACGGGCTCCTCCAGGAGGAGCTGCTGCAGCAGCAGGTTCTCCTGGAAGCCGAACGGAAGCGAGAGCTGGACGCCGATTCGTTGACGCTTTCGAAGGAAGGCCTCGTCGACGTCGGAACGCGAATTCGGGAAGCCGTCCATCTCGTGCTTTCATCGGGTGGAGTGGACTTCACGAACGGCACGGCCGACAAGCTGAGCCAGCTCGAGACCCGGATCGTCGACGTGACGTCGCAGATCCTCGAGCACGAGCGTCTGGTCGGCTACGAGCGCGATCGGCACGATCACGACGATCGAATCGAGCAGCTCGAGCGCCGGATCGGAAAGCTCCGAAAGCATCTTGCCGATACAGAGGATTCCTTGGCCAAGCTCGCCAAGGTCAAAGGCATCGATCCGGGCGTCTCCTCGATCTATCGTTCGATTCAGGGGCTGGACGGTGCCGATCCGACGGCGGGCAAAAAGAAAGAGTTCCTCAAGGACATCTTCGACCAGAACCTCGCGCTGAGGGACTAGGTCGAGCACAGCGGGGACCGGACGCCGCACGGCGAAACGGGCGAGGTGGATCAGAGTTCACGGAAGGTAGTCGACCATGTCGGACAAGGATCACGGTGTTCTGTACATCGGAATGGACCTCGGAACGTCTCGCACTTCCATATCGGCGAGCAATGGTGTTCGCGAGACGGTCGAGTCGTTCGTCGGCTATCCCAAGGACGTCGTCGCGCGCAAGATGATCGGCCGCGAAGCCTTGTTCGGTGCCGAAGCGTTGTCGAAGCGGCTGTCCGTGAACATCTTCAAGCCGCTCGAAAAGGGTGTGATCAAGAGCACCGAAGACGGCGCCAGCATCGAAGAGAACATGAAGGCCGCTCGCGACCTCATTCAGCACGCGATCTCCCTTGCCAAGCCCCGCAAGGACGAGCTCATCTATGCCGTGATCGGGGCGCCCGCCGAGGCCAGCATTCACAATAAGAAGTCCATCATCGATGCGGCCCGGGAGGTGATCGACTCCGTCATGCTCTGCTCCGAGCCGTTCGCGGTGGCCTATGGCCTCGACATGCTCGACGACACGCTCGTCATCGACATCGGTGCCGGTACCGTCGACCTCTGCCGCATGCACGGCACGATGCCCGATGCGGATGATCAGGTCACCCTCACGACCGCCGGCGACTACGTCGACGAGCAGCTCTACGAGCTCCTCAAGCACCGTTGCGAGGGCGCCGACTTCAACTTGAACATGGTGAAGCGCTTCAAGGAGAAGCACGCCTTCGTCACCACGGCTTCTGAACCCGTCATCGCGACTTTCCCGGTCGAAGGCAAGCCGACCCAGTTCGACGTCACCGACGAGGTTCGGACCGCCAGCCGCAAGATGGTTCCGCCGATCGTCGATGCCCTCGGCAAGCTCATCTCCAGCTTCGATCCGGAGTTCCAGGGTCGCCTTCGCGAGCGAGTTCTGCTCGGCGGCGGTGGTAGCCAGGTCCGCGGTCTCGATCGGGCGATCGAGGAAGTGATGGCCGAGCGACTGGGTGGCGGACAAGTCATCAAGGTCGAAGAGCCCATGTACGCCGGCTCCAACGGAGCGCTCAAGATCGCGCACGACATGCCGGAGGAGTACTGGGAGAAGCTCAAGTAGGGCTTCACCCACTCCGCGACGGGTCGGCCGATCTCGCGCCGACCCAGCCCCTTCCTTCCCCAGCTCCGGCCCCCCTCACACGATCGCCCCTCATCCGTTAGAATCCAGTCGTTCTGAACAAACGACTCGGAGATGCCATGACCACGGAAGTGGGCCGCGACGAGCGACCGGCGCCTCAGACGGCCCGATCCCGCATTCAAAGACTCATCGACAACATCGAGCGCGTAATCTTCGGCAAGCGGGAGCCCATCACGCAGGTCGTCGTCGGTCTCCTCGCCGGAGGGCACGTCCTCTTGGAGGATGTCCCCGGAACCGGCAAGACCACGCTTGCCCGCGCCCTCGCGCGCTCCATTCACGGCGAGTTTCGTCGCATCCAGTTCACGTCCGACCTGCTCCCGACCGACGTGCTCGGGGTGACGGTCTATTCCTCGGAGCAAGGCAGCTTCCGCTTTCGTCCGGGCCCGATCTTCTCCAACATCGTGCTGGCGGACGAGCTCAACCGGACCACGCCTCGAACGCAATCCAGCCTGCTCGAGGCGATGAACTCTCGCTCCGTCTCCTTGGAAGGCGTGACCCAAGTCCTCCCCTCCCCCTTTCTCGTGATTGCGACCCAGAACCCGCTCGAGTTCGAAGGCACATATCCGCTCCCTGAATCGCAACTCGATCGCTTCCTGCTCCGAATTCGGCTCGGCTACCCAAACCGTGCCTCAGAGCGCGAGATGCTCCTGCGCCAAGCAGAATCGAATCCTCTCGACAGCCTCGAGCCCGTTCTCGACCTGGACGACGTCAACGAGATGATGGATGCGGTGAAGTCCATTCGCGTCGATTCCGCCCTCGTCGACTACATCGTTCAGCTCGCGGAAGCGACGCGTCACAGCGGACGCTTCGTCCTCGGCGCCAGCCCGCGCGCCGGCCTGGGCTTGTTCCGTGCCGCACAAGCCCAAGCCCTGGTCGTGGGTCGCGACTACTGCATCCCCGACGACATCAAGCAGCTCGTCGTACCGGTGCTTTCACACCGCGTCATTCCCGCTCCGGCCGAAGCACGCACTTCGACCGCCCAGCTCCTCGAAGAGCTGTTGATGACCTTGCCCGTTCCGACCTGATGGAGGCGGGTCCAGAGAGCGCCCGGTTGGCACGCTCCCTTCGCTTGACGCCAGCGGGACGTTCCCTGCTCGCCTTCGCGGGCGCCGGGGTGCTCGCTTCCGCCGCGTTTGGGGGAGTAATCGGCCTCATTCCGGCCTCGGCGCTGATGTTTCTCACGATCGCCATCTTCGCAACCTGGCTGCAGAGTCGATGCGTCGAAGCCGTCGAGGTCAGCCGCTTGGTTTGTTTCGCGGGCGACGAAAGTCCGCTTCGGCTGGAGCTGCGCAATCGGTCCCGCTGGATGGCCTTGCGCGATGTTGCGATCGCTCAGGGAAACTTCAGCTGCCAGCGACCGCGCCCCAACGCACTCATCGCCGAGATTGCTCCTCGGCGCTCAAGGCTGGCCGAGTACCAAGTCAAGCTGAACGAGCGCGGTCGCTTCTCTTTCTTTGAGATGACGATCTCGTCGACATACCCTCTCGGCCTCGTGGAGTACCGCCGCAGCTTCCGACTCTCGTCAGACCACTTGGTATTGCCGCGATTGGGGACGGTTCGCCCGATCGCGGACCGACTCGAGCGGCATCGCGGCTTTCAGAGAGAAGCACGACGAACGCTCTTGGGATCCGAGGAGTTCTTCGGGCTTCGCGAATGGCGAGAGGGAGAGAGCCAGCGGCTCGTGCATTGGAAGGTCTCAGCTCGTCGGGGAAAGCTCATGGTCCGGGAGCTCCGAGGCGAGGACCGCACACCCGTTCACCTGGTCCTCTTGACCCGTGTGCCCGGCCAACCGGTCAAGCGACACCCCGGCTTCGAGGTCGCGGTGAGCCTCGCCGCCACGCTCTGCGAGCAGCTCCTCCGAGAGAGATTCCGACTTCGATTGACGTTGATGGACAGCGATCGACCGGTGCACGACTTCGCGCGCGGACGCGCCTCTTTGTTCGACGCCCTCTCGGAGCTCGCGACGATTCGACCGAGCTTCGAACTTCCGTTGGGCTCCGCACGCGCTCGGATTCGGGAGGTTTTCTCGCCGGGTGAGACCGTGATCGCGGTGTTCAACGACGGGCAATCCGGCTCCGAGGAAGGCGCCGGACCGCTCCTGATCGACGTGGAGTCAGACCAGTTGGAAGAGGTGTTCAGCCGTCTTCGGCGGAATGATGGCCTATCCTTGCTGAGCCAGGCGGGAGCCCTCGATTGAGAAGTCAGCCCCAGCCCTCCCAACGAATCGGCTTGGAGATCGCCATCCTCGCTTCGCTCTGTGTAGTGGCGACCCTCGGGCTCCTCGCTTCACAGCTCGTAGCCATCGAGAGGAGCCAAGCGAAGGTGGGCGCCCCGACCGTCCTGATCATCTGCAGTGGCTTGTTCCTCTTGCCGCAGATCCGCCGCTATGCCGGCCGGAGCCAGTGGATCCGGCGGCACCTGGACAGCCTCGGCTGGGCCACGATCATCCATGGGGTCTCGATACTTCTGCTCGGCATCCTTGGTTGGACGGGCGGAGTGGCATTCGGAGCTGGCGTCCTGATCCTCATCCACTCCTACCTCCTCGCCGACTCGGCATTGGATGGTCCCGCCGCACTCTCGCTTGGCGTCGGTCTGGGCGAGGTCCTGCTGGCTGTCGAATGCACGGACTCGACGACAGCCCTGGTGCTCCTCCCGGGGCAGCTCGTCGCCATCCTGGTCACCGGACTGCTCCTGCAGCCTCGTGCCCAAAGACGCCAGCTTTCGACGACAAGCCGAATCACATGGGTCGGGCGTGAAACCTCACGCCGAATCAGGGCGCGACTCCGTATGGGGCTGCAGCTCAGCCTTCCGGCCTGCCTCCTGGCGCTCCTGATCCTCCGAGTGATTCCGCAGCCCACTTGGTTCGGATGGCGAGCACCCTCTGATCGCTCGGGCCAATTGACCGACGAGGAAAGTACCGGGGTCAGTTCAGATGGTGAGGAGATTGGACAATCGAGCATCTTTCCGGCTTCCTTGTCGCTCGAGAGCGATCTGGACCCACTGGGCGGCGAGGTACGACTCGAGGTGCGTCTCTTCGAGCGGGACGGAACGCCTGCGGGGAGGCAAGCTGGACCGCTCCTCCTGCGTGGCATCGTTCTCGATACCTTTCGGGAAGACGATGTCACCCTGGAGAATCTGAACGACCTCAGCCTCCGACGAGATGAAGACGATGGGCGCGAGGATGGCTGGATCCGGCTGACTCCCGGTTGGAGTAACCGAATCGTCGAGATCCAACAGAGCGACTTTGGCCTGGCTGGCCGGTCGCAGGACCTGCTCTTTCAAATCGAGCCCACGAGGGCCATCGAGGCGAGCGAAGTCCTGGTGCATGAGACGGGATTCCTCACGAGCAACCAGACTCGCAAAGGCCCGATGACCTATCGCTTGGCATGGCAAGACCGCAACTTGTCGGCGAGCGACCTCTCATCGCATCGTGCGGTCCTGGCTGAGCGGCGCTACCTCCAGCTCCCCAACGAGCGGTCCGTCGTTCGGTCCCTGGCACTGAAGGCCAGGAGCATCACTCGCGGAGCGAACGACGACTATGAGCGAGTGCGCCTCCTCACCGAACACTTCCGGGAGACCTTCGAGTACTCGTTGAAGGGGGCAGGTTTCTCAGGGGTGGCGGGAGTTCTCCGCTTCCTGGAGAAGCGGCAAGGCTACTGCACCCACTTTGCAGCCGCCTCGGTGATTCTCCTACGATCGCTGGGCTTGCCGGCACGAGTGGCCACCGGCTTTCGGACCACGGAATGGTCGGAAGAGTCGCAGAGCCATCTGGTTCGGTCTCGAGACGCACATGCTTGGTTCGAGGTCTACTTCGAGGGTGTCGGCTGGGTTTCCTTCGATTCCACCGCACCGGATCGGGTCGCCGAAGCAGTTCAGGCCGAGCAGAGAAGCGAGCAGCTGGCCCGGGGAAGCTGGTCCGAGCGACTTCGCGGCGAGCTCGAGCAATGGAATGAAGCGGGTGGCTCTCGCGGGTCCCTCGACGGGCTCGGACGGCTCCTTCTCGAAGCTCCCGGCAGCGCTCTCGGGGCGATTCAGCGCGCTCCGGTGGTGCCGGTCGTCATGGCCACCTTGCTGCTCGGCCTGGCCCTGTTTCGGCGCTTCGGACGCCGCCTGCGGCGGCAGATCCCATTCCTCGTCACCCAAGAGGTTTTCGCCCAGGGAGAGGTCGAGCGACTCTTGAAGGTGCTGGCTCGCCGAGGGTACCCAAAGCCCTCACACGAAACGCTCATCGAGTACGCGGCGCGCCTTTCCAGGGAGCCTCAGAGGCCCTTCGAAGGCATCGATCGGCTCGCGGTGTGGTTCTCCCGGGCCCGTTTTGGGGGGCGTCCTTTGCAGCCTGAGGAGCGCTCGGAGCTCGAGCACTTCTTGGCTCGAGTCGCCCGGCGACCCGGTCGGCGTCCCTCGAAGATCTGATCGACCTGTCGAGAGAGCCGAAACGGGGGAAGCGGGCTTGCCCTCACTTCCGAGGACAAGCCCGCCAATTCCGGGGCAGGAATTCCGACGCGTATCGCGAGACTACTTCTGGCTGTGGACGACAGTTTGGTCGACCGTAATGTTCGGAATGATCTCGCGGGATCCATCCGCCCACTCGATCTCGCACACGACGGTGGACGCGTTCCGGCCGAAGCCGAAGGTCGCCGTGGAGTCGCCGATTGCGCCCGGCGCACCGACGAGACGCGTCTGATGGCGGCCGTTCTGCATGATCGTGACCTTGACACCATGCGCCGGAGCGCCGGTGCGGTCAATCAGCTCGACACGCAAGAAGTGATTGCGGCTCGGACGGTTGTTGAGAAGGAGGTTCGAGCCGTCCTTGTTGATGACGAGCAGGTCCACGAAGCCATTGCCCTGGAAGTCGGCAGCCTCGACACTGATGCCGTCGCCGGCGTCAGCGGAGAAGATGCCCGACTCTTGAGTCTCGAGCGCGAAGGACAGCGTACCGCCCTCCATGGTGTTCCGCGCGAGAACATTCTGACCGCTGAGGCCGGCCTCGATTCCGTTGACCACGTAGAAGTCGACGAGACCGTCGTTGTCGAGATCAGCGAAGACTGCAGCGCGACCCGCGTCGACGAAGTCGACGCCGAGGCTGGGCGCCTTGTCGGAGAAGGTGCCATTGCCGTTGTTCAGGAACAGACGGTTGGCAGCGCCGTTGTTGACCACGTACAGATCGAAGTCTCCGTCGTTGTCGACGTCACCCACGACCACATCTCGGCTGTCGCCCGCATCGCCGCAGCGAGCCGGCCCAGTGACATTCGTGAACGTTCCGTCACCGTTGTTCCGGTACAGCTTGTTCCACGGAATGCTGAGACGATTGTCCACGCCATTGGCGACGTAGAGATCGGTCAGGCCGTCGCCGTTGTAGTCGAAGGCCGCGACGGCATTGGTGGTGTCGCGAATCTCGATGCCGGCATCCTCGGTACGGTCACGGAACTGGATGCCACCGTTGACGATGCCCCAGTTTCGGAACAGACCATTGACCGAGTTGAGACCTTCCTTGCCATTGCCGAGGTAGAGGTCGATCCACCCGTCACGGTCGAAGTCGATCGTGGCGATCGCTCGACCCACGTTCTTCTGAAGAGTGAGGTTGCTCACCTTCGAGGTGCCGGAGACGTTGACGAATCGGGCTCCACCGTCGTTGCGATAGAGCTGATCTTGCTCACCCTCGTTGACGAGGTAGAGGTCGAGGTCACCATCGCGATCCATGTCGAAGAAGGCCGCGGCGCGACCCTCACCACCATTGGCGAGACCGGCGAGGCCGGATTCGTCGCGGAAGGTGCCGTCACCGTTGTTGAGGAGCAGCATGTTGCCCGAGCCATTCGAGCTACCCTTACCGCCGTTGAGAAGATAGATGTCCACCAGGCCATCGCCATTGACGTCGGCGCAAGAGGCGCCACGCGAGGCGCGGATGGTGCTGACACCAGCTGCCACGGCCTGATTGTCGAGGAAATCCACGCGCTCGAATAGGAAGGCACTTGGAACGCGGAACTCGAGGCCGTTCGCACTGCGAACGAGAACATCCACACTCCCGAGGAAGCCAGGAGGCGTGCTGAACTCGACTCGCTCACCATTGATGATGACGATATCGGTCGCAGGAAGGTCGCCCACCCAGATCTCGAGATCGGCTTCGAAGCCGCGGCCATCGAGAGCAACACGACTTCCGCCCGAGGCGGAGCCGTTGTTCGGGCTGATCTTCGAGATCAATGGCGAGACCATGAAAGAGAAGGCTTCCGTCAAGCTGACCTCGTCGCCGCTCGGGCTGAAGGCCGTGATGTCGACGTCTCCGGCATCGTGAACCGGCGTCGTGACCACGAGGGTCTTCCCATCGACGACCGTGACGTCGGCGGCGGGAGCATCACCAAACAGGACATTCATGCCGGACACGAAGTTCTCGCCCGTTACCGTCACGGTCATTCCGCCGGTGTCCGGACCGGCCGACGGAGACACGGACTCGAGCGCCATGGGACCGAGAACACCGGCCCCTCCACCGCCACCGCTGCATCCCCAGCCGGCAAGGCTGGCGATCAGGCCGACGGCCAATAATCGTTGATAGGTCTTCATCGTCAGATTCCTTTTCCCTTCAGCCTTCGACCCGACGGATCACAGCTCGTCTCGAGCTCCCCGTGGGTCGGGTTGACCCCGATTCCCGGGACAGACCGGGAACGCCGTGACTATCGCAACGCCCATGCCCAATCCGGCTCCGCTCGGGCCTCGATATCAGATTCTGAAGTGACGGGCGCAAGCCTCATGCCAGGCATAACTTATAGCGCTTCACGCCGAGGCCTGAGAGCCTCGCCGGTCGCAGCCGGTGGCGGGTCACCGAACGCGTCGAATCCGCTCGACAAGGCGATGCCGAGAAGCAACACATTGGCACATATGAGTTTATGAGTTTAGGAGGGTTTAGATGCTTCGGGAGGATTCGAGGAATGCGCGGTTGATGCAGTGCGCCGAGGTCCCTCAGCGATCGACTGCGAAGCGAGGAAGGAGCCGGCTGTCGCGCGAGGGCGGTGAAGCAGCGTCTTCCTGGGAGAGCATTGAGAAGTGGAGAGATGAGATGAGATGAGATGAGGGTGGGAGTGCAAGAAGAAGGCGGCAGCCCCGGCAAGGGGCCGCCGCCTCGAGAGTCATGAAGTGATCGGCTTAGAGGAGCGCGTCCAAGCAGCCGTCCGTGCTGTTCCGGTCCTTGGTCTCGTGGAGGAGGTGACCGAAGAAAGAGGTCGTGAAGTGAGCGCCGAGGAAAGGTGGGTCATTGACCATGGGCTCGTTGCCGACGATGTCGACCGCACGATCGCCGTCGATGCGGGCCCAACCGGTCTGGGCGGCGAGCTCGTTGGCGTTCTGCGTGGTCTGGAGGAAGGTCTCCGTGAAGACATTGTCGATGTCGGCGAGTCGGACGATATCCCAGCACCGGATCTTGTGCGTGGCGGAGAACTCCTGCTCGTTGTTGTTGTAGACCTGGAAGTCGAGAGTGCTCTCGAAGTCGCTGCTGCAGAGCAGGCTGACGAGGACGAGGTACGGCTTGAGGCCCGAGGGCACGTAGTCACCGATGAAGCTCGCGAGGATCATCTTGTCGGCGACCTGCTCGTACTCCGAGCCGTCGAGGTCGAGGCGACCATTGCCGTTGACGTCGGTCGGGTTTCCATCACCAGAAACGCCGGAGAAGGCCCAGGCGTTGATCTGGTAGAAGGCGCCATTGGAGGAGTCGAGGACAAGCTCGTCACCGACGAGGTAGTCCCGATCGACCGGCTGCTGCGAGACCGGGTCGAGGGCGATGCAGTACAGGAAGCCGTACTCGCTGTTCGGGTTGTGGTCTGAAGCCAACGTCGAGAAGGTGTCGTTGGGCGTCAGGCGCTCGAAGCGGTTGAACTCGGTCCAGTAGTGGCCATCGATGTAGATGAAGTGGACGTCGAGGACACCGTCGAGGTTGGTGTTCGGGTTGTACGTGGGGGCGTCCCAGGTATTGGTGATGTTGATGCACGTCGTGCCGGAACCGTCAGACAGGTAGACCGGGTAGACGAGCAGACTGCCGGGCAGACGACCACCGGCGAAAGACTCGGAAGCCGAGCCCATGAAGACGCCGGCAAACGCCACGAGAGCCAGCAGGGTCTTGGTGAACTTGGACATGTTTCGGATACCTCCGTTTGGCAGAGACTCAGGACACATATGTATTGGGCCGAGTTCGCCCGATCCGTCTGTCCCGACGGCTCGAGCACGCGAAGACGAGCGAAGCGACTTCCGCGACGATCGAGTGGAACCTCGATCTCCCCATCGCGAGCGAAACCTCAGTCGTGGGCGGCCCACCTCCTGCTCGGGGCCAGAACCGCCTCGTCCCATGGACTCACTGGATTGAAGAAAGGATCGTATTGGCTTTTCCCTCATTACCTCACTACCCGCCGGCAAAGGCGGATGAGGGCCGTCGGCTGCCATCGCAAGCTCCAGGCCACAAGGTCCGATCGGAGAAGCCTCTTGAAGAGATACGCATAAACAGTTAGAACGTCGCCCGTTAGAGCAGCAGACCTGAGCCGGCCGCTTCGAAAGCGCCGGGCCTTGCCCGGCGGCGTCGAGTTCTCGCCCGATTTCGATCAACCTGCTCGACATCGGTGTGACACGGTCGGTGCCGAAGAGACCGAGACCTGCAGGCGGCCCGAGAACCGGTCGACGTCCGACGACGTCGGCCAGGGACCGACGAACGCGACTCCAACCGGAGAGCGCAAGCAACCTCGGAGCACGTAGATCTCCCCTTCAACCAATGAGAAACGGGGGACCCTTGCGGGTCCCCCGTTGATCGCAGTTGGATCGTGTTGAGCCAGTCTTACTGAAGCGACTCGAGCTGACCGTCGGTGGCGTTGAGGGCATCGCTCTCGTGGAGCAGGTGGCCGACCGAGTAGCTGTCGAGGGCCTGAGCGAAGGCACCGATGAAGGCGGGATCGTTGACCATCGGCTCGTTGCCGACGATGTCGATGGCGCGGTCACCGTTGATGCGGGCCCAACCGGTGGTGCCGACGGAGAGACCGTTGGCGCGGGTGTCGACCCAGGTGGCGCTCAAGAAGCTGTCCTCGAAGACTGCGTCGATGTCTCCGAGCTCGACGAAGGCCCAGCAACGGAACTTGTAAGTGGCGGAGAACTCGTACTCGTTGTTGTTGTAGACCTTGAAGTCGATGCGGCTCTCGTAGTCAGAGCTGGGGACGAGGGCGACCAGGATAAGCGTCGAGATGACGCCGTTGGCGCTGTCCTGAGCGATGAAGCTCGAGATCATCATCTCGTCAGCGACCTGCTCGTACTCCGAGCCGTCGAGGTCGAGCATTCCGTCCTGGTCGAGGTCGGTGTCGGCGCCTTCGCCGGTCAGGGCCTTGAAGGCGATCGCCTCGAAGCCGTAGAGCCAGTTGCCACCGGAATCAGCGACGATCTCGTCACCGATCAGCCAGTTGTGCGACATCGGCGCCTGCGTGTTCGGGTTCAGCGCGACGACGTAGAGGAAGCCCGTCTCGCTGTTCGGGTTGTGGACGCCGGCGAGCATGGTGAAAGTGTCGTTCGGCGTGAGGCGCTCGAAGCGGTTGAACTCGGTCCAGTAGTCGCCGTCGATGTAGATGAAGTGGACATCCACGACACCGTTGAGGTTCGTGTTCTGGTTGAAGGAAGGATCGTCCTTCGTGTTCGTGATGCTGATGACCGTGCCGCTGCCGGAGTCCGAATCGTAGGACGGGTAGACCAGCAAGCTGCCCGGATTGCGACCGCCGGCCTCGGCCAGAGGACCAAAGGCGACGAGGAGAGCGGCGGACGCGAGAAGAGTCTTGAAGAAGCGCGACATGGTGTGAACCTCCAGGTGTGAATCTCGGTTGCTCAAGAGGGTGGAGTCGACTGAGTTTGAACGCTCGTTCGGGCCGTCTCGGCTGGCCCCGGTGAGCGTCTCTCACTCGGTGATGATGGGCTCGAATCGCAACGACGGTGCCGTGCTTCGACTCGGCCATCGAACCGTCTTCCGGCCCACCCCAAGAAGCGGCTGACCGTCGAGCTTCTCGGTCGGTGGTTTTTCTCGCTCCCACCTCGAGCGCTCCCGAAACCTCGAGCGATTCGTTGCGCAGATCCAACGCGAGGTCGCGCAGAGACGATTCGTCTCCAGGAGTGCCGCAATCCACTTCAGCTTCAGATCCCGCACAACCAAAAGAGCCGGGGCGAGGAAAAACCCCTCGCCCCGGCTGAGACCACTCCGGCGTAGGTGCAGCGAGCTGCGAGCTTACTGGAGGGAGTCGAGGACACCACCGATCGCATTGGCGGCATCCGACTCGTGAAGCAGGTGACCACTGGCAAAGCCGTCGAGCGACTGCGCCAGAGCGCCCACGAAGGGCGGGTCAATGACCTGCGGCTCGTTGCCGACGACGTCAACCGCGCGATCGCCATCGAGACGGGCCCAGCCCGTCGTGCCGATCAGGAGGCCGCCGGTGGCGGAATCGTAGATGGTCGTGACCAGGAAGCTATCGTCGAAGAGCGAGTCGATGTCGCTCAGCTCGACGGCATCCCAGCAACGGAAGGCGTGAGTAGCCGAGAAGGCCTGCTCGTTGTTGTTGTAGATCGTGAGGTCGAGGCGGGTCTCGAAGTCACTGGAGCCAACCAGGGCGACCAGGTAGAGCGTCGAGGTGACACCGCCGGCGCTGTCTTGACCGATGAAGCTCGAGATGTGCATCTCGTCCGCAACGGCTTCGTACTCGACACCATCGAGATCGATGAGGTCATTGCCATCGGCGTCGCCCGGATCACCATCGGCCTCGAGGGACTTGAAGGCGAGGGCTTCGAGGCCGAACAGCCAGTTGCCGCTACCGTCCGCCACGATCTCGTCACCGATCAGCCAGTTGTGGGAAACCGGCGCGTTGGTGTTCGGATCGAGGGCGATGCAGTAGAGGAAGCCGTCTTCGCTGTTCGGGTTGTGGGTGTCGGCCAGGACAGTGAAGGTATCGTTCGGCGTCAGGCGCTCGAAACGATTGAACTCCGTCCAGTATTCGGCATCGATGTAGATGAAGTGCACATCGACGACACCGTTGAGGTTGGTGTTCTGATTGTAACTTGGGTCGTTCTTGGTGTTGGTGATGCTGATCACGGTGCCGCTGCCCGGCGAGGACTCGTAGACCGGGTAGATCAAGACGCTACCCGGGGTACGACCGGACGCCTGGACCGACGGGCCAAAGGCAACCATGAGAGCCGCGACCGCAAGGGCGCTCTTTAGGAACTTGGACATGGGTGGAATACTCCTTGTCGAAACGCTGCACACAAGGGACTCGAGGCTCGAGTCCCGTCGTCGTCGAAAACGATTGCGCCGCAGATCGCAAGCGCGGGGCCTCGACGGCGGTCGACGCTCCGCGAAACGGACCGACCCATCACAACCACTAGCCACCCAAAGCCTTAAAATATCTCGCCGGCACTCCTGAGCCCTCGAGCTATCCCGCCCTCCAGAGCCTCCACCATTCACTTTTTTCATCAGATGATGATTTCACACATCACCTCTGCAAGCCGGACGGTGCCCTCAACCAACGAAAAAGGCGGAAGGTCGCCGACCGCTGAGGCCGGCGGGCCTTCCGCCTGGACGATTGGACTGGTGAAAGCGGTCTAGTGCTCGAGCAGTCCGTTCGTCGGGTTGGATTCAGGGCTCTCATGGAGCAAATGCCCCGCGGAGAACCCATTGCCCTCGAGCATCTGGGCGATGGCGCCGACGAAGGGCGGATCGATCACCTTGGGCTCGTTTCCGATCACATCGACCGCCTCGCGGCCATCGATCTCCGCCCAACCGGTCGTCGCCGGCAAGCCGGTGTTTCGATCGTCATAGTTGGTCGTGATCAAGAAGTCGTGACGGAAGAGAGCGTCGACGTCCTCGAGGCTCACCGCATCCCAACAGCGAAAACGATGCGCCGTCGAGAACTCCTGCTCGTTGTTGTTGTAGGCTGCGAAACGCAAGCGCGTCTCGTAGTCCGAGCTACCGACCAACGCCACGAGGATCAGCGTCGACTCGATCGGCATGAAGCCTCTTTCATTCCCCTGGCCGAGGAAGCTCGAGATGTACATCTTGTCGCGAACCGCCTCGTACTCGACGTTGTCGAACGAGCACACGCCGTCGTTGTTCACGCCTCCATAGTGAAGGAAGGCGATCGCATCGAGCGCATAGAGGTAGTTGCCCAAGCTGTCCGCCACGATCTCGTCGCCGATTAGGACGTTGAGATTGTCGGGCGTGCCCGAGGCGTTCAGGGCGACGACATAGAGGAACCCCTTCTTGGCGCCGGCGACGTGCGTGCTCGCCTTGACCGTGAAGACGTCCCGAGGAGTCAGCGGCTCGAACCGGTTGAACTCACGCCAATCCGACGCATCGATGTAGATGAAGTGCGCCGTGACGGAGACCACCTGGTCCACGTTGGTCACGCTGATGACGGTACCCGCTCCGGTGTCGGAGTCGAAGCACGGATAGATGAGCAAGCTACCGGGCTTGCGGCCGTCGGCCGAGGCGAACGGGGCGAGGCACATGACGGCCACGAGCACGAGCCCGACCTTGAGAAGAGACTTGGTCACTGTGAAATCTCCTCCACAGAGATATTCTTGACTGTATAGAGTTCCGATTCGGTCGCCAGGACGAGTCCTGACACCGTACTCAGAACTCGAGACGACCGTTGGTAGGATTGTCCGCGACGCTCTCATGGAGCAGGTGCCCCGCGGCGTACGGACCCAGGGCTTGGATGAAAGCACCGACGAAAGGCGGATCGGGAATCGCCGGCTCGTTGCCGATGATGTCGACCGCACGATCGCCGTCCAGCTCGATCCAGCCCGAGGTGACCGGTAGTCCCGTCACTCGGTCATCCCAGCCGGTGTTGGCCTTCAAGAACCAGTCGTTGAAGTACTCGTCGATTTCGAGGAGGTCAATCTGGACCCAGCAACGGAACGCGAGGCCGAGAGAGAACTCCTCCTCGTTGTTGTTGTAGGGAAGCAGATCCAGTCGCGTCTCGTAGTCCGAGCTCCCGACCAGCGACACGAGGATCAGCGTCGACGTCAGGGGGAGGTTACCCCGGGTGTCTTGACCCAGGAAGCTCGAGACATACATCTTGTCGGCGACCTTGAAGTACTCCTCGCTGTCGAAATCGGCCCACTTGTCGCCGTTGCCGACGAAGGGCTCCTTCGAGCAGAACGGGATCGCTTCGAGCGCGTAGAGGAAGTTCCCCTTCGAGTCCGCCACGATCTCGTCGCCGATCAGGAAGTTCAGCGCATCGGGCTGCGACAGGCTGTTCAGCGCGATCACATAGAGAAAACCTCGTCGAGCACTCGGCACGTGCACCTTGGCCGAGATCGAGAAGTTGTCACGAGGCGTCAATGGCTCGAAGCGATTGAACTCTCGCCAGTCATCACCATCGATGTAAATGAAGTGGGCAATTACGGACGTGTCGGTGCTCACGTTCGTCACGCTGAGGACCGTACCCGCACCTGGACTCGAGTCGAAGATGGGGTAGATCAGGAGGCTCGCCGGGTGTCGGCCAGCCGAGTCGGCGGCAGCGGAAGGCGCTAGGCAGGCGATTATCGCCAATGCCAGGGCCAGGCTGCCCAGTGAATACAGACTTCGCTTCACGAAAACTCTCCTCCAACAGGTTGCTGAGCTGGGTAAGCGAATCAGGGAAGAGTCGAAGACACCGACGTGGCATCTCCGAAGGAATCAGGAGGGGTGCTGAGACTCTTCGAGAGAAGAGCTCTCAGCGGCAGGCAGGCCGCGAGGGGTCGATCGGGGGGACCGGCCTTCTCGGGCTTGTCTCGGGATGTATCTCGGCAGGATCGTGGACACTCCTCGACTCTGTAGGACTGGGCCCGACGCTTCGGGGTTCCCTGGCTCCCGCTCCGAATCGACATTCGGTGGTCGGGATGCGGGCAGACCGGAACGGTCGGCCGGGAACACGAAGCGGGGACAGCCCCCGAGCCGAGGCCGGAGCGAGTCCGGCCACGTTCACGGTGCTGCGACATCACTCAGGACAGCGGCTGTCCGCCTCGAAGCGATCGGCGTCCCGATCGCTTCACGGACTGCTTGCCCGGAAGGGAGCGATGTGGGCGAGGTGAATCTCGGCACCTCGCCGGATGAGTATCTCCTCTTTCAGATGCGAATTACTTGGGCTTGTCGGGCTTGTCCTTTTCCGGTACGGGCTGGTCTTTGGGGAGCTTGGGCGCCGGAGGCTCGGCCAGCTTTCGAGCGCGCTCTTTCTGCGAGCCGCCCTGGATCCGATCCGCGAGCGACTGCACCTCGCGATACCAGTCTCCATGCTGGAAATGCCACGGATGTTCGACTCCCTCGGCCTCCTGGAGCCAGCGCTCCTTGAGGCGAGCGCGAAACATCGGGTTCACCATCTCCCATTGGTACGTGACCGTCACGATTGCCGAGTCGTCCTCGACCAGGCGGATGTCGTCGATCTTGTACCGATGGTAGGCGATGTTGCCCTTGCCTTGTTTCCAGCCAGTTCGCGACATCCGGTCCTCCTCCTTGTCGGAGGCCGGTGGGAAGTGGAACTCGTAGGTCTTGTCCCAATCGGACTGGATCCGCGCTTCCCAAAAAGCTTCGGCGCGCTCACGGAGCCGCGCCAGCTTCTCGCCTTCGGTCTTCGGCGTCGTGTCTCCGCCGCCGAACGGAACGAAGTAGACGACGGCCAGACCGACCGCGAGGAACGCGATCACGGCCCATCGAACATTGCTCCAAGATCGGTTGGCTTCACCGCTCGACATGTCTGGCTCTCTCCGATATCTGGGACCGTACCCCGCAACGCCCTCCTCGGGGCGTCCACGCGGAGTCGGCCGTCCGAAACCGCTCGGGCTCTCTGGCTGGTTGAAGACGCCGAGAAGCTCGCCTCTGGTCGATCCAATCGAGGACTCGCTCCATGACCTCTTTCCGGTGGAGGTTTCGGGTCAGATCCCGTAGACGCTGGATTGATTCGGGAAGAAACGGAGACTTTCGCCTCGAGTCTCGCGACTCAGCGGACGATCGTTCCGCACTCGGCTTCTTCAAAAGCATGAGTAATCCCCGAAATCCCGTCAAACCGAAACCACCTAAAAATCTGCAAAAAAAGCGCTTGGGACGATTCCTACCTCGGCGCGGCCGCTCTCTTGGCGCGCCGATCCCGAACGATGTTGCCCGGCTCACGCGCCCAGACTTTCACACCCGTTCCGTACTGGGAGATCGTCAGGACGTCCGTCCAGTCATCTCCGTTGAAGTCACCGACACCGAGATAGGGGCGCGCCCCTTCCGTGCCTTCGATCTGGCCGACCTCACGCCACTCGCCCTTCCCGTTGCCCAGGAAGATGGTCGCCGCCCGCGAGTAGCCGCCCGCGACGATATCGAGGAACCCGTCATTGTCGAAGTCCGCAACCTCGGCGTCGTAAAACGTGTCCGCCTCGGGAAGGCCCTTCGACACGCTTTTCCAAACACCGTCTTCACCCAGGGTCCAAGCCGTCAGGCCGTCCTGGAACACCTCTTGGGTGTCGGCATCTTGCTTCATGATCGCCGCGAACACGATCTCGTCGCCACCGCTCCCCGGGACCAGGTCGCCGACGGCGGTGTTGAAGTAGGAGCCGCCCGTCGAGGTGGTCGGCAGTCCCTCGTTGTGGAGGACGAAGTTGCCTTTTCCATCGTTCAAGTAGGCCGACGGGTTCCGCAGGCTGGCGACGATGTCGAGGTCGCCGTCCCCATCGAAGTCCCCAACGTCGACGGCAGTACCGAACATCTTGGAGCGCTCGAGGGGCATCGGATCACCGAGTCGGAAACCTCCTTGACCGTCCCCGAAGAACAGCAAGATACCCCGGCCCTCCCGCGAGCTGAACATGTCGATGCCAACGATATCGACGTGGTCATCACCGTCGAAGTCGCCCGTCGCGACATCTCCAATGATCTTGCCGTAGCTCAGGAAATCGTCTCGCAGCTCTTTCCAGCTCTCGCCCGTCCCGTCGCCGAGAAAGACGCGGATGGGTGTCGAGTGCGTCGTGTAGACGATGTCCAGGTGTCCATCCTCGTTGAAGTCCGCCACGTCCGCCCCGCCGTAGTCCAAGGTGCGGGCGATTCCCTCGACGGACTTCTTCCAGTTGCCTTTGCCGTCGCCGAGGAAGACGTACAAGCCCTCCTCGTTTCGGATGGCGCAGACGATGTCGTCGAAGCCGTCCCGGTTCAGGTCGGCGACGGCGGGATTCCCACGCCACATCCCCTTGTTGGGGAGGTTTTTGGCACCCAGCGGCTCAAAAGCGACCACCTGCTCGACCGGCGGGTTGGGATTCACCGGCTCTTCTCGAACCGGGAGCCGAGGCTCGTCCGGCTTCGCCTTGTAGAAAATCATGGCCCCGAGCCCCACCAGCAGGCCAATGATGATCGCGATCTCGATCAGGGGGTTCTTCACGGGTTCCTCCGCGATCCGAGCTTTCGGACCTAAACAACTAATATGAATACATTTACTGGAGACGACGCAAAGGCGGACCCAGCCCGAATCCCATACGATCTCCGCCATCAACATCGTTTGAGAAGCCGCTGCTCCTTTAGAGCAGCTCGTCAGCAATCGCTCGGCTTCGTCGAGCGGCTCGTTCCTCGAAGCGCTTTCTCAGGATCTCCCAAGGGCAGGCCATTCCCGCCTAACCGGCATATAATGACGTGGGACGCGAGCGCCGTCGCCTCCGAAAAGTCCCTGGCCGCCAGGGCAAAGGAGACAGCCTGTCGTGAGTGACCCAGGAGTGGCAACCTGAAATTTATCTCTGCTCATTGCCAAACAGCACTGCCCCCGACTCGTCGACCGGGCGGTACCGGATTCCGAAGAAACCGAGAGCGCATGTTCACGATCAACACTCACTTCATCGATCGCCTCAAGGATCACGACGGCGACGCCTGGTTCGAGCTGTGGGAGGTCTTCGGACCGACGATCGAGCGGATGGTGTTCTCGCTGTCGAGCCGGTACTTTTCTCAGGAGACGGTCAAGGACATCAGCCAAGAGACGCTGATGCAGCTCTTCGAGGAGATCGGTCGATTCGATACTCAGCGAGGAGTCAAGTTCTCGACGTGGCTCTACGCGATCGCAAAGCACATCGTAGCGTCCGAGCTGACCTACCGGAACGCTCTGAAGCGCAACAAGGGCGTCAAGCCTCTGGCTCTGAACGAAGCGTTGGAGCAGGGAAGCCGGCGGGGGACTCCTCAGCAGGAGTTCGAGCTCGAGGTTTTTCGTGCCAAGGTGTATCGGTCATTCAAGCTGGTCGAGAAGAACAGCAACTTCCTCGAGTTTGAAGTCTACAAGCTGAAGATCTCGAAGAAGATTCGCTCCCTCGACATCGCGGCGATCATGGGGATCTCGGAGGCCAGCGTGTCTCGCTACCTCAAGAAGATCCGAGAACGCCTTCAGAAAACGCTCGCCGAGGTCGTCCGGGAATACTCCTGGACGGAGTCGGAAGTCGGAGAGATCGGCGCTCATCAGCTCGACTCATCGGACGACTCCTCGTTCGACACGGCGATCGGAGACATCTACGTTCAGATGGAGCAGGACCACCGCAGCTACGATCGTCTGAGCAAGACGGCTCGTGGCATCTTTTGACCCACCGACGGGGCGGAGTTGAGATCGTGTTACGCGTCGTGCAGTTCGTCTTCTTCTGCCTGACCTGGCCGCTGGCGCCCGTCTTGACGGTTCTCTTCTCCATCAAGGAGATTCTGCGCGCCGGACCGCAGATCCTCGAAGCCGTCCTCTCATTGGCCTGGCTTTCGGTGCTGGTCTCGATGAACGTCGTTCATCGCGTCTTGTGGGGCTTGGGCCTCGGGTCACGCGACAAGGTCCACTTCTCATACCAGCAATCGAAGCACTTCTACCACGAGGTGCGCGCCGATCTACGCGGACTGAAGCATCTGGGACGGACCGTGCTCTCGCGCTTCTTCCGCATCATGGGCCTCGGTCGAGCCTTCTTTCACTTGGAGTCGAAGATCCATCGCGCTCGCCCGACCATGGGAAGCGAGCCATCAACTGATGCGACGCCCCTCTATCGGTACGACTTCGAGAAGTACTACGAGATCCAGCGTCGGCTCGCGCCCGGCGGCTCGACGGCACAGCTGTTCGTCGTCAAGCGCGTCGAGAGGGGAAAGGCCACCGGTGAGGATCAAGTGCTGAAGTACTTCGATCTCACCCAGGGTAGCCACCTCGAGAACATCGTCCGCGAGTCCGGCAGCGTCCAGCTCGCCACGAAGCTCGGGCTCATCCTCGACTCCCGCATGTCCAAGACGGCCTTCTACTACGTCATGCCCTTCTACGACGGTCCGACTCTGACGCAAGAGGTCTATCGCACGTTTCGGCCGCGGCCCGACGACTGGACGCCGACCGAGGAAATCTATCAGCGTCATCTCGTCTGGATCCGAGAGCTCCTCGAGGTGATCGTCGCCTACCATCATCGAGGGGTGTTCCACAAGGACATCAAGCCGGACAACCTCATCGTCTCGAACGAGCGGCTGCAGCTCATCGACATCGGGCTACTGACCCCGCTCTCGTCGACTCTCCAGCTGACGACCCATGGGACCGAGTACTTTCGGGATCCCGAGATCGTGCGCCTGGCGGCCAAGGGAGTCTCGATCCGCGACGTCGACTGCGCCAAGTTCGACATCTACTCGATCGGCGCCGTGCTCTTCTTCATGCTCGAGGGTGCCTTCCCCGCGTCGGGATCGCTGTCGCGCACCAATCGCTCCACTCCCTTCTGCATTCAATGGGTGTGCAACCGGGCGATGACCGACTTCGAGAAACGCTACCGCTCGGCCAATCAGATGCTCCGCGACGTCGACGATCTCCTCGACCTGTCAACCCGCATGAGCTTCACCGAGATCAAGGTCTCGTCCCTTTCCTCTTTCGGTGATGATGGACCTCGGTTCGACACGGGTCCGGCCGAGCGCATTCCGCGACCGCTCCCCACGGCACTCCGGGCACCCGGCCGGCGCGCGGAGGCGCCGCCGCCTCCTCCGCATTCGGCCGAGGCCTACGTCCGCAACGGTCCTGATGTTCTCTCTCCTGCCAAGACGAAGAAGCTAGGAGAGGGCCGCTTGCGTCGCCTGCTCCGTGTCGCCGGCGTCGTGGGGATCACCGGAGCCGGTGTCTTCGCAATCGATCGCCTGACGGAGCAGCGCTTTTTCATCGAGTCCGCCACCCATCCGATCGCTCGCGTTGGCGCCGAGGAAGCACCTCGTCCCTCGACCGGGCGGGTCTTTCATGTTCAGCCCGACGAGACGGGCGGTTTGGTCGCCATCTCGGGTGAGCACCACGTCCCCGGCAAAGTGGCTTCCGGTGTCGAGCTGATTGGATCGGAGCGACCGACGATCTGGCCCTTCTTTTCCGGGCTCGACCCGATCGACGAACGCCTCGATCGGGAGCAGCTCGCCTATCAGGTCACCGAGGATCTCGTCGCTCAAGTCTCTCGCTACGTCGAGGCCGGCGGCCAACCACTGTCCTCCGCCCTTCTGTTCACGTATGCCTCGGAAGACGACGCCCTGACTCGTGGAATTGCCGACGATCTCTACCTCGCGCTGGTCCGACGTGACGTCCGCGTCGATCGCGACCTCGATCCCGAGCGACGGGCTCAGCTCGCGTCGGGGATCACGGCACTCGAGAACGCCATCGGTCAGAGCGAAGAAGCCTTCGTCGCCTGCGTCGAGGACCTGCGAGAGATCGCCGAGACCACCGGGGGATCGACTCGGAAGGCCGGCGCCGCTATCCTCTGCTTCGAGGTCGAACGCACAGATGCTTCCGGTCGCTCAACTGCGGACTCCGGAACACTGCGTATCTTCCTCCAGCACGGGAGCGGACTGGGCGTTCGCACCTATCCATTCCGGAACACGAGCTCCGGCCTCGATCGATGAGCTCGGAGCCAGCGAGGGGAGGCCACTCGATGTTCGAGGTTTTCGTCCGCAACGAGATGCTCTTCGGTCTCGCACTGATCGGCATCGGGATCGTGCTCGGCATCCTCGGTCGCTCGCTCCGAAGAGATCCGGACCGAGGCTGAGCCGCTGCGCTCGACGGCCCGAACCGTCAGGAAGCCGCGCCGCCGCTCCCCAGCGCTCGACGCACCTCCTCCAACATCTGGAGTGGATCGACCGGCTTGAAGAGGTAGTTGAACACCCCTTCGCGTTGGCAACGATCGATGATCCCCTCCGAGGTGTTCCCACTCACCACGATCACCTTGTGTGCGTCGCGTTCCATCTGCTTGACCGCCCGGATGATGTGCAGCCCGGAGACATCCGGGATGTTGATGTCGAGCAACAGCAGGTCGAAGCTGTGGACCTTGAGCAGACGCAGGGCGTTCGAGCCCTTCAGAGCCACCTTGACCTCGTAGCCGCGCGAAAAGAGGAACTCTTTGGCCGCGCGGGCGAGCTCGACCTCGTCGTCTACGATGAGGATTTGAAAGGGATGAGAGAGCGATTCCATGGTGCAGGAGGTCTCTTGCCTCGGGATCAGCCGTCACGATCGCCAGCCGTCGAATCGTCTTCGGCCGGAACCGGGCGCGCCAGTGAGCAATTCTCAATCCAACCGCCGAAGTCAACGCGGAGCAGGCCCGCAAGCTAATGGCCATAAACATCTTGAGAAAACCGGGCTCGAGGCAAACCCCTTCGTCGACTCGCCCCAACCCTGCCCATTTGGCGGGACCGGATGTCGAAACCGACCAGGAGCTCGAACGTCCGATCCGAGTAACCAACCCGGTTCAACTCGGTCGTGGCCTCGCGCCGACAGAGAGGAGCGTGTGGCTCCGGTGCTCGCTTCCGGGCGAGCTCGCCATACCGGGTGGAAACCCGTCGATGACACCGACTTCTCCGACACCCGTCCCGGTCGATCGAAGGCGCGGATGGCGAGTCCGGTTACCTGCTGGCATTCCACCCAGGGACCGCACACGCCGCGTCGCCGATGCTCTTGAGTGCTCATCTCGATACGGTACCGCTCGCGACGAAGGTACTTCCGGTCTTCGAAGACGGGTGGATTCTGAGTGATGGCAAGACCGCACTGGGTGCGGAGGACAAGGCCGGCCTGACGATTCTACTCGAGGTCGCGGACCTGCTCCACCCGGGAGATCGACGTGACCCGCGCCCGTGGAGATCGTGCTGACCGTCTGCGAAGAGGTCGGGCTCCTCGGAGTCCAGAACCTCGATGCGACGTCTCTGTGCTCGCAGCAGGGGCTCGTCCTCGGCGGCGGAGCCATTCAACGACTGATCCATCGCGCGCCCGCATGCGACTCTCTGTGCTTCGAAATGGTTGCCCCACCGACCGAGGCCGGCGGCGATCGATTCGAGTCCCTCGACGCGCTTCGAATTACGGCAGAAGCTCTCGTCGGGGCTCCTCTCGGGCGGATCGACGCCGAGACGGCGGCGATGCTGGATCAAATCGCAGCCGGAGCGCTCCCGCATTGGTGCTCGGGACCGGAATGATCGACTGCCACACCGTTCGCGAGCGGGTACGCGTCGAGGACCTCGTCCAAACGGTGGAGCTCATTCTCGAGATTCTGGCGCTCTCAGCCGGCTAGCCGATCTTCGATCCCGCAACCAAGGGGAGAAGCGGAGTCGACTTCAGGAGTCGACTCCGCCTTGACTCTCGAGCGCTCGCGAGACGGATAACTCAGGCCGAGTGAACCGGAACTCGTGGGCTGTTGCTCACCTTGCGAAGCTCCTCGTTGGCGTTTTTCATGAAGTCGCTGACCTTGGCCGAAAGGGCCTCGATCGACTTGCGGCTCTGAAGATCGCTGGAGGCGAGGGCGCTGTTGATCGTGTTGGTGAGGTTGTAGGCGGTCTGGATGAGCTCGGGGATCGAACCCAGCAGGTTCACGCCGATCTCGTTCGGCTGGAAGCTATTGCTGCTGAGAATCTGGGTGTAGAACTCGTTCGTGAACTCCGGGAAAGAGTTCGTCGTGAGGAACTCCCAACCCTGGCTGGCCACGAACCGCACAGTCGTGTATTGCGACTGAGCGACGTACTTCAGGGAGCCGTCGAAGTTGACGGCGTAGAAAGTCTTGCCCTGAACCCAGAAGCCATTCTCCGTCGCCTCGACGACTTCACCTACGATGACCTCATTGATGCCGAGAGTGCTCTCGGCATTGTTGGTCGAGTAGGCGTTGTTCGTCGCGCTCGTCGGGTAGTAACCCGAGTTGCTGAACTGCGGATAGTAGGCGTTCGTGTTCGCGTAGTTGTTGGTGAACCCGTTGTTCGTGTTCGTCCACGAGCCGATCAGGTTGGTGTACTGGCTCGTGAAGGTCACTGGGTTGAAGATGACCTGCGGGTTCCCGAAGTGCGACAGGATCCGCTCGAAGAAGTTCGAGGGATTGATCGCGACGAACGGGTTGACACCCACCAGGCCGAGAATCGCCTTGGGAGCGATATTCTCGTGCGAAGCGATGTTCAGGTAATCGCTGAAGAAGCCAGCGGTGAAGGTGCCCGCGGTGTTGATGCCGAACTGGTTGAACAGCGTCGTAAAGAACTGCTGCGTGTTGATCGGCGCATCCGGATTGATACCGATGCTCGTAAGGATCGCGAGCGGCGTCACGTTGTTGTGGCGCGAGTTACCCGTAAAGTTGCTGCCGCCGTAGGGCGTGCCGGTATAGCCATTCCAACCGGGCGTGTTGTTCCAGTTGGCCGGGATCCCGTTGTACGAGTTGTTCCAGCCACCCGGAGCTGCCGAATACGGCGTGTTGTTGTAGCCACCGCCGTACGTGTTGCCAAAGTTCGGGCCGTAACCACTATTCGGGTACGGGTTGTTGAAACCAGTCGTATTCGACGGGTTGTTGTAACCGGTCGTGCTCGACGGGTTGTTGTTCCAGCTCGAGCCATCGTTGCCGTAGCTCGTGCTGCTGCTGGAGCCAGTGTTGCCCTGGCTGCCGACGTAGTTGGCGCCGGTACTCGAGGCCGTCGAGCCACTGTTGCTCGTGCCGTACTGGTCAGTACCGGTGTTGTTCGACGTGTTCGGACCGTACGGGAAAGGCCCGTACGCGAAGGAACCGCCGTTCTGCTGGAAGAAGGGGTTGTTGGACCAGTTGCTGTTCCAGGTCTGGTTGTAGCTCCACCCATCATTCGTGAAGCCATTCGGCGCACTGGAACCCACGTTCAGGGCGATGACTTTTTGCCCGGGGTTGATGCCCGTACCACTCATGCTCGTCTCTCCTTTTGGATCCTACGACATCACCACGACTCGTCGGAGAACTTTCGTCAACGGGACCGGCTGCTGACTTCCCGCGACACACGGGTGCTCCTCGGAAGTCGCTTTCCGCCGGGCCGAGGGGATTGCTGACTCGTTCGCACGATCTCGGCTCTCCCCCTTCAC
The DNA here is from genome assembly GCA_029260795.1 of Planctomycetota bacterium. Classification (GTDB taxonomy): domain Bacteria; phylum Planctomycetota; class OFTM77; order OFTM77; family OFTM77; genus OFTM77. The sequence goes on along the minus strand of JAJDCO010000098.1, from coordinate 239,763 downwards.
GGTGGGTTCTCTCGCCAAGGGTCGCTTCGAGCGGACGTGTCAACGATCGGTTCCCTCACGGGCCGACGCTCTCATCTCGGAAACAACCGGGTTGAGGCTTGAGAGAAAATCGGACCATTCTCGACTGCGCTCAACCTGGGGACTGCCTCGTCTGCAGGCCACCTCGCCCTCGGCTCCCTCGCTTCCCGCCCTAACGCTCCTTCCTCAACGGGCTTGGCTCGCCGGCACGTGGTGTGTGCCTGTGTGCTCTCGAGCTCCTCGCTGTGGCGAGTGGAGCTGCCGCGCGAAGGCCCGGAGGGCGGGTCTCGCATCGCCGAACCTCAACAGGAACCGGGATCACGCATGAGGCCGATGCCGTCGAGTTCGCGCGACATTTCGTCGCGAGCATTTCGTTGCGCAGTTCCACGACCGCGCCAAGTGCTCGTGGCCGCCGGGAGGACGACCTTGAACCTGCTAAAAACTTGCTTGGCCGTCTACCTGGCCGCGCTCCTGTTCTCCTGTGCTGGGCTGACTCTCAGCCAAGATCTCCCGATCGCCTTCCGGGCCAAGCGGCTGTACACCGGCGTCGGCGAGCCGATCGAGAACGGCGTCCTCCTCGTACGCAACGGAATCATCACCGCCGTCGGGCCGGCGGATCTCATTCCGATTCCGGCCGGCACGTCCGTCCGCGAGGCTGAGGTCATCACTCCGGGCTTCATCGACCCACACTCTCACATCGGGTTGTTTCGCTACCTGCTCTCGGGGTACGGCGAGATGGCCGGCGAGAACAACGGGCCGATGGCACCGGAGTTCCGAGTCGCCGAGGTCTTCGACGAGACCGATCCCGAAATCGCCGAGGCGGTGAAGGGCGGAGTGACGGCGGTGGCGATCCGCCCCGGAAGCGCCAAGGTCATCGCGGGTCAAAGCGCCCTCCTGAAGTTGCGGCCCGGTCGCCCGGCGAGCGAGCTCGTGGCACGGTCACCGCTCGACCTGAAGATGGCCTTGGAGTGGAATCCGCTCCTCGTGTATGGCGGTCGTCGCGTATCGCCCCGAACCCGAATGAAGATGTATTCGATGGTGCGCGAGAAGCTTCGAGAGGCTCAAGACTATCGTTGGAAGCGTCAGCTCCGCCGCTTGGCCGGACCGGCTTCCGAAGGCGACGAAGAAGTCTTGTTCGACCCCGGGCTTTCCGTCTTGGAGAGGCTCCTCTCGGGTGACATCCCGGCCCACGTGCACACCTCTCGCGCCGATGAGATCATCGAAGCCATGCGCCTCGCGGACGAGTTCGGCTTCCGCATTGTGCTCGCTCACGCCGAATGGGGATTCCTCGTGGCCGAGGAGATCGCCAAACGAGACGTGATCTGTGTGGTCGGTCCGCGGTTGTTCCGCCCCGATCCGCGCACCGGTGAGCTGGTCAACATCGCCGATGCACTGACCCGCGCTGGTGTGAGGGTCGCCTTCCAAACCGACCATCCCGTCTGCAAGCAACAGCACCTGAGATACAACGCCGCCTTGGCCGTCCGGTATGGGATGGATCCCGAGCTCGCCTTGGCCGGTATCACGCGGGTGGCCGCCGAGTCCATCGACTCGCTCGATCGGATCGGAACGCTCGAGATCGGCAAGGACGCCGATCTGGTGCTCATGGACGGCCCGCCCCTCGAGATGACGAGTCGCGTGCTCGCGACCGTCGTCGAAGGAACCCTCGTGTATGACGGCGAGCAGGAGACCCGGTGATGACCTTCCCCCGCGCAGCGCTTTCTCTGCAGTTCGAAGGTACCGGTCGACAGGCTCGATGGGCCGTGGCCGTGGCCGTCGTCATCCTGACGATCCTGGCATCGTCGGCCACGGCGCTCGAGGGGACCGAGGACCCACGCCCAATCGCCATCGTCGGTGGGACCGTCGTCCCGGTCACGAGCGACACGATCTCGAACGGTGTGGTCTTGATCGAGAACGGACGCATTGCAGCCATCGGCACCGCCGACACCGTGACCATTCCGTCGGACGCCCGCACCATCGACGCCCGCGGTCAGTGGGTGCTCCCCGGGCTGGTCATCGCTCGCTCGACGCTCGGACTCCAGGGTGCACGCGGGAATGACGTCGACGAAGACACTGGGCCCCTGCATCCTGAGATCGAGACCTTCGCCGCAATCGACCCGTTTCACCCCGACATCGCTTTGGTCCGTGACGAAGGCATCACGACGGTCAACGTCACACCCGGGGACGCCGCGCTCGTCGGTGGACGGGGAACGATCATCAAGACCGACGGCACGCTCATCGACAACATGGTCATCAAGCGTCGCTCCTGCATGATCCTCTCGTTGCAGGGTGCTTGGAGCCATCTTCCGTTCGCGTCCTCGCCCCAACACAAGGACCCGATCGCTGCCGTTCGTGATCTCTTCGACGAAGCACGACGACTGGAGATCGAACATACGAGGGGATCGAAGAACCTCGACTTGAGCCAAACACTCCGTCGCGAAGGCTTCGCCGAGCTCCTCGCCGATCGCCCGCTCTCAAAGAGCGACCCGCGGGTGGCCGCGATCCTGCCATTGCTGCGGCAACGGATCCCGCTGATCGTTCGCTGCGAGCGTCGACAGGATATTCTCACGGCCTTGCGACTCACGGAGCGCTACCGCTTGCGTCTCGCGATCCACGGCGCCTCCGATGGCATCGAGCTCTTGCCGCTGCTTCGCAAGCACAACGTCGCCGTCATCGCGGGTCCGCTCCATCCGGGTGGAAGAGAGAGCGAGGAGCTTTCCCGGACTCCAGCCGGAATCGCGCGCTTCGTCGAAGCCGGGGTCCCCGTCTCTCTCGTGGCCGACGAGGACAGCCCCTATCGCTCGGCGTCTCTCCGCTTCCTCTGGCTGGATGCCGCCGCCCTGACGACCGCAGGCCTTTCGTTCGAGCAAGCCCTCGCACTGCTCACGATCGAGCCGGCGCGTCTGCTCGGAATCGCGGACCGTGTCGGCTCTCTCGAAGTGGGCAAGGACGCCGACATCGTGCTGTTCTCCGACCATCCCCTTTCGACTCGGTCCGTGCCGATCGAGGTATTCATCGAGGGACGCCGAGTTCGCGGCACGCGCTGACTGGCCGAAGCTCTTCTCCCAGGTGCTTTACTCCGAGGGACACAACGACTAGCTTCCGCGCTTTCCGACGTCTGCCGTTCACCACCGAGAGGAGAGATCGTCGTTGGAAACGCGGAAACAAGAAGGTCACTTCTCACCTCGTGGTGAGGCCACGATTCGTCTCGAGTCCCTTCTCGAGATTCCGATCGGATCGAGCAGCTTGGAAGCGGCGATCGTCTCCCACCCCCATCCCCTCTACGGCGGCACGATGAACAACGCCGTCGTGTACCACGTGCGGTCCGCATTCCTGGAGGCCGGGATTCCGACCCTCCGCTTCAACTTTCGGGGCGTGGAAGGCTCGGAAGGCGAGCACACGGGAGGGGCCGGTGAGCTGGACGACGTGGGGGGCGCAGCGGATATCCTGAACCGGCAGGGCTTTCGTCCCCTGTTCTATTGCGGCTTCTCCTTCGGTTCGCTGATGGCCTGGTGGGCGGCCAGCCAACGTCCCGCGTCGGTGGCCGGCTATGTCGGCATCGCCTTCCCGACCGAGACGACGCTGATCCCGATCGAAGCGCTCCGAGAGCTTTCTCCCGCCACCTTTCCGTCTCTCTTCGTCGTGGGCAAGAACGATGAGATCTCCAAGGCGGATCGAGTCACCGAGCTGTTGCGCTTCGAGCAAGCGCCGACGCTCACGATCGTGCCTGAAGCAGATCATCTCTTCACAGAACGACCTTGGAAGCTCGCGGTGAAGGAGGCCGTCGCGGACTGGCTCCGCCTACAGGGTCGCCCGCCGCTCCACAAGGCCTGAGGACAGCAGGTTCCCGCGCGATCGTCGATTCCGCGAGATCTCGAGGGCCCCTCCGGTGGGTTCCTCATTCCGAACACGAGCCCGAGCAATCTGCACAAAGCACTGCCAACGAAAGGCTAAAGGGCCACATCGGGCAGCAGAGCATTCTTTAAAACGAACCAGTTGGCGCGGGTCGAATTCGGAGATAAACCGGATACCAGAGACGAGCAAAGGCTTGACTCGAAACGGATCTCGACCGCCTCACACGAGGCGACCCGAAGGAAGTTTCTGAGAAGTCGAGCGAGTCTCGATGAAGGGTGTGATTAAAGGATGGCCCGTCAGGGTCGTTCGAGGCGGGGGTCGTGTCGTTTGGGCTCACGTTTTTGGGAGGCTCCCGCCTCACCTTATTCATAACCTTCGCGATCCATTCCATCAGACGAGCCTCACCCCCCTACGAGGCCTCGTCGACATCTCCCGAAGGGTCCGACGTGTCCAACCGGAGGAGGAGCGTCGGGCCCTTTTTTTGTACCGGGAGTGAGTCCGGAATCGATCCGTCGCTCAGCCCTTGCGATTCTCGAGGCGCCAGCCGACGTAGAAGATGATGCAGCAGACGAACAGCGTTCCCCACTGCCAGATCCCCGAACGTCGCTCTCCGAGGATCATCGAGAACGGAGTCAGCGTCAGGGCGAAGAACATCAGAAGGCGGCCAAGGCTCATCGGGATCGCGCTCGTGGCTGAAGACGCCACCGCCTAGCCGGGCTCCCCTTCGGAGACGCGGGCCACCAGAGCGGTGAGGTCCGGCCATCTGACCGCTCGGCCGAGCCAGCGTCAAGCGCTCGGCCGAATACCGTCTGCTTTCGTGCCTCGGCTCAGTCGAGGAGCTCATTGAAGCGATAGGGCAGGTTCAGGTGATCGGGACCATAGAGAACCTGCAGCTGCTGCCGAGGGTACTTGGCGTCGGTGAGGCCCTGAAGCTTCTCGAAGCAGCGTTCGGCACCGATGTAGAGCTGGCGCTCGAGGGTCATGTTGCCGAGGAAGAAACGCCACAAGAGCTCGTTCTCATAGCGGTCCTTGTACGTGAGAATCAGCCCGTCGACGGCGGCTCGACCCGGTCCGTCGAGCGGATGGAACTCGCCCTCGAAAGGTCCGCCCGTCGGAATCATCCCGGCCGGCTCGATGGTCCATCGATAGCCCATGCCCTGGATCAAGTCCGGTCCGTCCTCGGGGTACGTAAAAGACTGCCCGGTCACGGTATGTTCGAAGACCTTCTCGTTGGCGGCATCGTAGAGCGAGAGGATGTAAGAGGCCTTGTCCTTGTCTTCTCTCGAGGCGTCATACCAGCGGAAGTCGGGTCGCACGGTGTCGATCCAGCCGCGAGGAATCTCGAGGTAGACGATGGACTCGACGACCATCTTGTCGGTCGCTGACGTGGGAACGGCACTCGGGAAGACGCTGCCCAGGAGCGTCCCCGCATCGTACTCGTGAATCTGAACGCCGATCTCCACCGCTCGATCCATGTCTTGCTCGACCAGCGCCGCGTAGGCGCCTTCGGCGTTGTCGGTTCGCAGCGCGTCTTTCGGCCAGGCCGTCAAGAGAACCCTCTGAAGCAGCTCGACATCTGCCGTCGTCGGGGCAGCGAGTCGGACCTTGAGGGCGTCGAGTAGCTGTGCCAGTCCTTCTGTCGCGTCGGCCCAGCTGCGGCCGTCACTGGACTCGAGCAATCCGAGGTAGTGCTGGGCGGCCTCCTCGAGCTTTCCCTCGCGAATGAGTGCGAGCTGAGGGTCGGTCGCGGAGACTGCCGTTCCGTCGTCGGGAGCGGGATCGCTCTTCAGCTTCTGCCAGATGACGAGGGGGACGGCGATGACCAAGACGGCCAGAAGACCGTTCGCGACCAGATTGGTTCGCGGCATGGATCGATTTCCTTTGGGAGTCGGAGTCGAGGGTGCGGAAGCCGGCTGGACGCTCGGGGAAGCAGGAGCTTTTCGGGTTGCGGTCGGCGAAGAGGACCGCTTGTCGGAGCGCGCCTGAGTCATGAGTTTCCCTTCACAGTCAGTCGGAGTCCATGGCCGACTGCTCTCCTGGCGACGAGGCCGGCCAACACTCTTCGCATATCGGCACCCAGACCGCGGGTTTTGAAGCTGTTTCGTGTCGTGGAGCCGATTCTCGCCACACCTCGAACGGACCTAGACGATCGCGCTCCGGCAGCCCAGTCCGCATAATCCACGCTCCCTTCGAAACCGACCGGCCGCCGGAAGGACCGACTCGGACGAGCCTCTTCCTCGGGTAGACCGCATGCGCATTCTTCACGTCGCCCACGCCTTCCCACCCGAGTCGTATGCGGGTGTCGAAGTGCACACCCTCGGAGTCTGTCGAGAGCTCGCCGCGCGTGGGCACGATGTCGCGGTGCTTCACCGCGCAGGCGATGGCGACCCGTGGCAGGTCACCGCGGCGGAGTTCGAAGGTCTCAAGACGTTTCGTCTCACCAACCCGCTCCCCTATGACTCCATCGACAGCTCATTCCACGATGAGCGCGTCGAGCCTGGCTTCCGGGAGGTCATCGAGCGCTTCCGCCCCGAGGTGATTCACTTCCAACACCTGATCCACCTCTCGGCTCACCTCCCGGCCGTGGCGCGCGACCTGGGAATCCCGTCTCTCCTGACCTTCCACGACTATTGGTACCTCTGCTCCCGTGTCCAGCTCTACCGCCCGGGCGAAGGCCCGTGCGCTGGACCGAAGACGCTGCGGTGTGCCCGGTGCCTCGGTGGCCAAGTGCATCTTCCGAGATGGCTCGAAGGACCGGCCGACTGGGTCGGAAGACGAAAAGGCTGGTCGGAGGCTCGGGTGCAGCGCCTCGGAGAGCCGGTGATGATCGGGCATGTGGTCCGGCGGCGCGCTCAGCTATCCGAGTGGCTCGCAGCTCCAGCCCTCTTGATCGCCAACAGCGATCATCTTCGCCAGAGGTACCTCGAAAGTCTCGAAGTACGAGCCGAGCGCATTCGGGTCGTGCGCTACGGGCTCGACCCAGCTCCCTTTCGGAATCTCCCCAGCCGAACGCCCTCCCCGGACAAGCTCCGCTTGGGATACACGGGCTCTCTCGTCGAGCACAAGGGTCTCCATCTACTCCTCGAGGCGATCGCGCCGCTCGAAGGTCTCAGGCTCGACGTCTTCGGTGCTCACGAAGGCGACCCCGCCGTGAAGGCCTACTTCGAAGCTCTACCGCGGCTCCCGAACGTGCGCTTTCACGGCGGATACCGACAGCGCGAAGTCGGTCAGCTCCTGACCCGCGTCGATGTCTTGGTCGTCCCTTCGATCTGGGAAGAGGCCTGGGGACTGATTGTCGACGAGGCCTTTCTTACGGGCGTGCCCGTCATCGCCTCCCGAGCGGGTGGGTTGCCCGAACACGTACACGCAGGCCAAAACGGCCTGCTCTTTCGGGCGGGGGATGCCGGCGACCTCCGTCGGCAGATCCAACGGCTCCTCCAAAAGCGCTCGCTCTTGGAGAAGCTCCGAGCCGGCATCGGTCCGGTGCGGACACTGACGAGCAATGTCGACGAGCTCGAGGTCCTCTACGGAGCCGCTGCCGCCGGTGAGATCGAAACGCGACGGAGTGAGTCGCTCTGGGATCGCATTCGCGAGAAGCGACGCCAACGTCGATCTCGACAGCCTGAAGCCGAAGCTGACCGTCGTTGACAGCTTCTCAGCGGCTGACTTACAATTCGCGGCCCTTCACGGAACACCGCTCTTCGCCAGCCGAGAGTCTCCCATGCCACCTCGCCTCCTCGTCGACTACAAAGCATTCGACTTCTCGAAGCCCTTGCTCGACCTCGATGCCATTCGCACGGTCCTGCCTCAGCGCTACGAGATGGAGCAGCTCACGGCCGTCGTTCATATCGACAGTGAGCAAGGCGGCCGGATCGTCGGCTACCGAGACGTGCGAGACGACGAGTTCTGGGTCAGGGGCCACCTCCCCGAGCGCCCACTGGTTCCGGGTGTCATGCTTTGCGAGATGGCAGCTCAGCTCGCGGCAGTGCTCGAAGCCCGACTCGATACGTCGACCAACTGGGAGACGCATTTTCGAGGGTTCGCCGGGCTCGAGGGCGTCAAGTTCCGACGCTCGGTGGTTCCCGGTGATCGCATCGTCCTGCTGGGCCAGTGCGGCAAGTTCGCTCGCCGCATGTCGACCGTCTTCACCCAGGGAATCGTCAACGGAAAGCTCGCCTTCGAAGCGACGATCCACGGCTCGGTGATGCCTCGAACCACCTGAGCCCCAGCCAGGCGAGGCTAAAGGGCGAGGGAGTGGCGCGAGCCGTCGAAGTCGTTCCCGATCGCCTTCGTGACCCAGAACGAGAAGCCTCCGCGGTCCTCGGTATCTCGATCGGCATGAACGGCGTAGTCGAACATGCCGCTGAGCCGGGATCCGCGTCGAGGTGCGCGATCAGCGACGTCGACGAAGAGCGAAGCCACCAGGCTGAAGCGCAGGTAGTCGATCATCGCCGGGATCAGGATGCGCACATTCTGGAGCAAGGGGAACTTCCAGCGAATCTGATAGATGTTGTCGAAGACGACCCGCTCGATGGCATCACCGCCGTTCCCGTTGGCTCCGGGCTGTCGGTTGCGGATGTGATCCTCGATGTCCCGCAGAAACTTTCCGGGCGTGATGTACTCGGGACGCAGGTGATAGATGGCGAGCAGAGGATTGAGCCCATCGCCGTCGAGGAGGCCGCTCAGCTTCTCATGAGTGCGGCAGATGAGGCGAACGGCGTCCTCGTCCTCGTTGAGCGAAACATACAGGGCTCGCTCTCCGGCCTCCACGGCCGCGGCCAAGAAATGCAGCGACATCACGGTGCCCGTGTACTCATGGTTCACGACCAGCAGTGAGGCGGTGTTTCCGACCAAGCCGGGTCCGTTCCCACCGCTCAAGGCCTGATCGATCTGAGGTACACCGAAGGGCAGGCTCGTCGTCCCGCGCCGTGGCAGACGACCGGGCGAGGCATCGCGCAGCATCGACAGCTGGGCCGGAACGGACGGATAGACATGAATGCCCGGTCGCCGCTCGCCGCGCGCGCCGAGACGCTGCCCCTCATGGTCGACACCCACGATGGAGAAATGGTGCGGGCCCCGGTAGTAGTACTGGTTCCTCGCCTTCAAGATCTCGAGGTAGCGCTCTTTGAAGTACTTGTCGTAGAGGCGGTAGCCGAGCCGGATCAGGACGTCGGCCGAGTACTGCTCGGCGAGCCCTCGCGCGATCCGTCCCGACGAAGTCGCTCCGGCTTGCGACTCGACGACGAAGATCCCGTGGATCTTCTGGCGCATCAGGACCGAACGCAGGACCACCAGGGACCGCCGCCGCTCTCGATCATCGAGCTCGGAGAGCGCCAAGCTGAGATTGTCGATGCACACCAATCGGACGTGCTCGTAGGTGGCCGAGTAGTTCTCGAGCTCGCGCACGATCCAGTCCAGAGAGACCTCGAACCGTGCCTCCGTCGGGTCGGCGGGGGACGTCGTGTCGACTTTGGTGATGAGCAAGTTGCTCTGCCCTATCCGCAGATGCACCTTGCGCGGAAACGGCGACTCGACCTGCTCGATCTCGAAGGGCTCTCCGAAGCGCTCGAATTCGTGGAGCACCTTGTCCCGCAGCTCTTGAGCCGATTGCTCGACGCTGTAGTAGAAGTGCCAGCTCTCCGCCTCGCGGCTCTCGAAGAAAGCCCGCGCGGTCAGCTCCAGGGCCAGAAGCGACTTGCCAGTCCCGGCTGCACCGGAGAGCAAGACGAACGCCGAGCCGTCTTTCGGATAGCGGATCCCCCCGTTCAGGAGGGCATCCAGGCCATCGATCCGAGTGCGGAAGATGTCCAAGTGCCTACTCCCTCGCCGCCTTCGATGCGCACTCGACAACCCGTCGAGCGCTCTCGGGGCGGTCATTCTCCCGCCGACCTCGAAGGGTTGCCAGCGAAATCAGCCGGTGACGATCTCCGGTACCGAAGCCGCTGGGCGATCGAGTGGGAGCTCAGCGAAGCAGGCTTCCACCCATCTGACCGACGAAGTCCGTCCGCGGCGTCCCCAGCTTGAGGGACTTGCGAACGAGGACACCGTCTGCATCGAAGACGAGGAGGATCAGATCGCGCCCACGCGCCGCTCCTTCGATCTGGAGCGGATCGACCGGGGCCAGCGGTCCCCGCTCACCGGCCAAAGCACCATTCTCTCGCTCATCGCTCAGACGATGAGCGCGGCCACCGGATCGCTCGAGACGCGTCCCGCTCTCGGTCGTCCTTCCACCGGAGCGGCCTCGAAAGACCTGGCCGGCCGTCGAGGGCGACAAGGCAACGTCCTGAGCTTCACTCAGGACACTGCCATCGCCGCGCATGACCCGAAAGAACTCGGCGAAGAAGCGCAAGCCGGCGTTGTAGGTCACGGCATCACGCAGTGGCAGCTGAATCTTCAGGTTCGAGGTCCGACGCTTTTGATAGCGGAAGAAGAGCTGCGTGAACTGTCGCCCATCCTCCTCCCAACCGATTCGAATCTCGTCGGGAGGTCCCAAGACCTCGAGTGCATCCGAAAAGGTCGTCTCGCCTTCGACCAGCGCCGGATAGGCCTCGAGCTCGATCGCGGTTCCTACCTCGATGCGCGCGAGCTCGTAGGAGAGGAAGCCACACCCCGGGATCGTGAAGATCAGCAGCGAGAGCGCCAACCAACGCATGCCTCAGTCTCCGAATGGCAAGCCGTAGCCCGCAAACTCCGCGTTCAATCGGCTGCCGACCGCCGAGACCATGCCGTCCTCGTCGAAGAAGACGAGCACGTGGTCCCGCTTCGTGTCCGAGTTCAGGAACGTCACGATGATCAACGTCAGTCCGCTCGTCTTGGTCACGGCGTAGGTGTATTCGTAGGCGAAGACACGCAGTGGATCGTGAGCCTGATTGCTGAAGATGATGTCCGTCGGTGCCCCGAGGAGCTTGACGACGTCTTCCTTGCGAGACTGCCCGACCGCGATCTGCTCGACGGCCTCGGGGTCGAGGGGGCGATCTACCGTGTTTCGGGACACGAAGCACCCCGGTGTTCCGACCATCAGGAGCAACCCAAGCATCAGGCCCCGAAAAGACATCGATCGCTCTCCACTCGTGCCACTGCTTCCGCGGTCAGCCCGAAGGCATGCGGAAACTCCGGCGGTCAGCCGCGGGAGCCGGTACCGAGAACTGGCTCTCCCGGGAACTCTTCGGCGGACCTGGAGACTTCGCTTGAACGCGGATCTGCGAAGAGGTCGCGGATCCGGTGGGTCGCGGGGGCTGGCAAGGCCGTGCCCAGGGTCCACTCGCTTCGATCAGAGAGAGGGCCGCAGAGACCTCAGCGGTCCAAGGCTTCGCGGGCAAACGTCTTGACGCGCACGGACCGCCCCTCTTTAGCCAAGCGCTCGACGGCGGGCTTCCAGTCGGCACACTCGAGCTGCCTCAGATAGGCGATCGCCGCCTGAATGGGCTGAGCCCGCTCCTCGACCGTCTTTTGGGACGCCCACGGGATGCCCTCGGTCCACCCGGGCTCGACCATGGCGAGGAGCAGCTCACAGACACGGTCGGTCTTGCCGAGCGCCGCCAGAGCGAACGTGGCATTGATCTGGACGAAGACGTCCGAGTCGCGCAACAGCGGCAAGAGCGCCTGAACACTCTCGTCACCACCAATCCGGCCGAGCACGTTGGCGGTCGTCATGCGGATCGACGCCGACTCCGAGCTCGCCAGACTGGCCAACGTCGGGAGCGCCGCCCGAACCCGCTCCTGCCAGACCGGCTCGTCAGGTGCGCTCATCAGCCCGAACAGGGCGTACAGAACCGTGTTCTCGTCCTCGCTCCGAAGCGCTCGCACCTGTGCCGGCACGATGTCCGGAGAGTCGAAGCTTTGGAGCGCCAACACCAAATACCGCCGGACCTGCTCCTCCTCCCAAATGCGGGGATCCTCGAGCAACGCCACGACGCGCCCGGCGAGCTCCTCGTCCTGGCGCAACGACTCGTCACCGCTCAGACGCATCTGGAACTCGTAGGCGGCCTGCATGCGCTTCTTGCCCCAGCCCGACTCGATCTCCCGCAGCAGCTCGGAGGGTTCGCGGTTCTCACCGACGAGATATCCGATGAGCAGCACGATGGAGACGCAGACGCCGACGATCAGCAACGGAAACACGATCATCTGCAGGAAGAGGATGCCTTTGGGTCGAGCCGGCTCATCCTGTGGTGCCTCGATCCGGATCAGAGGCTCGCTCGTCGAATCGGAAGCGGAGGATTCGGGGTCGGAGAGCTCCGAGCCGCCGAGATCGTCCTCGAAGGCGTCATTGTCGATTGGGGTGGTGCCCACCTTCGCCTCCTCTGCGCCGTCCGGCTGCCTCGTGCCCGTCATTCCGCTTCGTTCTCCGAACGACCCGAGAATCCCTCAACGAAAACGGTGGGGCACGCCACGATTCGCGAGCTCGTCCCCGCCGAGAAGCCGTCTGTCTTAAGCTCCGACAGCCCGTACGTCAAGGCTGACGGTGATCCGGGCACGCCCGAGCAGCTCAAGCCGGAGCGGCTTGCAGCTGCACGGTCACCTCGGCGCCGCCCCCCTCGCGATGGCGTGCCGTCACGGTGGCGCCTTGGGCCTCTGCCAAGGAGCGCACCAGGGCGAGACCGATGCCAGTCCCCTTGGTCTTGCGGGTCATCTCAGCGTCGACGCGATAGAAGGGCTCGAAGCAGCGCTCGACCACGCCCGCGCCGAAGCCGGGTCCACGATCCGAGACTCGGAGGCCAATGGTCTTCGATTCGCCGGGCTCGAGCGCGACGTCGATGACACGGGGGCCGTCCCCGAGCTGGCCGTACTTGACCGCATTGTCGAGCAGATTGACAAGCATCTGCGCCAAGGCGTCCGGGTCGTGCACTGCCGGCGACAGGCCCGGGGTCACTTTGAGCCGAAGCGTGAAGCCGTGCCGCTCCAGGTGCGGGGCCCAAGCCCGGAGCGTCTTTCGGAGGATCGGCTCGACATCGCCGGTCTGGAGCTCCAGCCGACTCGTCTTGCCCCCCTCCAGTCGAGCGAAGGTGAGCACGTTGTCGATCAGCCGGCTCAGACGCTCGCTCTCGCCCGCGATCGACGCGACGTACTCTCGCCGCTTCTCCGGATCGTCGACCCAGCCCTCCTCGAGCATGTCGGCGCATAGGCGAATACCGGTCAGGGGCGTCTTGAGCTCATGGCTTACGGCCGCGACGAAGTCGCTCTTCTTCCGGGCCAGCTCGATCTCGGCTCGCACCAGGCGTGCGACGAAGAAGCCCGTGACGGCCATTGCCAAGAAGAGGACACCGAGGATCGTGAAGTAGCGCAGCTTCTCGGAGCGCATCTCGTCGGCGATCCAGCCCAGCTCGAGTGGCGAGGCGACCAGCGTGCAGCGAGCGAGCTCACCGCGAATCGGAAACGCCTGCGCGAGCGAGACGCTCCAATCGCCCTCTTTGGGCTCGTCCTCTCCGAAGCAGAACTCCAGTCGCAGATGATCGGCGGCGAGCTGGCGCCGAATCAGCTCCAGCTCGTCCCCCAGCAGCCGATCGGTGTCGATGAAGAAGCCTTGTAAGATCGTTCGAGGCGTCGGGTCGCCCTCTTTCTTCCCCTGCAGGGTGACGCTCCGCAGCGCAACCAAGCGTGGCTGGCCTTCGAGGATCTCGCCGAAGTAGCAGAAGCCCGTGTACGAGACCGGTATCTCGGGCACGCCCCGCTGGCTTCGCGAAGCCCAGTTCTCCATCCCTTGCTCGATGAGCACCGACTGGCTCGCGCGATCGTTCCGGTTGGCCAAGGCGATGTTGGTCGCGATCTCCTCGGTATCGCAATTGAACATGAAGACGTCCTTCGGCACCGGACGCACCATCGGCTCGCCGAAGTCGGCCAGGATGCGCGTCCCGAGCAGCGACTTCAGGACGCGCCGCGCTTCATCGGTCGATAGGTCGATCGACTGCGCGGCTTGGAGCTCGGGTGGAGGGAGCGGAAACGTGCACCCCACGACGCCCGCATCGTTGACGGCCGGTCGCTCGAGCTGCACGTAGACCTCGATCAACGGCGTCTCCGGTCGCCACAGCGACGTGTTCGTCAGCGCGATCTGGTTGCTGTAGGTCCCGCGCTCGTAGAACAGCGAGTTGTACTCGTAGTATGGACGTTGGTCTTCGATGCTCTCGCGCTCGGACAAGACCCGTGCGAGATGGGACGTCGCGGCATCGAGCCCTCGACGGGCCGCATTGGCGAGCTCACCTTCGAGCACCACTCGCCGCGCCTCGACGGCTTGGTAGCCGACGATCGCAACCGCCACGAAGGAGAGGGCGAGGAAGGCCAGGTACAGAACGAGAGCCGTGCGGTCTCGCCCCATCTCAGGCCCCGAACTTGTAGCCTTGACCGCGCACGGTGCGGATCAAGTCGGGTTGGCTCGGGTCGGCTTCGACCTTCTGTCGCAGCTTCACGATGTGGTTGTCGACCGTTCGCGTCTCGACGTTGGCCGTCGGATAGAGCCACACCTTGAGGAGCAGCTCATCGCGCGTCACGACTCGGTCGCGTCGCTCCCACAGGTAGAGGAAGATGTCGGCCTCTCGCCGCGTTAGCGTCTCGTGAACCTCACCGCGACGGCACTCGAGGCGCCGGAAATCGATCGCCAACCCATCGATCTTCAGCTCGTCCGGCACCTCACCCGAGTCGAGAGAGCGCCTTCTCAGCTGCGCTCCGACCCGGGCGACCAGCTCACGGACGCTGAACGGCTTGGTCACGTAGTCGTCGGCACCCAGCTCGAGGCCCTCGACGCGCTGCTCCTCGCCACCGCGCGCCGTCACGATGATGACAGGCGTGTCGACCTGCTCGGTTCGCAGACGTCCCAGGACGTCGAGACCGCTCAGCCCCGGCAGCATGACATCGAGGATGATCACGTCGAAGCGACCGCTTCGAGAGACCTCGTAGGCAGCTTCCCCATCGCCGACGACCTCGGGTCGATAGCCGTTGAAGCGCAACGCGTCAGCGATGCCTCGAGCGATGACCTCCTCGTCCTCGACGACGAGAATCGATTCTTGCGCCATGAGCGATATCCCGGAGTGGAGCGTAACGGTCTCAGACGGGCTCGAGAGAGAGCCCCGATGAGATTATACGCCGGCACCGGAAACGGGCCCGTAAAGCCTTTGCAACTTGTCGAGAGGACGCGAGCCCCCGCACGGGTCGATCATCGCGAGCGGAAGACGGGCTCTTTGTCGAGAAGAAGTAGGCTGTTGAGGAAGAGTCGAGTGAGGCCGTTCCAGAACAAGCGGAAGTTCGGATCCTCGGCGAAGAGCACGACATGACCCCGCCCCATCGGGACGTCGACCAGATAGGCGCGGCCCGCCAGGTCGGCCTCGCGGGCTTCCGGCAGAAACCCCGCGACGCTGGCGCTGGACGGAAACACGGCGACTGGAGTCCCGACGTCCAACCCGAAGGAGCGGCGCGAGCTCACCAGGGCGTGCAAGGACTTCGATTCGTAGCCGAAGGCGAGTGGGTGTGCCGGGTCGAGCTCGACCGTCACGATGGCGCCCGGTGTCGACTGGCTTCTCCGTCGCTGGCGCCGCTCGTCGATCTTGACCCAGCCGGTCGGCTCTTCGCTCTTCGACTCCTCCGCCGGCTCGAGGCGAGTGCTGACGCTCGTCAAGCCACTGCCTTCCTTGGAGACGAACGAAGCCGCTCCACCGAGAGCGATGACGACGCCGCCTTCGCGAATCCAGCGCTGCAGACCGTCGATCTCACCCGAGTACCCCCAGCCATTCGGCAAGACGAGCACGTTGTAGCGCGTCAGGTCGAGGCGTGGCAGTCGCTCGAGGGACACGGACGTAAAAGGAAACCGAGAGACCCGCTCCAGGAGAAACCGGATCGCACCGTAGGAGTTGGCATCGACGCCCGGGCCCGTCGCGACCGCGATCGCCGGACGCTCGAGACGTTGGATCTGCTCCGAGCCGAGATCGATCCCTCTCTCAGTCAGCGCCGTCGGGGCACTCTCGAAGCGAGCGCCACTCTCGGCAGCCACCTCCGCCACGATTCGATGAACGGACGGGTCTTGTCCGACGGGTACCACGATCGTGCCGCGCGGATACTTGCGTCCGCGCAGCTCGAAGCTCTCCCGGGCACAGCCGGCGCGGAGGCCTCGCTCGAGCAGCGTGGCGAGCGCGCGCGCTCCGTTGAGGTTCGACCAGGGCAGCAGGTACGCAAACTTCGCCGGTGCTCCATCGACGCCACCCGTCACGATCGGTTTTGTCGTGATGCGCTCACGCGCAACTTCTGCCCGCTGCTCGCTCCAGGAAGCGGGAACGCCATAGGCGAGTGGCAGCGACCAGGCGGAGATGTCGTAGAACGTCAGCTTCGAGATGGCGGAGTGCGGCTCCAAGAGCGCCTTGGCGAGGGTGCGCTGCGGCTGGGCGAGGGGGATGAGATAGGTCCCGGCCGGAAAGCGTCTCTTTTCGGCCGGCCCATTCTTGACGTAGGCGTGCACGCCTTCCAGCTCGAACTCGCTCTGGGCCCGCTCGACCTCGACGCCGTGATCGAGGAGCAGGCCGACCAGCTCGGCGGTGTTGACCGGGTCGGCGCCCGGCTCGAGCAGGAACTCTCGAATCCGTCCCCAGCGCCCCTCGTCGATCGAGCGGCGACGGAACTCCGCATAGTCGCCCAGCAGCTCGCGTCGACCGGTCGCGGCAGTCTGAACCGTCGCCATCGCCGCAATGAAGTGATGATGCAAACGGTCTCGAAGCGAGAGGAGGCTGCCGTCCTCACGCTCGACCACCAGGCCCGCGGAGCTGTGTCCGGCCTGCTCATAGGTCATACCGATCGCACCGTGGAGTGACGGATACGAGTCCCCGTATCCCGGATAGTAGAGGTCGAACGACTCGGCGGTGTAGTAGGGCCATCCGAACTCGTCGAATGCCGCTGCATTGCCGGCTCCGAAGCGCTCGCCCCACTCGATCACCATCGGCGGGAAGTTCTGGTTGATCGGAGCATCGGCCGGGAAGAAGAAGTAGCTGCTCTCGTGCGACATCTCGTGGAAGTCGACGTGCACTTGGGGATGCCAGGCGAGGAAGTGCGGAATGCGCGCCCGGGTCTCGTCCTGGGTCATCCAGGCCCAGTCGCGATTGAGGTCGAAGTAGAAGTGGTTCGTGCGTCCGCCCGGCCACGGCTCGTCATGCTCGACCGCGTTCGGATCCGGGTTTCCACCCGGCGCCGCGATCGACTGCAGCCAGCTCACGTAGCGCTCGCGGCCATCCGGGTTCAGGTTCGGATCGATCAGGACGATCGTCTCCTCGAGCATCTGCAAGGTGCCCTCGTCCTCGCCGGCGGCGAGCTGATACAGCGTCGCGAGTGCCGCTTCGGTGGAGGACGTCTCGTTGCCGTGCACGTTGAAGGAGAGCCAGACCACGGTCGGCGTGCTCTCGAGCAGCGTTTCACTCTCCTCGGCACTCTCGAGCAGCCGCGGGTCGGCCAGCTTGTCCAAGGCGGATCGAATGTCCGCCAAGCGCTCGAGGTTGCGGGGGGACGTCACCGTGATCAGCAGCAGATCCCGGCCTTCGGGCGTCCGCCCGTAGCGCTCCTGGCGCACGCGGTCCGCAGCCACGTCGGCCACGGTCTCGACATAGTCGATCACTCGGTGATGCGGCGTGTAGCGCTGTCCCAGCGCGTAGCCGAGGTAGTGCGCCGGAGTCGGAATGCCCTCGCGATAGGCACCGCCCGGGTAGAGGTCGAAGCCTTCATCGGCGGCATGAGCCGTGGAGCCGGCGATGAGGGTCAGAGCGACGAGAGTGGTGCGACGGATGAAATCGAGAGCTGACAATTTGGCATCCCCGCGAGCGTGCCGTATGATTCGTGTGTAACGCGCCCGACATTCTACCGACGCCCCCGCCTCCCGAAAACGACTCCCGAGCGATCCATCCCCCGTTTTACTGGGCCCAGACCCTGCGTGCCGGCGTCTGCCGTCGTGCCCGTGTGCTGTGCTAGGATGCTTCGCCCCGTCGAGCCCCGAGGGCTCGCCGCTTTCGAAGAGACAGAGGAAGATGATCGAGAACACCCGGCCTGCTCGCCGTCCGTGGAACTTGCCTTGCCTGCATCTCATCGCCGCGTCCGCCTTGATCGGGCTCATCGGCTGCGGAGATCCCGGCCCCGCCAACGTGATCCTGATCTCGATCGACACACTGCGCGCCGATCACCTCAGCAGCTACGGCTACCCGAAGAAGACCTCGCCCAACATCGATCGAATCGCCGCCGAAGGCGCTCTGTTCGAGACCGTGATCGCCGAGAGCTCTTGGACGCTGCCGACGCACATGTCGATGATGACCGGGCTGACGAGCAACGTGCATCAGGTCCAGCACGATGCCTTCCGGTTGGATTCCAAGCGCACGACCCTTGCCGAGGTGCTGCAGGACGCAGGCTACGAGACCGCCGGTTACTACAGCGCGCCGTATCTTCATCCGATGTTCGGCTTCGACGCCGGCTTCGACATCTACGAGAGCGTCGTCGATTTCGACGCCTACAACGACCCGGGCTTCTCGCTGACGAAGATGACCGAGGAGCAGCGCCGCAAGCTCGGCGAGCAAGATTCGGGCTCGCATCGCACGATCACGACGCCCGACGTCGTCGACCGCGCCCTTGCCTATCTCGACCAGAATCACGACGACCGCTTCTTTCTGTTCCTCCACCTCTTCGACGTCCATTCGGACTACATCCCGCCCGAGGAGGACTGGCGTCCCTTCGACCCCAACTATGAAGGGAACTTCACCGGCGACGGATTCTGGTTCAACTCGGCCTTTCGCCGGGGCATGAACCAAAGCGACTTCGAGCACGTCCTGGCGCTGTACGATGGTGAGATCCACTTCGTCGATCGGTACCTTCAGAAGATCTTCGCGCGGCTCGAGAAGCTGGGCATCGACGACGAGACGCTGATCGTGATCACGTCCGATCATGGTGAGGAGTTCCTCGAGCACGGCGGCAAGGCACATCGCTACACACTGTTCGATGAAGTGCTCAAGGTGCCGCTCATCTTTCGCTGGAAAGGGAGGATCGACGCCAAACAGCGCTTTCAAGCCCAAGTTCGCCAGATCGAGATCATGCCGACGATCCTGTCACTGCTCGGGCTCGAGAGACCACGCGATGTCATGGGAGCCGATCTCTCCCCGTCCTTGCTGAAGGGGAAGGAGCCCGAGTATCTGCCCGCGATGTCCCGACTCATCTGGCCCGGCAGCCACTATGGCGCCTCCATGCGAACGGGCGACGCGAAGTACCTGTCCTTCAAATTCGAGCCCAAGCCGAATACGCGCCCGCCGCAGCCGGCCCAAGAGACGACGACGGATGAACGCGTCCTTCGGGCCTATGAAGAGTTCGAGCGGTACCAGACGCGCGAGCTCGACCTGCGATCGAAGCTCGAAGTCTCAGGCGAGAACCTCGTCGACATGACGCCCGCGATGCTCCTGCACTTGATCAAGCTCGGCTACGTGCAGGGGACCGAGGGCGAGCCGACCACCGGCATCGACCTCCCCGAGCGTCGGTGGCTCCACGACCTGCAGAACGACCCGAAGGAGCAGCGACCGTTCCGAGATGGACGAGCTCCGAAGTAGCGCCTCGGCGCTACGAGCCGATGCGGAAGGACCAGATCGCGAAGGCTTGGGCGTCGAGGATGAATAGGCGGCCGCCAGTGAAGTCAACGTCCACCGGCCGTGACAATCGGCCGCCGCGGCGGCTGTTCGGGAAGATGTGGGCAATCGCGCCCCGCGCGTCGAACATCACGACCTCGCCCTGCTTCGAGTCGGCGGCGTACAGGTTGCCTTCGGGATCAAAGACCAGGCCTTCGAAGTGTCGCGGCGTCGCTCGCTCGAAGGAGCCCCGATAGATCTCGCGACGCTCGCCATCCGAACCGATCAAGAAGAGATGCGCATCCTTGCCGCGGAAGAAGCCGGCGATCTGCCCGTCCGCACCGACCGCAACAGTGAGCGCTTCGCCGAAGTCACCCTGAGCGCCCGATTCGATGACGCTCTCGATCGTCCCGCTCTCGAGATCGATGCGCACCAGCCGGCGACCGCGCGCGTCCGCCACCAGCAAGCTGCCGTCGGGCGCCAAGGCGACATCTCGCGGAGAGAGCAGCTCCCCTTCGCCGTAGGCGCGGCGGATCTTTCCCGATCGATCGAGCATCGAGACGCGTCCTGCGCCCATGTCCGCTACGAAGATCGCATCGTCCGTCAATGCGAGCCCAGCGGGATATCGCAGTGATCGGTAGTCACCCAACGGCTGCCCGAGTCGGTCGACACTCAGGATCTTGTTGCCGCCCGCGCGGGCATCGGAGACCAAGAAGGATCGAGGGAGGCTGGCTACTGCGAGTGCTTGAGGAACCGACAGCTGGCCCGAGGCGGCGCCATAACGCAGAGGCACCTTACGCTCGAAGACGGCGAGCTCGCTGCCCCGTGTCCCGTCCCCTCGAGGGTTCGGTGTGAGCCGACGCTGCTGAGCGGATCCTGCCGGGACGAACGACTCCCCTTCGCGGCGAGGGGGCGTGACGCGGCGCTCAGGTCCCTCGTGCTCGGGCCGCGGTTCGCTGGATGGCGGCTCCTGAGCGAGAGCCGTTTGGGGAGTACCCAGCCACAGCCCGATCGAAATGGCGAGAAGAAGACGACGAACTCGCAGGGGGACGGTGGCCGGGATGGTTGGCGTGTGCTGGGCGCGGCTCATCGATCCCCCGGCTGTCTTCTCTGGACTGCGTGTCTTCGTCTTCGCAGGAAGTCATTTGGCGAGGCTCATCTCGCTCGAGCTCGGAAGCGCAAAGGTCGTTCCCGGGAAAGGGAACGGCAGGCTCGCGGAGGAGCGGGAGGCGCGCTCGTTCGCGATTCTTTCGTTTCGTCGCAAACGGAACCTTCATCTGAGCCGTGAAAGATACCCGCAGGGCTTGGGTACCACCTCTCCGAAGACGGCGCTGACGCCGACGAACGCCCTCAGGATTCTGAAGACTTTCAAGGTCGCGTGGGAACAAAAGACGAAGGCTTTCCGTCTTACCCAACAGTGGTAGGCCTGTCCGCCGCCCGGCGGATGCAGGTTCCATCAAGGCCTTCCACGGAATAAGCCAAGGTTACCTTGCGGGGTGTAAAACTCTTCTCACATCAAGTTCCATCTTTTCCCCTTTTTTCTCCTATTCCATTCTGCCAGAAGAGTTTCCTTGGCTCATCCTTCCGAGTACGAGAACGGGAGGAAACTGATCCCTCAGTTTCCTCCCGTTCTTGTATCCGGACCTCGAGACCGGCGAGCCCCCCTCGCTCAGTCCGAGGCATGCTCGGCGCCCCCCTCATCGAAGAGCTCTCGAGAACGCTCCTCGATGACCACCGCTCGCCCGCCCCGCGCGAGAGCTGAGCCGACGGCCTGATCCGCGGCCTTGAGCACCGCGTCGTGAAACAGGCTGCTGCGGCGGAAGTAGGAAGCGATGCCGATGCTGAACGAGATCTGCAGCGGCGTCCCCTGCACGTCGAACTCGTAGCCGGCGACTCGATCCTGAATGCGTCGTGCCAACGCCTCGGCGCCCGCGACGTCGGTGTGCGGCAGAAGGATCGCGATCCCGAGTTCGTTGAAGCGCCCGATGAAGTCACACGAGCGCGTCTCGACACCGAGGAGCTGAACGACGCTGTCGAAGAGGAATCGACGCGCCTGAAGGCCGTGAATGTCGGCCAGGTGATTCAGCCGATCGATCTCGATCCGCAGACAGGAAAGCGGCGTGTCGTAGCGCTTGGCTCGGTCGAACTCCACCTTCAGCAGGTGCAGGAGCTGGGAGTAGTTCAGGAGGGGCATCCCCATGCCCGCCGAAGCCGTTCGCTCGTGATCCATGTTCGCCCTAATCTCCGTCTGGTGCTGGAAGCCGATATCCTACCCGCTCTGAAAGATCGGCTCGATCGTCAGTCGATCTGTAATCGCCGGTTCCCGCAATCCTAGCCAGGGAAGCCTCTGGTCGGCCAGCGCCCAGAGAAACGCCCAAGGAGGCGACCGGAAGGAGCCGTGGTGGTCCAACACCTCTCATCTCACCTCAAGACGTTGCACCAAAAAGGCTTCCGGGCACTTGAAACCAAAAAAAAATAACAGTCTCCCCGATAGGGAGACTGTTATTTCTTCTCACAAGATCTCGAGCCGAGCAGCCTAGAGAGGGCGGTTGGGGAGGGGAATTTGTCTCTGAGCCCTCTTGCCCATGATCCAAGAGAATTCTTATGGCCAAGGCTCCGGAGAGCCTGGTCGACTTTCTGATACGGCTCGCCAACGAGCAAAGGTGATACCATCATATCCTCAAAGTTCTACAAAAGACGTATCTCGAAAACCGGTCCTAGCTAACGTCTCGGAAACAACTCGAGACGCTTCGAGCGACCTCGCACCCCCGTGTTCAAGAAAATGAACATGCACACCAAAGCGCCATCAACACACCAAGCAATACTCGCCTAAAGCATAAAGCATGAATGACTTAATGTGCATGTTCACAATTGTGAACATCGGGGGCTTTGGGTGTTCAAAAAAATGAACATCCGCTCAAGCGGGCTTCCAACTCTGCAAGGCCTCGTAGAGGTTCCACCCCGTCGAGTACTCCAACAACAGCAGCGCGCCGAGCACCAAGAGAACGACGATCACGACGAAGATCCAGCGCCCTAGGGAGCGCGCTACGAACATCTTCACCCGGTAACCGACCGAGCCCCGCTCGACGGATTCGGCCAGCAGGCGCCCCATGCGCCGAACGCTCTTGCCGGCGAGCGCCCGGACCTTCTCTTGCCCCACTCCATATTGCTCGAGGATGGCATTCGCCAGGCAAACTCCGTCCCACCTCTCCTGGCGTGTGCTCTTCAGGAGCTCCGCGAGCTGCCTCCGTGGCAACAACCCGAGCTCGAGAATCGCCTGCGCAACGAACGGCTTGGCAGCGTCGTCGAGCTCGCCGAGGCCTACCGAACGACCGGCACCCTGCTCGGCCAATCCGACAGCGGGCACTTCGGGGCTCGAGCAACGAAACCGGAGCTGATACCCGCCGCAGCGCACTCGGTCCCCTGATGTCAGCGATGTTTCGCTCAACACCGCTCGACCGTTGACGGCCAGCGCCTGCGGATCCCCGACGTTCACCAGGACCGGTCCCTCGCGCGTCAAGCGGAGCTCTGCCTGATGCTCGGGCACGTCCGGCACCCGAATGGGGCAGTCGGCACCGCTCCCCATCACGGTGACGGTTTCGGTCAAGGACACGATCTCGGTCTGGTCGCCGACATCGATCTCGAGGACGCAATCTCGCGGAGAAACTCGTCCTCCCGTTTGATTCGCCGTCATCTCGTGCGATCCTCTTTCTCTCTTGCTCTGTGCGGAATGACCCCACCCTGATGGACCGGTTTGGATCAGGGCGACCGAAGCCGGAGTCCCTGCTCGACATGAGCCCCTTCGAGTCCAGCCCCTCACGGGCAAGCTTCCGCGAGCTCGTCACGGATCGCCGCCGCCGGCACCTCGCCGACTTCCTCGCCCAGGGAGCCGCCATGCTACGAGCGGGCCTGCCGATGGCGCAAGCCATTGAGCACGCTTCGTCCGCTCTTCCGGACGGCGTCCTTCGAGACTTGGGCCCGGAGCTGGTCGATCGCATCCATGCCGGGCAGCCACTGGCCGATGTCATCGAGGCTCACTCGACGCTGTTTCCATCGCCGATACCCGTGCTCGTGCGAGCCGGCGAGGACTCGGGTCGACTCGAGCCCATTCTCGACCGGCTCTCACATCAGCTGCACGAGGCCATTCTTCGGCGAAAGCGCTTTCTCTCTCGGCTCGCCTATCCCACCTTGCTCGTTCACCTCGCCATCTTTGTTCGACACCTCACACAGCTCGGGCAAGGGAACGCCGCTTTCCTTTGGGGAGTCTCCCGAGACTATCTGATCCTCTACGCCCTCACGGCCGGTGCGGTCTTCGCCTTCTTCCGACTTCGATCGGATCAGCGTTGGAGCAGGCGATTCGACGGCATCCCCCTCTGGGGAACCATGCGCGTCCAACGATCGCGTCGAGACTTCCTCGAGGTGCTCAGTGCGCTCTACGGAGCCGGCGTGGGCCTTCGCAGTGCCTACGAAAGAGCGGTCTCGAGCCTTTCGAGCGTCCGGCGCCCTGCCTACGAGCCGGGTGCCAAGTCCTTGGCGGATGGTCGACCGTTCGCCGAGGCTCTCGAAGCCGCAGGATGGCCCGAGGACCAGCTCCGATCGATCGCCTCGGGTGAGATCGCGGGGCGCCTCGAGGAATCGATCGACCATCTTCGTGTGCGACTCGACGAGACCGTGGCCCGACTCGCCGATCGACTTGCCGCTGGGCTCGCCCGAGCCATCTGGCTTCTGGCCGTGCTCTACGTCGTCACCTTCATCGTCGGGTTCTACCTCGACTACTTCGCGGCCCTCAGCGCTCTGTAGCTCGGCCGATGTCGCAACTCATCGCTCTTCGAGGAACGCACGGAATCGAGCGTCGTTGCGGATGTTCTCGAGATCGCGATCTTCGAGCAACCAACCCATGTCGGTGAATCCATTCTTGCGGGCCAGGCGGAGCTCATCGATCGCGAGGGCGACCTCTCCCCGCAGGGATGCGATGCAGGCGAGGTTGTAGTGCACGCTCGAGAGGTGCACGCCCATCCCTGAATCGTAGAGCTGGACGTAGCGCCGAAAGGCCTTTCGGGCATCGTCCAGGAGGCGGAGCCTCAGATAGCCATAGCCAATCTGAAAGAGATACTCAGCGGCTCGCGTCAGGTACTTGCTGGGCTCTTGCTCGAAGCGACGCTCCAGCTCTCGGATCGGCTCGAGCGAAAGCGACGTCTCCCCCAACCGCCAAGCGGCCCATCGGGCGTATTGGCTGAGCTGAGCTCGGGCGCGATCACCTCGTTCGGTCGAGCTCTCCGTGAGGAGCTCGATCTCGTCGCTCGGCTCCAGCATGAATGCCTCGTCGAGACGAATGACGTCCGAGCTGTCGCCAAAGGACCCGATCGCGGCGACCGCCATGCCGCGCAGGCTGAGGTTCAAAGTCGGATGGGATCCGATCCAAAAGAGCTGATCGACCAACCCGGGCCCGAGTGAGCGGAGCCCTTCGAACTGGCCGTCATAGAAACCCGGAATCGAGCCGTCGCGGAGCAATCCCTGCAGCAGCCGGAGCAGACGTTCCCGTTGGAAGATACGAAATACGGCCTCCGAGATGCGCCCTGTCGATTGCGCTTCGACGAAGCGCTCCGCCCCATCGCCCAATCGAGCCGCCGCGCGAGCCAGCCGCACTTGCACTTCCGACTGAGGCTCGAGGATCAGACGCGCGAAGACGCTCTGAAAGTCCGATGGATCACCGATCGTTCCGAGCAGATCGGCGCTGCGCTCCCGAACGAGTGGCGACGCGGAGTCGAGCCCTTGCACCAGCGCGGCTCGCACCGACTCGGAAGGGGCATCCATCAGCGCCGCTCGTGCCTCGCTCACCACTTCGAATCGCGCCGAAGCCAGTCGGGCAACGAGAGTCTCCACCTCTTCGCGGTCCTGGCCGCCAGCTAGGAATCCAAGGAGGAGAAGATGCAGCTTCACGAAGTCGTTCCGATCAACAGGTCTCGAGGAACTCGTAGGCTACCGGCTCAACCGACGCCCCAGCCCTCACTCTCAGCCTAGCGACCCGAGCCGTTTCCGGTCTCTCCGTCGCTGGACTCTCTCATCGGCTCTTGAAGGTGTCTCCACCAACCGAGCCAGCGTTGCTCGTCGAGCGCCAGTCGCTGGCCGGTGAGCTGACGCAACCCGACCATGATGACATATCGGCGGCGAACCGGGGGCTGGGCACGCAACGCATTGATCAAGACCTCGACGGCCTCCGGGGTATCTTGAGGGGACATCAGATGGGCAGCGACGAGAGCGTGAAGATCCGTGCGCCCATCCAAGACGCTCAAGGCTTGCTGGAGGCTCCCGAGAGGATCCGACAAGACCTGTCGGTAACCCGGTAGGAAGGCGACGAATCGCGCTTCGGCGAACTCGATGCCGTGAGCGGGATGAACCTGCCCGCCTGCCTCGATGGTGGTCGCGAAGAGGCGAGCCCCAATGGTGAACTCCCGCACGACAAAGCGCGGCTCAGGCTCGATGGGAAGCTCCAAAGATCGCTCCCAACGCTGACCCGGCCTCAACACGATGTGGTCTTCGATCTCGAGCGTTTCTCGCCAGCTCTCGCCCACTTCGGATCCGTAGGGATCGTAGTCCAGGCGGCGTCCTTCGATCAGGAGGCGGCTCGACTCGCTGCGGCCGAACCAACCGAAAGGAAAGCCATCGACGCCGGCGGCGAGCCGGACGACATGGCGGCCTCCGTTCTCGATGATCAACCGGCCCCGAACGATGTCGCCCGATTCGAAATCGTACTCGGGAATCGCGACCCAGGCATTGAGGCCGAGATCGGCCATCTCGTGACGACGCCGCAAGGAGGATCGAAGCTCACGGACGGCACCGGCGTGAGGACCGCTCGTCCCTCGGTCGCACGCCCTCTCGAGCATCCCCAGCGCCTCGGCTGGCCGATCCGCCTCCTGCAACGCGCGAGCGCCTTCGAAACAAGCGGTCGTCTCTTCGGCGGAGAGAGTCATTCGTCGACTGGGCGCGTTCATCGATCCGCGGTCGCGGAGCGTGCTGGCGAGTCGGGAAGCATCGTCTCTCGGTGCCTGACAGCTCAGGAGGGTCACGAGTAGAACGAATGCGAGCCCGATTCGATTTCCCATTGCCAGTCCTTCCGATTGGCCCGCGGTTCCGGCCCGAGTCCGACTCGACGGTTCGATCAGAGCATCTCGTCTCGGCGAATGCAACCAACGACAGAGGGACCGGCTTCTCGAAGAAGCCGGCCCCTCCTGGATCAATCGGGATGATGTCGAGGCGGATCAGCCGTCGGCCGGCTTCTCCTCCGAGTCATCAGGCGTTTCCGCCGGGGGCTCCTCGGCTTTCGGCTCGGCCGACGCCTCTTCAGGCGCCGGGGCCGGAGCTTCCTCGGTCGCCACCGGCTCAGCCGGAGCTTCCTCGGTTGCCGCCGGCTCAGCCGGAGCTTCCTCGGTTGCCGCCGGTTCAGCCGGAGCTTCCTCGGTCGCCACGGCTTCGGTCGGAGCTTCCTCGGTCGCCACCGGCTCGGTCGAAGCTTCCTCGGTTGCCACCGGCTCGGCCGGAGCTTCCTCGGTCGCCACGGCCTCGGCGGATGCCGACTCGCCGTCGGCGAGCTCTTCACCCGTGCGCTCGGCCTCGGCGGCCAAGGCGGCTTCGAGAGCCTCCTGACGACTCACGGCCGAAGCCTCGGCGGCTGCAATCTCCTCTTCAGGGAGGGCACCACCACCGACCGGACCGGTACCGCCTCGGACGAGGCTCAAGCCGATCTTGCGCTCGTTCGGATCGACGCGAAGGATCTTGACCTCGATCTTGTCGCCGACCTGAACGACCTCATCCGGGGACTCGACCTTGTCGTCGGAGAGCTCCGAGATGTGAAGCAGGCCTTCGAGATCATTCTCGAGGAGAACGAACACACCGAAGTTCGTGATCTTGGTCACCTCACCGATGACCTGATCACCGATCCGATAGCGGTTCGGGATCTCCTCTTCCCACGGATCCTCGGAGAGCTGCTTGAGGCCGAGGGCCACTCGCCGCTTCTCACGATCGACCGAGAGCACGACCGCGTCGACCTCGTCGCCCTTCTTGAGGACCTCGGAAGGATGATTGACCTTCTTCGTCCACGACATGTCGGAGACGTGGAGCAGGCCATCGATTCCCTCTTCGATCTCGACGAAGGCGCCGTAGTTGGTCAGGTTGCGCACCTTGCCATGAATGACGGTGCCCGGAGGGTACTTGCCCTCGACCTGATCCCACGGGTTGGCCTCGGTCTGCTTGATACCGAGCGAGATCTCCTGCTTCTCCTTGTTGATGTCGAGCACCATCACATCGACCATGTCGCCGATGGCGAGCATCTCGCTGGGATGATTGACGCGTCGCGTCCACGACATCTCGCTGATGTGCACGAGACCTTCGATGCCGTCCTCGAGCTTGACGAAGGCGCCATAGCTCATGATGTTGACGACCTCGCCCTTGACGACCGAGCTGACCGGGTACTTCTCCTCGACCGACTTCCAAGGAGAGTCCTGCTTCTGCTTCAAGCCGAGAGCGATGCGCTCCCGCTCGCGGTCGATCTTGAGGATCTTGACCTCGATCTCGTCGTCGATGGTGACCATCTCGGACGGATGCGAGATGCGCCCCCACGACATGTCGGTGATGTGGAGCAAGCCGTCGATGCCGCCCAGGTCGACGAAGGCGCCGAAGTCGGCGATGTTCTTCAC
The DNA here is from genome assembly GCA_029260795.1 of Planctomycetota bacterium. Classification (GTDB taxonomy): domain Bacteria; phylum Planctomycetota; class OFTM77; order OFTM77; family OFTM77; genus OFTM77. The sequence goes on along the minus strand of JAJDCO010000098.1, from coordinate 211,643 downwards.
GACACCCTTGCGGACCTGACCCTCGGCGATCTCGCCCAGGAGCAGCTCCTTTTGGCGCTCGCGCTCCTCCTCGATCAGGCGACGACGCGAGACGACGATGTTCATCCGCGACTCGTCGATCTTGATGATCCGGCACTCGAGCTCTTGCCCGATGTAATCCGCGATGTCGCCCGTACGACGCACCGAGATTTGAGAGGCCGGCAGGAAGACGGGCACACCGATGTCGACGAGCAAGCCACCCTTGATCTTGCGAGTCGCGATCCCTCGCACCACGTCGCCTTCGGCATGGGTCGAGATCACTCGCTCCCAGCCACGGATGCGATCCGCGCGACGCTTCGAGAGGATCAGCATGCCAGATTCGTCGTCGATCGACTCCAGCAGCACATCGACCGAGTCGCCGATTTGCACCTCCACCGAGTCGTCAAACTCGCCCATGGAGATGATGCCCTCGGCCTTGTAGCCGACGTCGATGACGACGTCGTCGCCGATGATGTTGACGATCTTGCCGGGCAGAATCGAGTCCATCTCGAAGTTCTTGACGGAGTCCTCATAGGACTCCTTCAGACCTTCTTCGCCCGTCTCGCCCATGGCCTCGATGACCAGGCGCTCGAGCTCATCCGGCTCCAGATCGAACTTCTTGAGTAACAGCTTGCTCTTCATACCGAATCGAATTCCTTTCAGGCCCTGCACCACACAGGGTCCCTCAACAGGCTCTCAAGGCGACACTCCACGCGAGTCTCGTCCCCGGCTGCCGATGTGGCGTCTCCGCTCGCCTCGACCTCTCGGTCGATCCGGATCGCCGCGCGCGCGTCCGGTTCATCGGGAGCTACCCGAAGTGAAACGGGACATTATTCCGACGGAGAGGGAGCCTTGCAAGCCGAATCGACCTGACCCGACTCGTCCGGCTTCTCCACCGCCCCCCGATCGGCCAAGGCGAGACCCGACAGCCTCGAGACCTCCTGGCGGATCACTTCCGCCAGCTGGGCCCGGGAGCGGCCATCATCCACCGCGATCGGATCGCCGATCGTCATGCAGATTCGCCGAAATGGACGCGGAAGCACATGGTGCCGAGGCCAGACTCGGAAGCCCCCTTCGATTCCAACCGGCAAGACTCGCACACCCGCATTCTGGGCCATCTTCACAAAGCCGCTTCGAAACCGACCGATGTCACCATCGCGACTCCGGGTTCCCTCGGGGAAGATCACCACCGACCGTCGCGATCGCAGGAGCTCGGCCACGTTCTTGAGCGCGACCCGATCCAGCCCGCCTCGGTGTACCGGAAACGCGTGAACGCCCCTCAGGACGCGATTCCGCCAGCCTTTGAACAGCGTCTCTCTCGCCAAGAACCAGAGGTCCCGCTCCCAAATCGAGTAGCCGACCAGGATCGGATCGAGGAACGTGGTGTGGTTCGCGACGACCAAGAAGGTTTCGCCCGGCCAGACTGCGCCCGAGCGGATCACCCGAGGTCGGCAGAAGACTCGGAGACAGACCGCGAGCAGGAAGCGCATGAGCCGGTACAGCCTCGTCCCTCGAGGATACTGCGATGACTGCTCGAACACTCGACACTCCTGATCTCAATCCGTCCGCCGAGGTCTCAGCTCATCGGTCAGACGCCTCTTCGAGCCGTCGCCACGCCGCCTCCACCTCGTCGTCGGTCACGACTTGCTCGCGCACGAATGACAAGAAGCTCCTCGCCTCCTCGTACTGGCCGAGCTCGAGATAGGCAAGCCCCAATCCCTTGGCGACCCGCAGGTCCGTCCCCCGCGCCCAGACTTCCTCGAGCAGGACGGTCGCCTCGCGCCAACGCCCAGCGTCACCGAGCACCTTGGCCAGTTCGACCTTCAACGCGATCGCCTCGTCGGAGTCGTCCTCGACCAGGGCCAGGCCCAAGGAAAGCTCCTCGGCCGCACCTTCGGGGTCCAAGATGTCGACGTAGGCACGACCCAGCAGGACATGAAGCTCCGAGACGTCGGGCCGCCGCTCGACGAGCTCCTCCAGCCAGGGCACGACCAACTCGAGCTCCTGCTTGGCGAGGAGGAAGCGCGCCACCTCGGTGACGAGCCCGACGAGCGGCCCACAGCTCGGCTCGGCGGCGAAGCCTTTCGAGTACTGCTCGATGCTGGCGGCCGGCAGAGTGATCCGCTCGAGCGGATCCTGGACCATCTCGCGCTCGACCTGGGATTCGGCGTGGATGGCGAGCCCTTCGAGCAGGGCCTGCGCGCCGGGACTCAGCCGGAGATCCTCGAGCAGTCCGCGGAGTGACGCCGCACGCGGATGAGGCGTCTTCGGAACACGGAGTGCCGCCCCCCATTCGAGCACGGGTCGATTCCAGCTGGCCCCGGAGCCTTCCGCTGTCACGAGGTCGGCCATTCGACCCTTCAAGAGCACGACCCTGGGCGCAACATCCGTATCCAGCTTGCCTCCACCAACCTGCATTCCGAGCAGAGGACCGGCAAACCCGTCCTGCAACACCCAAAGCGTCGCGTCCGGAAAGGTCTCCTTCCAGCCCGCCAAGACGGCCCGCACTCCCTCTCGCCCGAGCGTTCTGAGGTCGCGCCATTCCCAGAGACCTTTGCCCTTGCGCCCAGTCCATTGCCCAAGGACTCCTGGGGTTCGCTCGAGAGAGGAGCCGGACCCATGCCGTCCTGAAAGCAGCAGGAGCCAAGTGACCTTCTCCGGCGCATCGGACCCGAAGAAACGGCTCCCACCATCCTTGAGGAACTCGATCGACTCCGGAGTGGGCAAGGGATCGCGAGCGACTCCCCGCAGCCTCGACGGCGCCGACGCTTGCCAATGGGTGGCCGAACGGCTCCCGAAGATCTCGAAGGTGTCCGTTCTCCCGAAGCACTGAATCGGAAGCTCGACCTCGAGCGCCTCGAGGCGCTCCCAAGCCGGATCCCGGTCCACGGCTTCGTCGCGCCAAGTGCGCACCGAATGATAATCCAGCCAGCCGCGCTCCCGGCGCTGAGTCGCGATCCCACTCGGAAAGGCCCTCGCGACCTCGACCGTCTCGAGCGAACGCCGCGGAACGAGGCGGATCGCGAGCGACGGGCGTCCATCGTGGCTCTCGTTCCACGACCGAAGAGAGAGCTCGGCCGCGACGGCTCCGATCATCAAGCCGGCACCCGCCGCCCACGGCAGCCACCGACCACACCCTTTCCACAAGGGCAGCACGGCTCCCCAGATGACGAGGGGAAAGCCGATGAGCATCCAGCAGGCGGTCAAAGCAGCCGTCACCACGACCGCGCCATCCGCATCGACCGAGACCTCCCAGGGGAGTCGATCCTCGCTGCCCGCCATCATCCGGAACATCCGGAAGGACGACCAGATCGCCACCGGCAAGACGGCTCCCGCAAGCAGCAGCCAACGGCGCCCGATCACTCCCGCGATCGTCTCACCCAACACGGCTCCGACGCCGACTCCGATGAGGACCGCGAGCACCATCACCTGCACGGCCCACCAATGATTGGCGATGTGCTGACGCATCACGATGTCCGCGAAGAAGGCGGCCGCTCCCCCGACCAGACACCAGACCCACAGTGAGACCGACGCGAGCTTCGAGCCCAACGCGGGAGCTTTCTCCGAGACAGCTGCCTCGGCTCCCCGCTCGGCCAGCCACCAGATGGCGCCGACCAAGAGCACGGAACCCAACCAGCCGAGAGTCGGCACCGCCAAAAAGGCCAAGGCCGCTTGAGCGACCGCGGCTCCCAGCCAGGCGGGCAGTACCCGGGTCCCCGGTGCCAGCACCGTCGCCACCGCGAAGAGGGACGGCAGGAAGACCAGCAAGCCGTCGAAGTACGCGCTCCCGGTGATCCGGACCAGGGCGACCCACTCGGACCCGATCAGCAAGCCGGGCAGAGCGCCGAATGCCAGGGCGAGCGTTGTGGACCCTGGTTGTGGGAGCTGAGGGCGTCGCGAAGAGCGCCGGATCGAAACGGCTGCCATCAACGCGGCGAAGGCCGCCGGTCCCAAGAGCCCTGGGAGCATCGACTCCCCATCGCCCCCCGTCACCCCGGCCGCGACGCCGAGAAACCAACTGGCTTGAAGCGTGGCCAGTGCAAAGGCCCCGCGCGCAAACGATCGAAACCAGCTCTTCACGCCTCGCCACCTCCGAGGTCGTCCAGTACAAAAAAAGGGCGGACGACCTGATGCAGGCCGTCCGCCCGAGCTCTGACGATTCAGGCAGGTTTCGTCAGAAGAGAATGTCCGTACTCTTGATGTTCGAGGCTCGCCAGATCACACCACCCGAGATGGTCTCGCCGGTGACGACCTGGCTGTAGAACTTGATGCCTCCGAAGCCGGACGGCATCGTGATCGACGCGCTGCCGAGCCCCAGTGGATCGAGGAAGCCCGACTGCGTGATCAGGAAGTTGCTGAGCACCTGGTTGCCCTTGAACGGGAAGGTCCCACCCGTGAAGTTCAGCAGCAGGAAGTACGCATGGCTGGAGCCGGCACCAAACGTCTGGTTGAAGTTCTGACCAGTCCAGGTCTGCGACGGCTGAGAGAGCTTCGGTGGATCCGTCTCGACGTAGTTGAAGCTCCCCGCGTTGCTGGTGCCGAATGCACTGGTGCAGACGACCGAGACCGCACCGAAGGCCGTCCCTGTCGGCGCCTGGAAGGTCAGCGTACTCTCGTCGATCGGCGTGAACTGACCGGCTCCGAGCGGCGTGCCGGCGACGTCGACTTGAGTGACCTGCAGGAGGTCCGAACCCGTGACCGTCACCGTTCCACCCTGGAACACCGCCACGTTGCTGGGCGACACGTTGGTGATGACCGGCGGACCGGGAGGCGTCAGGTCGAAGGGGAACGGATTCGAGAGCCTCGTCGTCGGCTCCCAAACCATCACGTTGCCGGACTGCGCATCGTTCGGAATGGTCACCACGATCTGGGTGCCGCCACCACTCGAGCTGGCACCGTACACCGTTCCCGGCGGATTGATGTTCTGCGTCGAGCTCGAGGTGAACTTCACGTTGACGGTCGAGTCGAATCCCGTGCCCGTGAGCGTGATGGTGCCACCCGGCTGGATGTTGCCCGAGAGGCCGGTGATCGTCGGCTTGTTGCCGCTGATCGAGCCGTAGATCGCTTGGAGGCCGGCGGCATCGTCGGGACGGATCGTCCGCTCGGACTCGCCGTTGTTGCAGACCGAAGGGCACATCGTCGAGCGCGTATCACAACCACCTGAGCAGTTGGACGACTGCGTGTGATCGAGGCCGAGCGCGTGGCCGAGCTCGTGGGCACCGATTCCCTGCAGATCCATGCCGCCGGGAGGTCCCGGGCCGTCACTCCAACCCCAGTTCTCACAGAACTTGATCGTCCAACCATTCGCGATCGGACCCTGCATGTAGGCGAGGACGCCACCGCTGCAGACACCACCGGCCGAAATACCCGCGCAGGTGTTCTGATTGTTGGTGCCGGCCGACGTCGCCTCTCCCTGGAAGTCGAAGTCGAAGTTTCGAGCCGCGAGCACGTTGGACGAGGCCCACGCGTAGCCCGCCTTCCAAATCGCCTGCACTGCGCCGTAGGCGTCCGGGAAGACCGCGTCGTACACGTTGTTGTCGTTGGCACCGACATCTTCGAAGTTGTTGAAGACGCGGAAGTCGCGCTGATAGCCGTTGTTGGACGTCGCCACACCCAGAGAGCCGCCGAGCAGGTTGTAGGCTCGCACGACGCCCGGCCCTGCGATCACCGCCGCCACGAGGGCCGCGGCCAACACGCCGAGGATCTTGCCACTGTTTCGCTTCGTCATCGTCGCCTCCCTCAGCGCTTCTTCAAGAGCCGCTGAACCCGCTCACGGGCGTCAGCGAGAAGGATGTTCGTCTCAAAAGCGAAGCCATCGCCCTTGCCCACGACCAGCTCACGGTTGCCGCGCCGGCTCCGGACCGTCTGAATCCGATAGCACTCGGCATAGGAGTCGAGCTGATACACGTCCGGGCCGAAACGCTCCGGGCCGAACTCACGATCGGCCAGGAAGAGCAGAAGCTGGCGACCGACTTGAAAGTCGTCCGCGGCCGGCGTCACCGTGGTCCGGTCAGCACCCGGAGACACACCGCCCTGGAAGAAGAGCTGGATCGTGCCGGTCTTCTGACCGCTCCGCCAGGCGTCCTGCACCCGAAGCTCGACGCGTGTGAAGAGGGCATCATTCCCCTCGACGTCGGGGGCCCACACCTCGTGGACCCGCTCTACGGTACCGACGACGATCTCGTCACCGGCGAGCTGTAGCTGTTTGGCAAGGTCGCGCGGTATCACGCAACCGAGTGCCACCGGAATGACCACGCCGAGACACAGCACGGCGAGGAGCACCCAAGCGGTCGCACCTCGAACTAACTTGAAGGACATTCGGGAACCTCCTCGCAATCTCGATCGGATATCTTCAGGGCTCACGGCACCGCTCCCCGCGGGGGATCGACGGCTCGGCAGCTCGTTCGGGGGAGGGGGCACCGTGAATTGAGACGGAGACCGGCCGGGCGGATGTTCCCGAAGCCGGCCCGTCCGGGGCTTTGTCGACCTCCACTTTAACCGCGACCTGGATGAAAAGAGTCGTTCCCTAAAAAGAACGACCTTCCGAAGCCTCCTCCGGAGCACGGCCTTCGCCACCCGCAGGGCTCGACGAACGCGGTGAGCGCGAGAACCGAGTGCCCGATCGGTCGGGTGCCTGGATGCCGTGGAGCGCGACCCTATAATGGAGCCTCCGGGTCGCCACTCCGTCGGAGCGCGATGGCCGGGACCGCCGATTCCGACAGAGGAGCTCGCTGCCGATGCCCGAACGGGATGTGCTGACGGTCACCTTGATGGTGCTCGTGGTGCTCGGATTCTTCATCTCGGTCCTACTCTTCTATTTGCGGGGACGCAGCCTCGAGGATTCCTTGCGCCGGATCGAGACCTCGCTCAAGGAGATGCCCGAGATCCGCAACCTCTCCGAGAAGATCGGCGAGCTCGACCATGTCCTGCGTCATCTCGACTTCTCGGCGCTGGAAACCCATCTGGCTGAGCTGAAGGAGATTGCCTCTCGAGCCGAGCACACCCTCGGGACCGCTGGTGGCCTCTCCCCCTCCACACGACCCAGTAGCGGTGAACGTCTCGTGGACCTGGTGGAGCGGAAGCTGTACAACCTCGGCTACGAGTCGGTGGTGATCGTGTCGAACTTGACCGAGCTCGACGAGGAGCCCTTCGAGATCCACGTCGAGGCGAGCCGCCGCGGGGCCAGCTACAAGGGACACCTCAAGGTCCAGAATGGCTCGGTTCAGGAGCTGCGCCTGCTTCCGGCCCTCGAGATGTTCCCCTGAGCTCGCTCTCGCGAAGTGCCGCCACCTCGGCAAGACGCCTGAGCGCGATCGAGCCGGGACCGGAGGACCGGTCCGGCGCCTCTCGGAATCCCTGAGCAGCGAAGAAGCGGAGTCCCATGTCGGATCAGGTCTACATCGAGGATCTCGGCCAGCACGTCGACCAAGAAGTGACCCTCAAGGGGTGGCTCTACAACAAGCGATCGAAGGGCAAGCTGCACTTCCTCATCGTGCGAGACGGTACCGGCATCGCCCAGACGGTGGTGTTCAAGGGTGACGTGTCTCCCGAGCTGTTCGAGCTCGCCGGTCACCTCACTCAAGAGGCCTCGATCATCGTGCGCGGGCAGGTCCGGGCCGACGAGCGGGCTCCGGGCGGATACGAGATCGGCTTGACCGGGCTCGAGCTCGTGGCCGCACCGACCGAGGAGTACCCGATCCAGCCGCAGGAGCACGGCACCGGCTTCCTGATGGATCATCGGCATCTGTGGCTGCGCTCGAGAAAGCAGAACGCGATCTTGCGGATCCGCAGCGAGGTCATCTTCGCGATCCACGAGTTCTTTCACCTGCGAGGCTTCACGCATGTGGACTCGCCGGTCTTCACGCCCAACGCGTGCGAAGGCACGACCAACCTGTTCGAGGTCGACTACTTCGACGACAAGGCGTACCTCACGCAGAGCGGTCAGCTCTATGCCGAGGCCTCGGCGATGGCGTTCGGAAAGGTCTACTGCTTCGGGCCGACCTTTCGGGCCGAGAAGTCCAAGACGCGCCGTCACTTGACCGAGTTCTGGATGGTCGAGCCGGAGATGGCCTACGGCACACTCGAAGACGTGATGCAGCTCTCGGAAGCCTTCTTGTGCCACATCGTCGCGCGCATTCTCGAGAAGCGACGTCCCGAGCTCGAGGTCCTCGAGCGCGACTTGGCCAAGCTCGAGGCCATCCAGGCTCCCTTCCCGCGGCTCCACTACGACGATGCGGTGAAGATGCTCAACGAGGGCGGGATCGACTTCGAGTGGGGTGGCGACTTTGGCGCTCCCGACGAGACGCTGATCTCCGAGAAGTACGATCGCCCTGTCCTCATTCATCACTATCCGCGTGCGATCAAGGCGTTCTACATGAAGCCCGATGCAGAGAATGACAAGCTGTCTCTCTCCGTCGACGTGATCGCTCCAGAAGGAGTCGGTGAGATCATCGGCGGCGGTCAGCGCGAGGACGATCTGCAGGTGCTCGAGGCAAAGATCGCCGAGCACGGCTTGCCCGAAGAAGCATTCAAGTGGTACCTGGACCTTCGCCGCTACGGCAGCGTCCCCCACAGCGGCTTCGGCCTCGGTGTCGAGCGAACCGTAGCGTGGATCTGCGGTGTCGAGCACGTTCGTGAATGCATTCCGTTCCCGCGGATGCTCTACCGCCTCACACCCTGACCCCGGAACGACACTCCATGCGCATCCTCCTGGCCGAAGACGAGGCGGGGATCGCTCGCGTGCTGAGCCACGATCTCAAGGACGCCGCCCACGATGTCACGTGGGCGCGTGATGGCACCGAGGCTCTCCACCATCTCGAGCAAGACGCCTTCGATGTCTTGATCACCGACATCAAGATGCCCGGGCTCGACGGGATCGAGCTGCTCCGTCTCGCCAAGGACATGCGGCCCGATCTCGAAGTGATCGTGATCACCGGTCACGGCTCGATCGAATCCGCGGTCGAAGCCATGAAGCGCGGCGCTTCCGACTACGTGGCCAAGCCCTTCCTGAACGATGAGATCCTGATCATCATCGACCGGCTGTCCCGCTTGCGCGACCTCGCGGCCGAGAATCAACAGCTCAAGGAAGAGCTGGGCAAGCTCGCCGGCTTCGAGAACATCGTGGGCCGCAGCCCTCGAATGCTCAAGGTCTTCGATCTCGTCAAGACCGTCGCCAAGACGGACGCCAGCGTCCTGATCATCGGCGAGTCCGGGACCGGGAAGGAGCGCATCGCGCGCGCCATCCACGTCAACAGCCCGCGTCGGACCAAGCCCTTCGTGGCACTCTCCTGCGCCGCACTGCCCGAGAACCTCCTCGAGGATGAGCTCTTCGGCCACGAGCGCGGGGCGTTCACGGATGCCCGCAAGGACAAGCGAGGCCGCTTCGAGCTCGCCGACGGCGGAACGATCTTCCTGGACGACATCGACGACATGAGCTTGACCACCCAGGTGAAGCTCTTGCGCGTGCTCCAAGAGCGCGCCTTCGAGCGCCTGGGTGGCGAGAAGACGATCGAGATCGACATCCGCGTCGTCGCGGCCACCAAGATCCCGCTCGAGGAAGCGATCCAAGACGGCACCTTTCGCGAAGACCTCTACTACCGCTTGAACGTGGTCCCGATCGAGCTGCCGCCCTTGCGGGAGCGGGAGGGAGACGCGCCGCTCCTGGTCGCACACTTCATCCAGCTCTACGCTCGCGGCCGCGAGTTCGAGGTCAAGCCCGAGGTGCTCGATCAGATGAGCCATTATGGCTGGCCCGGAAACGTGCGCGAGCTGGAGAACGCCGTCGAGCGCGCGATCGCTCTGGCCGGCAACGCTCGCTTCCTCAAGCGCGAGCACTTGCTGCGCTTCTCGACCACCCACAAGTCGGCCCTCCATGTGCCCGAGACCCAAAAAGAGACGCTGCGCGAGGTCGTGCAACGCAGCGAGCGCGAGCACATTCAGCGAATGCTCAAGGTCACGAGTGGCCACAAGGCCCAGGCCGCCAAGATCCTCGGTATCAGCCGTAAGAACCTTTGGGAGAAGATGAAGGAGTACGGGCTCGAGTGAGGCTCGTTCCTTCGACAGCGTCCGCTCCCGACCGATGAGCCCTGCACCGGGGAGCGATTTCGTGTCCGCCCGCTCCGATTTCTTCATCTCCGACCTGCACCTCGACGAGGCGCCCGACCGCGCGCGCGAGCTCTTCTTCGCGTTCCTCGAGACGATGCAGCCGCGGATGCGGGCGCTCTATGTGCTGGGCGACTTCTTCCAGTACTGGCTGAACGATCGCCACGGACACGTCGACGGCTACGCTCCGATCGTCGGCGCCCTCCGGCAGTTGGCCAGGTCCGGCGTCGAGCTGATCTTCGTGCACGGCAATCGCGACTTCATGCTCGGGCGCCGCTTCGCCCGCGAGGTCGGCGCGCGGGTCCACCGGGATCCGCTCACCGTCGAGCTCGACGGACGCCCGGTGCTCCTCACCCATGGGGACCTGCTGTGCACGCGCGACGTCTCGTACCAACGCTTGCGCCGCGTGCTGCGCTTCCCGCTCGTACGCGCGCTGTTGCGCGGCGTCCCGATCCGCTTCGGCCGCGGCATCGCCGAGCGCCTGCGCGCCCTGAGCCGCAAGGAGAACACGCGCAAGATGCGCGACCCCGCCACGCTCGCGACCGTCCCCGAAGAGATCGAGAAGCGGTTCAAGAAGGGCGTGGACGTCATCGTCCACGGCCACGTCCACCGCCCCTTGGCCGAGCAATGGAAGATCGACGGACGCGACCGAGAGCTCTACGTCCTCGGCACCTGGGAACAGACGGGCAGCTACCTCGAGCACCAAGACGGCCACTTCGAGCTGCACACGTTCGTGCCGGGAGCGTCGATCGATAGTCGGCGGCAGGCATCAGAATCGACCAGAGACCTCGGTCCTTCCCGAGACCTGGGATCGGGCGACTGACTCCCAGCCCTGCGGCGTTGACCGTGTGACTCCGAGCTCGTGAGCGATCAGCTCGCATGACTACTCGCTCCAGTGTCCCCGGAGCAAGACTGGCGATGTTCTTGGTCCACCGGGCTAACCGTTGATTGGACTGCTGGGAGTCATGCCGGACTCGTGGCGGCCTTACTGCCGCAACTCCGAGCCAGACACGGGTCTATTCGTGATACTCGTCGATCGTCTTCTTCGCTCGAGCGATCTTCGCATCGACGTTCGCCAGGTAGTTGTCTCGAACGACACTCCATTGGCAGTACTCGAGAGCCATATCCAGAATTGCGAGGTAGAGGCTCGCCTCCCGATAACGTTGGTACCCGAGCTCCTCCCTCAAGTTGGCGTCCTCTCTAGACGCCAACAGTCTCTCGAGCTCCTGGATCTCCCCTTCTGCGGCCAGCTTCTCCGCGTAGGCCGGAGTCAGCTCCTTGATGAGCCCCTGGGTCGCTTTCCGAGGAACAACAAAGATCGAAGCGAGACTGTAAACGAAACTCGATGCGGCCCACTCAGCTTCGCCGATCTTTCCCTGTTGATGCGCTTGCTGGGCGTCTTCCGCCAACTTCATCATCTCACGATAGACTCGACCCCTTTCCTCGTCTGAGGGCACTTCAGGTTCTTCTGATCCCCCGTTGAACCCGTCCTCCGGCGAGGAGTCCTTGGTTTCACCGACTCCTCTCCCGGAGACAGTCGCCATCCGTTGCCCAGCCTCCTGACTCCTGGCCTGAACTGGTTGCTTGGCCTGAACAGCTCGCTCGCTCTCCCTTTGAGAATGCTGGATGCCTTCAGCAGCCGTCTCTTGCTCAGCAAGACCGGAATAAGTGGCTTCTGTATCATGGACTGTGTGAGAATCTAAGGCGATGCCAATGGTGACGATGGCAGCCACCACGACGAGCAAGAGAACTGCTCTTCTCATGTCACACTCCGAAAGCCCCTGATCGCGGGCCAGACAACCGTCGACGTGTATTTACCTACTCGCATCGACCAGCGGAGTACGGATATCCATTCGAGACTGCTCCCATCTCAGAGCAGGTTGCCTGCGAGCGATTCTCTGAGAACGAAAGCTCGGCGCTGTACGACACCTCGTTTTCATCTTCGCAGGTGAAGGTCAAGTCATCCTCAGTGTTGCAAGTCAATTGCTCCCACCCTGCTGAGCAAGCAGTGGCTCGGCTGCCCAGAGAAAGACAGTAGTGATGAGTAGGCTACGGATCAAGTTGAGCATATTGACCTCCTGTGAATTCTGGTTTGGACAGCACTTGCGACAGTAATAGAAAGAAAGAAAGAAAGAAAGAAAGGAGAGAGAGAAGACCGATATTGCGCCAAGCCTCATCCACGCCATCGGTTGCGCGAGACACCAGCCGCGTTGTCCCCAACCAGGAGTGGGTTGTAACGGCGAGGACGGTACTCCGGCCGAGCGCACGTGTACGGTTTCGCATCGTCGGCGATGGCCAGCCCGGTAACTGGGCGGCGCCGAGTGCAACCTCCGCACTTCCATCAGAGTACTCGGCGTGACTACCCTCCTCCGATGGGATCGTGCGGTCGATCCCGTATCTACCTTTCGCACGACGGCAAACGAAGACGCTCACCGTTCACCGGCTACCTGCCTACTGACGACCGGACTCGATGTCGGCGAGGATGCGGTCGACGACTTCTTCGATCGACAAGTCGGTCGTGTCGATGACGGTGGCGTCCTCGGGGACTTGGAGGGGGGAGGCGGCGCGGGAGCTGTCTTTGCGATCGCGCTCGCGGAGATCGGCGCGCAATTTCTCCACGTCGGCGGCGGCGCCCTTCTTCGCCATTTCGTCGGCTCGTCTCCGAGCGCGCACTTCGAGATCGGCGTCGAGGTAAAACTGGTGCCGCGCATCGGGAAACACGACGGTGCCCATGTCGCGTCCCTCCGCGACGAGCGCACGATGCGCCGCCTGCGCCCGCTGCACGGGCACCAGCCGCGCGCGCACTTCAGGGTGCGCGGAGACCTCGGAGACGTGGGCCGTCACGTCGGCCGTACGGATGTCGTCGGTGATCTCGCGCTCTCCGAGGAAGAACCGCTCGCCCTCCTGACGCCAAGGGAAGTCGTCGAGCAGACGGGCCAAGGCCGGGGCGTCCGAAAGTGCGATGCCGCGCTCGAGCGCGAGCAGCGTGACGGTTCGGTACAAGGCACCAGTGTCCAGCACACCGCAGCCGAGCCTCTCAGCCACCCGACGCGCGACGGTGCTCTTTCCCGAGCCCGCCGGTCCATCGATGGTCACGACCAAGCCCTGCACGCCCTCACCCACCCGAGCCTCCGCACCAGCCACCGACCATCGCTCGATCATCCCCAGGCGTCGCGCGCCCAGGTGACGGCCGCTTGGCTGATGAGATTGTAGAGCAGCGTGACACCTCGGACCGCCATGAAGGTCCCGGCCAGCGAGATGAGAATCCGGTTCCAGCGGTAAGCGATGAAGGTCGGTCGTCCCCAGCGGCTTCCCCAGTGCTCCTCCAAGGAGCGAGCCACCGTGAGGTTCCAGATCAGCGCGGGCAGCGAGAAACCGACATAGAACGCACTGAAGCGGACCAAGGACTCGCCGGGCTGCGGACCGAGCGAGTCGACGACCAAGAAGGCTCCGACCAGGATCCACCACGCCCACCAGAGCGGAGCCTTCACGATGCTCACGAAGTGCGTGAGGACGAACCGCTTCTCGGACTGGACACCGGCTCGGGCCGGCAAGGACTCCGCCTGCGAGCTGCGCGCCATCAGCAGCCAGCCACCGGCGAGGAGGGTCAGGATCGCGAGCCCATTGAGGAGGCCGGCGAAGACCCCGTCACTGCGCAAGAGCAAGACGAGACCGATGACGAGCAGGCAAAAGGCCAGCTCGACCGCCACCTGGACCAGCCAGGCATGCAAGCCCGCCGCGACTCCACGTCGAGGAAACTCCGAGACCGTCAAGCGGAGCGTTTGCCCCGGATAGAGCGCCGGAGCCCAGCCGAGCAGGAACGAGACCAAGAAGATCGTGACGAGTGATGCGTTCGACATGGGATGGAGACCATCGTTCGGTCAGCGAATCCGGGCCGCGCACAGCGCGCGGGCCGCCGAGCTTCGTCGCTACTGCCCTTCTCGCTCCTGTCGGATGATCTTGGCGAGCGGCGAATCGGGGGCGAGCCGCAAGACCGCGTCTTCATGCCGGCGAAGCTTCCCCGTGTCCGTGCGCTCGTACTGCGGATCCGTGTAGATCGAGGCCAGCCACTCATGGGCGCCGAGCAGATCCGGATCGAGCATCAACGCTTCCTCCAGGTAGATCAGCGCCTTGTCGATCAGCTCCTGGCTCGACTTTTCGTTGAACCAGCGTGCGAAGCTGCGGCCGAGCTCGAAGTGGGTGATTGCCGATTGGTCGCCGAGCTCGAGGACCCTCTCGAACTGCTCGACTGCCTCGTTGTATCGACCCGCCAGGTAGGCGACGCGCCCAAGTCCCAGATGAGGCTCGGGATCCTCCGGCCGTTGATCGCGCGCGAGCTGAAAGGACTCCTTGGACTTGGCCAAGTAGTCGTCTCGGATGCGTCGCTTCGATCGACGCTCTTTCGGGTCCTCGATCCGACTCACCTCCAGATCGGTCTGATCGGCGAGGCTCAGCGCCGTCCGACCATTCTCGAGATCCCGCTCGTAGATTCGCTGCGCGCGCTCACCTTGTGCGAACAGGTACACGGCACCGAGCACCGCGCCGACGAGCACGACTCCGAGCACGATCCACTTGGCGGCCGAGCCCGAGCGAGCATCTAACACCCTGGTCTCCCTGTTCTTCGAAAGTCCCTCAATCATCTCGACCTCCGGAGCTCCCGGCCACGAGCCGAGCGAAGCGTTCGACGATCTCCTCCAGGAGGGGTCGATCCTGAAGACGATCGAGCCATTCCCTCGGAATCGACGACGCACCATACCGCGCTCCGGCCAAAGCCCCCATCAGGCCCCCACACGTATCGGCATCGCCGCCTTGATTGACCTGCGCCTCGACCGCGGCGCGAAAGCCCCGTGTGGCCAGCCAGTTTCCGAGCGTCGACTGCAAGGCATCGATCGCGCGCGGGCCCGGCGGCAGATCTCGCGGCCAAGCGTCGGTCACCGGCAGGACGGTCTGCGCTTCGCTCCGCCCCAGAGCCCCGACGGCGTGCTTCAGTGATTCGCGCTTGTCGAGCCGATTCAAGAGGGCCGCGACCAGCAGGCCGAGAGCGGCCGCCACCGAACCCGTCTGCTTGTCGTGATGCGTCAAGCGCGCTTCGGACAAGCAAGACTCGACGACGCGATCCGGACGACGATGAAACAGGAGACCGAGCGGGACGGCACGCAGGAGACCGGAGCCCTCCTGACGATCTTCGTCGTACGTCGCCCCGACCTGGGCGCTCCACTCGGTCAAGGTACCACCCGACTCTGCGGCTCCTTCGAGCGTCGCCTTCACGATGTTGCTGACGTGCCGCGGGCCGGAGGCGTACCAGCGCAGATAGCGCGCCGCCGCATCCTCCTCCGAGTACTTGCCGCTCACCATCAGGCTGTCGAGCAAGCACAGCATCATAGCGACGTCTTCGGTGTACTCGCCGGGACGGACGCCTCGCCAACCTCCACCGACCATGTCGCTGACACGGCCATGACGAATCTGGATCTGGTTGGCGGACATGAACTCGAAGGGAGCCCCGAGCGCGTTGCCGACGGCGGCCCCCAAGAGGGCGCCGCGAACGCGATCTGCCAAGTTCGGTGTGGCCGCGGTCATGCCTCAATTCGTTCCGGGACATCGTTGGGTGCTTCGAGCGCGGCTGCGGTCCCTCGACCACCGCCTCTGACGAGCTCACGTGCGCCCCGTCTCGAGCGCTCCGGGCATCCGCGAACCCGCGGCGGATTATACTGAATCTGGCCGACTTCCCGGAGACCGGCCTCGATTCGACGCCGCCAGCCTCGCATTCTTCCCACCGCGTCCGGCGTCACGAAGCCTTCGCAGCATCCCGGCGAGACCCGGGAGCGCCGCCAGCAACATCGCGAGACCGACCAGCTCACGAGTCCACGTGCGCGGAGGAGTTGCTCGCTCTCTCGTCAGCGCCGCTTGAACCGGGGTCTCCGGCGCAGAACCGCGCGTCGAGGCCGAGCGATCCAGGAGGGAGACCCACACCTCTTCACCGGTCGCGAAACGATACCGGCCGATGTGATCGGGACCCGTTCGGGCGCGTTCGACATCGCCTCCCGGCGCCTCGAGGCATTCGCTCCACGACAACGGCCACGTTTCACCGGTCCGCCACACTCGAGACTCGTCGCTGCCGCTCGCTCCCCGCAGCTCGGCACACCAGTTCGCGAAGAAGATCGGAAACGACGGATCCTCGGCCCACGTGCTCTCGACGAGCTCGAAGAGGATCCGAACCGCCCCCGGCTCCCGAACGATAGCGGGCACGCGCTCAGCGGCTCCCGAAAGGGTCGCGAGCACATCGCCTTCCCCCGTCCACGGCCGCACGGCATTGGCGCGAATGCGGGTACTCCGCACGCCGGCAAAGAGGCCGGTGTCGACGAGAGCGAGACGACCACCGGGAACGCTTGTCCAGCTGGCCTCCGCCGGTCCCCGAGTCAAGAGGACCTGAGGACCCAAGCCATCCCGTGCTTCGAAGCCGATCCAACCGACATCTTCGTCAGCGCGCGGTCGTGGACCGAGCTCGACCGCCGCCGCTCCCGTCGCCTCGAGGGCGCGCACGAATGCACCGGGCACTCCCTCAGCGACACGTACCCGAACCGCCTCTCGTGACCGAACGCTCCAGGCGCGATCATCGGCGGCGAGATCCCCTCCTGGCTCGACGCGCACCTCGATCCGGTCCGCCGAGTGCGGTGCCTCGAGACGGACCCGGGCTTCGCTCTCCAGATCGAGTCGACGGCGATCGCACTCGATGCCATCGGCGAGGACCTGCACCTCGACCGAGACCGTTCCAAGACCGACTGCCACCAGCTGCGCGAACACCGCCGTCGCGTCCTCGTCGTCTTCGACGGCGAGCCGAGCAACGCCGACGTTCCGCGGCGGCTCTCCGACGATCACCCAACGCGGCCCCGGTCGATCCGAGCCAGCAGCCACGGTGAAGACGTCGACGCGCTCGCCCGATGCTTCGACGAGGATCCGGTCGAGCGTGCCTGGCCAGGCGAGCGGGAGGTCGGTCGGTTGTAGCGCGTCGAGTGCCGCTTCGAGCTCTCGGACGCGAAGAGTGACGGCCTCCTCGGTCCGGGACGGCACGACTCGCAGCGTGATGCGCGTCTCGGCCGGAAGCGCGGCGGCGGCCCGAAGCGCCGCCAACCGCACCAGCTCGAGGCAGCTCTCGCCCGTCGATACGCGACGATTCATCGCGGCCGAGACATCGACGACGAATGTCACTCGGGGCGCCGGAGACGGCTCACGACCACGAGGGCCGGCGGCGGCGAAGACTGCGGCCAAGATCGCCAAACCCCGGCAGAGCGTGCCGGCGGTCCAGCGGCGTCGCTCGCGCCTCGAGGCGGCTGCTCCCGAGCCGACACTTCGCCAGAGCGCGACGCTCGAGACGAGGATCTCTCGAGGCCGTCGACGCTGCCACTCCAGGATCAGCAGCACGGGAAGCGCGAGCAGCATCCAAAGGGCGACCGGTGCGGCGAGCGTCATGCGCCGACCTCGACACCGCACTGCATCATGACCGCTCCGTCAGACGCCCTTCGCGGCGCAGCAGGTCGAAGATCACTTCCTCGATCGGCTGCGCCGAGGAGCAGACAAGGTATCCGGCTCGATGCCGAGCGGCCAGCGTCCGACGACTCTCGAGGAACGCCTCGAGGGCACGGCCGTATCGACGCCGTTCGTCGGGGCCGACGACGCAGTCGAATCGCTCACCGCTCTCGGCGTCAGTCAGACGCAACCTTCCTCGCCAAGGCGGATCGAGATCCTCGGGTGCAAGCACGTGAGTGAGACACAGATCCGCGCCCGCTCCTTCGAGCAGGGCGACCTCCCGGACGAGGGCGTCGTCGAGGAGATCGGACAGCACGAAGATGAGCGAGCGAGCGCGGCCCCGGGCCGGTGATCGCGAGGCACCCGGGGTCTCCGCCGGCCGCCGGCGCAGCCAATCGAGCACCGCCGCAAAGCCGCCCACGTGCGAGATCGGCGGCGAGACGAGCTGCGCCTTCGGTGTCCAGAGCTCGACGCGCACCGCGTGCTTTTGATGAAGCGCCAAGTAGGCGAGTGCGGCGGCGACCTGAAGTGCGAGGCGTCTCTTCGGCGGCGTGCCGACGTCCATCGAGTCCGAGACATCGACGCGCAAGCGCACGGTCAAGTCGCCGGAGGCGGTAAACTCCTTGACGAAGACTTGGTCGAGGCGCGCGGCCACGTTCCAGTCGATGGTGCGGGGATCGTCGCCCGCCACATACGGCCGGTGCTCACGAAACTCGGAGCGGCCCCCGCCGGCGCTCGCGATCGGAGCCTCCCCCCCGGCTCCGAGCAGACGTCGCCGGACCGCCAGGCGCAGGCGAGCGAGTCGGGCCAGGAAGTCGGCGTCGAAGAGCGCCGCCAGAGCGTCGTCAGGCATGCCCGTTTCAACGTCTCGCCGAGCGAAACGGTTCAGTGCGTCGGGGGCTCGGCCGGTCGGCCGAGCCCGTTGACAGGTCAGGCCGGAGTAATGGTCGCGTGCTCGATCTTGAGAGCTTCGGAGGGTCGACCGCTGCCGCTTCCCGCCGCTTCGAGCGCACTCAGCGCATCCATGCCATCGACGACCTCACCGAAGATCGTGTGGTTTCCATCGAGGTGCGGCGTCGGCACGAAGGTAATGAAGAACTGACTCCCGTCGGTGTTCGGGCCGGCGTTCGCCATGCTCAGCAAGCCCTTGCGGTCGTGCCGCACGGAGGGGTCGAACTCGCCCGCATACTGGTAGCCCGGGCCCCCCGTTCCCGTGCCGAGCGGACAACCGCCCTGGGCCATGAATCCCGAGATCACGCGATGGAAGGAAAGGCCGTCGTAGAAGCCCAACATGGTGAGGTACATCGTGCTGGCGGTGTGCGTCGGCGCGACGTCGGACATCAGACGGATCTTGAGATCGCCCTTGGTGGTCTTGAGAGTCCAGAAGTAGGACTCGCCATCAGAAAACTTCACGGCCGGCGGCTGGGGCAGCTGGGTGCGCCATTGATCACCGGACGTGTCGACCCCGAGGGTTTCGATCTGGCTCTGAAGGGATTCCAGGGCAGAGGACATGGCAGTCTCCTGTGTCAGCGATTGAGAGAGATACGACGATCGTCGGCGGAATCAGCCCTTGGGCTTGGCGACGATCGTGGCCTTCTTGATCAGCAGCGGCTCTTTAGTGCGGCCCGCCCCGGGCGTACCGGCCGCCTCGAGCTTCTTCATCGTGTCCATGCCTTGAACGATCTCACCGTAGATCGTGTGCTTGCCGTCGAGGTGCGGCGTTGGCACGAAGGTCAGGAAGAACTGGCTGCCATCGGTCCCCGGACCGGCGTTCGCCATGCTCAGCAGCCCCGGACGATCGTGACGCTGGCTGGCGTCGAACTCTCCGCCGAAGCGATAGCCCGGCGAGCCCGTGCCCGTTCCGAGCGGGCAACCGCCCTGCGCCATGAATCCGGGGATCACACGGTGAAAGCGCAGCCCGTCGTAGAAGCCCAGATACGTGAGAAACATCGTGCTCGACACGTGCATCGGTGCGACCTGGGGCAGCAGCTTGACGGAGATGTCACCCTTGTTCGTCTCGAGGTTCCAGAAGTAGTCCTGGGCCGGATCAAACGCGAGCTTCGGGGGCAGCTGCAGATTAACCTTCCAAGACGGCTTGGATTGGTCGAGGTCCAAGCCGGCGATGTGCTCCTTCATCTTGGCGACAGGATCCGGAGCGTCGGCGCCGCTCTGAGCCGTCTCGCCCTGCTTCGCGGCTTCCTGACCATCCGTCGACTCTTGCCCATCCGTCGACTCTTGCAGCTCGACACGCGTACAGGCCACGGCCATCAGCAATGCCAGAATTCCGATCATCCACGACGACTTCATGGTCGGATACCTCTTCTCAAACGCCGGGTATTCGTTCGAAGCGGGGGGCTCGCCGCAGGACGCGGTCGGACCGGGGACCCCGCGGGGTCGAAAAGATCGTGATTCTAGCCGCCGGCTCGGCAGAATCGCAACCGTCCGCCAAACGTCCAGCGGCGATGTCCGAGCCGCGGACGGCACCCGAGGCGAGGACGAGCGACTCCAATCGACATTCGGCGGGACGCGACTCGGCCGAATCTCATCGACGAATCCGCGGTGGGAGCACCGGCATCACGCCTCACCGCGGACTCACCCCACTCCCTCGACTACCAGGCAGCCAGCTGGCGGTGATCGGCCTGCGCAGGCGCTCGAGGCGAAGGTCGTCAGCGGCTCCGCTTCGGACTCGCTCCGCTTTCAGCGCCCGATATCCTGCTCGACATCCCGCGTGACGACCACCGTCACTGGATCGACGGCTTCGGGGGTGTGCTCGGGCACCAATCGGTAGGTGCCCGAGGCGAGTGCCCGGGCGACGTAGCGGCCTTGCGCGTCGAGGCGCAGGCGACGCACGGTCTTCTCATACTCGTCGAGGATGCGAACGTAGCCTCGAGTGGCCGGCTCGCCGCCCACGAGCACTCGCCCCTGCACCGTGAAGCCCGACTCCATCCGGATCTCGAGGTCCGGCCCGGCCAGTCCATTGGCCACGAGAACTCGCTCGGCCCTTTCGGCGCGGAGCTCTCGGTGAGCGGCCACGACCCACACCTCGCCGTCCGGGATGCCCGTCAGCTCGAAGCGGCCCTCGGCATCGGTGCTCGAAGAGTCGAGCACCTTCGAAGAGCCCCGACGGCTGAACCCCGTGGGAAGCGGTGCCGGCTCCGAACCGGCCCCGCGGGCGTGGACGTCCACGCCCTCGACCGGCTGGCGTCCCGGGCCGAGCACTCGTCCCACGATCACGCCGCCTCGCGACAGCTCGATCTCCAGCGGTACTTCCGAAGGCAGGAGCTGGCCTTCTCGGCGGAAGCGCGCGTATCCTCTCACGCTCACCTCGATCACGAACTCGCCCGGCGGCAGGCTCGACGTCTCGAAGCTCCCATCGATCTTGCTGCCGGTTCGCCAGGATTGGGTACCGTGGGACACGAGGACCCGGGCCTTCGGGATCGGGTCTCCGGTGCGCGCGTCCCGAACGAATCCCGTGGCGGGCTGGGAGCTGGGCAGCACGATCTGAAGTGGAGAGTCGGCCACGTCGACGCGTTTGAGCGTCGTGGCCGCGTACCCCGGGGCCGTCACGAGGACCGTGAGAGGCTCGTCCGCGATCCGGTCGCACAGAAAGTGGCCGTCTTGATCGGCATGAACGGCCGACTGATGCCGAGAGCCGATCGCGCTCACCATGGCGTCCGAGATCGGTGCGCCATGATCGTCGACGATCTGGCCGGTCAGCATCTCGGACCAGGCGAGGTCGCAGCGGATCTCGAGAGTCCCGCCTTCGTGGAGGTCGAAGTTCTCGGCTGAGATCGCAAAGCCCTCGGCCTCGACTCGGATCCGATTGAGGCCTCCCTGAAGGCCGCTGAGCCGGAACTGTCCCTGCGCGTCCGAGATGGTCACGCGCTCCTGATCGAAGAGCTGCTCGGGCCGCGAGGCGACGAGCACGATGTTCGCGCCTTCGACCGGAAGCCCGGTGGGACCGACGACCTCGCCCACGATCTCCGCACCGGCTTCCAGGACGACGAGGGTCTCCAGGTCCGGGTCGGCGGCGACGTCTTCGAGCACGGTCGCTCTCCAGCGGGGATGCGAAACGTGCAGCTCGAAAGGGCCGGCGTCCGGCATGCGGGCTTCGAAGCGCCCGTCCGCCATGGAGACCAAGGTGCGAGAGTCTTCGGCCCAGCGCCGACGATCGCGCAAGACCATCACCCGAGCCGAGGCGATCGGTGCGCCGTCCGCGGCCAAGACCCGTCCCCGAAGCTGCCGGCCCTCTGAAGAGTCGTCCCGTGCCGCTGGAACCGCTTGCTCTGCCGAGCTCTCCGTTCCCGACGCGGCTTCTGCTTCAGCCTGAGACTCGACGCGCCACGCCGGCATCGACTCGACGAGAATACTTTCACGACTCGCGGTGCGATCGATCCTGGAGACGGGCGCCAACGTCGAGGAGGAGGCATCGCTCAGATCGTTCGTCACGAAGCGGATCGCGACGATCAAAGCCGCAGCGGTTCCGACGAGGACGAGGAGCTTTCCTGATGCATTCCACATGCCGAAGGATTCCCGATCCGGTTCTCGGGGCGGTGACGCCCCTCACCCCGACGTTATCGAATCCCCCCCCTCACCACACTCCCGCGGATCGAGGAGGGGCGACTTCAGAATGGGCAGAGTCCCTCAACCCGACTCGCTCTCACTCCGTTCGGTGAGCAGCGCCGAGAGCGGCGTGCGACTCGGCGCTGCCCGCGTTCTCAGTTGCGCTTGCTGGTGATCGTGGCGTCCATGTTGCAGACGTTGAAGCTCGGATCTGTCCGGGTGAAGGCCGCCGTGCCGTCCATGTTGTTGAAGTTCGTGCCAACGTCCAGGAACGTCAGTTGATCGATGAATCCGCTTTCCTCGCTGCCGATGAACCCGGTGATCTTGTTCCCCTCTCCGATCGTGAGCGTACCGAGCACGTCTCCGGTGTCCCTGTCCGAGACCGTGATGGTCGATCCGTCCTGCGACATGGTGATGAAGAGAGATCCCGTGCTTCCCCCGTCACAATCCATATCTGTGTCGCTGGGCGTCGGGGTTTGGACGACGACCATCTCCCAGTTTCCGTTGACGTTCGTCGGCGCGGCCACACCGCCGCCGCCACCGCCACCAGAACAGCCGATGGCAAAGCTGAAGGCGACACAGAGGGCGAGGAAGCCGATGCGGGCAGGTGAGTAATTCATCAGGACTCTCTCCGAGCTGAGTTTTCCTTCGGATGGCCACACTCGAGAAGACACAACTCGAGCCGCCAGGCAGGGCCCCCGTCCCCTCGGGAGCGACTTCTCAGAGAATCTGAGCGACGGACCGCGAAGGACTCCCAACCGAGAGATCGTGTTTTTTTTCAATCGCCCACGTCAGATCCTTCGAAACGTATCGCTCAGAACGACTTGCCTCGCTTCCAGCCGCGCCGATAGTCGCGAGGACTACTCGGTCGCCGGTCGCTCCGACTCTGCAGCGCCGGGCTCGACGAGCCGAGCGGGGAGGATCGCGCCCTTACCGAAGCGGGCCCGAATGCCATCGAGCGCGGCCGTGGCGTCGCGGTCCTTGGTGCGATCCTCGAGCAAGCTGAGCTGACGACCGCCTTCGGCGGGCCTCAGCTGCGAGAGACCGATGCCGATCAGTCGCACGCCACCGCGAATGGCAAGTCCGGACAAGAGGCGCTGCGCCGTCTCGAAGACCTCGCGCGCGCCGTCGGTCGCCTGATCCAGCGTGTGGCTGCGGGTGCGCGTGCGGAACTGGGGGTCGCGGAGCTTCAGCGTGACCGTCTTGGCCAACAGCTTCTCGGAGCGCAGCGAGAACGTCAGCTCATGGCTGAAGCTCAAGAGCCGCCGCTCGAGCTCGTCGAGGTCGCGCTCGTCGCGGGCAAAGGTCGTCTCGGCGCTGATCGACTTGCGCTCGCGACCCGGATCGACGGGACGCTCGTCCTGTCCGCGTGAGAGCCGATACAAGGTCGATCCGAAGTCGCCGAACCACTCCTCGAGTGTCCGACACGGCAGCGCCGCGAGCTGACCGATGGTGCGAATCCCCGCGCTGCCGAGCCGCTCCTGCACTCGTCTCCCTAGCCCGGGAATCCGGCTCGCCGGCAGGTCACGCAGGATCGCGGCCACGCGCTCGGTCGGGATGACGGTCAGCCCATCGGGCTTGTCGAGATCGGAGCCGATCTTGGCGAGGAGCTTGTTGGGCGCCACGCCGATCGAGACCGTGAGCTGCGTCTTCTCGCGCACCTCGACTCGAATGCGCCCCGCGATCGTCACCGCATCTCCGAACAGGCGTTGGCTACCCGTCACGTCCAGAAACGCCTCGTCCGACGACAAGCCTTCGACGAGAGGTGTGTAGCTCCGGAAGATCTCGAAGATCTGCTGCGACACCGCGCGGTAGCGGCGCATATCCGGTGGCAGGAACACACCGTCCGGACACAGCCGAACCGCGGTCACCGCCGGCATCGCCGAGTGGACGCCGAAGCGACGTGCCTCGTACGACGCCGTGCTCACGACGCCTCGCCCTTCCGGCGTCCCGCCCACGATCACGGGCCGGCCCCGCAGCTCGGGTCGGTCGCGCTGCTCGATTGCGGCGTAGAAGGCGTCCATGTCGGCGTGAAGAATCGCGCGTTCCATGGGCCCATTGAAGCAAGGAGCCGTCGGTGTCGAAAGAGAGGTCCGTGAACGCGCCTCAACGGCTCCGAAGAGCGCCCCCGTCGACGAAGTCCTGCAGGCTAGGCTGGAGGGCTTCGTCGTCGATCGGGATCTCCGGCATCAAGGCACGTCGCACTCGCCGAAAGCTCTCCAGCAGGATGGCGCGGATCGCGTCGGGTGTTCGGTGCTGCCCGACATCCTTCACGAAGTCGACCGTATCCAAACCATCGACGAAGCGTCCCGCGTTGTCGTCGAAGTAGCTGCCGTCGGCCAACGCGGCTTGACACTCCTGCTCGAAGATCCGATTGAACTGCTCGAGAGCGCCCGAGACGAACGGCCGCTCGGCGCGTAGTGTCCGCAGCCCGCGCGGGTCCAAGTGCTCGTCGAGGCGAAAGGAGGACAGCCAGAGATCATAGTAGGCCGTGATGTCGAGATCCCACTTGTGGCGAAACAAGCGGTAGCTGCCGAGCAGAGGGTACGGCGAGCGGTACAGCAGCAGATTCAGCTCGAAGCGCCCCTGCAAGAACTCCTCGTAGCTCTCGAGATCGTCCGCGAGGCGATTCGGATCCTCCCCGGCCAGGTCTCGCTCGACGAGGTCCGTCACCAGGTCGTTCTCCAGCGCGATGACATGCTGAAGCAGAACCCATGCCCATTCGAGGCCGCGGGCAAGCGACCGCGAGACGGTCGCAAGCGACTTTCCCCAGGAAGGACATTTAGTGCCGGAACGGCGCCTCGGGATTCCCTCTCCTCGCCGCTGCGACGGGCGGCGAATCGGGATCGGTCATCCGGAATCTGGACGCGTCGCCGTCGGTGCCTTCCCGCCTCCGGTCGCCGGGCCGCGCTTCGAGATTCTGGCCTGGGCTCCGCTCGCTGAGGAACCTTCGGGTCGCGGCGCTCGTCCTTGAGGAGACCCCTCTTCCCGTGGTCGATCACCGCGGGCTCCCCTCCCAGGCCTCTCTTGCGCCCCTCCCGGGCCCCTGTTAGCTTAATTGCTTGGCCAGACTCGGGATGCCCGGAGCTGGCCGTCCACTCCCAAAGCCTGATCCTCCCAACTCTCAGCCGCCCCCGACGGAGGCATTCTCGATGAGCAGCAAGCGTTTCTTTCCAGGTCCCCAGCTCGATCCCGCTCCCGAGAAGGTGGCCCAGCGGAAAGAACGACTCGAGGCGGCCAAGACGAACCCGCGGCCGGCTCCTCTCAGCGTCGAGGAGAAAGAGCGGATCGAGGCCGATCAGTTCATGAAGCTGCAACGCGACGTGATCGAGAAGCGCACGGTTTGGGAGAGCCGCCCCTACTACGTGCAGCTCAGCGCCCACAACATCTGCAACTTGGACTGCATCATGTGCTGGGACGGGATTCACCCGACGCCCGTGCGCATGACGGAAGAGCAGATCCAGATGGTCGCCGACGAGGTCTTGCCCACGGCGAGCGTCATCATTCCGCACTCGGGCAGCGAGCCGAGCCTGCCCGGCTTCATCGACGTCGTCCCGGACGCCGCGCGCCGCTATCAGACGCAGATCCAATTCATCACGAACGCGACCTACCTCGACCGCGCGAACTACGAGCGCATCCGCGACACGGTCGCCATGATCCAGGTCTCGCTCGACGCGCACACGCGCGAGTCGTTCGCGAAGATCCGCGTCGGCGCCGACTACGACGAGGTCTTCGACAACCTGCGCAAGATCGTCGAGTGGACGCGCGAAGACGGCATCGAGGTCGCCGTCAGCTTCGTGTTCTTGAAGTGCAACGCCTACGAGATGCCCGACTTCGTCCGCTACATGGGCGGCGAGATCGGCGTCGACCGCGTCATCATCCAGCAGCTCTACGACAACAACGAGCGCGGCAACGAGCTCGACGCCTACGGCAACATTCCGCCCGAGGACATCGAGCGACTGCGCAAGGAGACCATCGCCGCCGCCCATGAGATCGGCGTCGATCTCACCATGGGCCTCGGAGAGTTCGAATGGTTCCATCTCAACAAGCGCGAGATGCGGACCAACAAGGCCAACTCCGACTCGACCAACTTCCTGCTCTACCACCACCGCAGCTTCTGCCAGCAAGCGGCCCAGTACATGAAGGTCGACGTCAACGGCGACGTCTACCCGTGCTGCCAAGGCGGTGAGAAGCCCGACATCCTGATGGGCAACGTCTTCGAGTCGAGCGTCGAAGAGGTGTGGAACGGCGAGCGGTATCAGAAGCTCCGTGAGGACTTCTTCAATGGCGAGCTGCGGGATACGTGCCGTCAGTGCACTTTCTACAAGCAGAACTCCCAGGCGAAGCCGTACGAGATCTGGGTCGACTTCGAGCGCGGCACCGATCGCGCGCCGACCGAGTCGACGCAAGGCTTCCACGTCAACATGCGCAACCTGACCTGGGCCGCGAAGAACCTGCGCGGCCAGATCAAGGTCACCGACGACCACGGCGAGATCACACGCACCATCGGTCCCGAGCAGATCTCGCTCGAGCCCCGCGCGTCGCAGTCCGCCTTCGTCGAGATCGACCTCGACCGCTGCGGACTCCAGCCGCACCTCGAGATCATCATCGAGGACGCCGACACCGGCGACGTCCTCGCCAGCCGCGAGATCACCCACCACTTCGCCCCGGCAGTGTCGTAAGAGGCCGTCCTTCGGAGGCATTTCGGAGGCCCGACTTCAGTCGGGTGGGAGGTCGTTCGCCTCGGCTTCGCGCGATCGAGCCGCGCCGCGCCTGATCTTCACGATCGATGAGATCGCCCGGAGATCGACGAACGTTCGGAGAGCGCGCCCAGCGGGCTGAAGTGAAGTCCGCCCTCCGGGGCGATGAAGTCGCCCGGGGATCAACGAACGTTCGGAGGGACCCTCCAGCGGACTGAAGTCCGCCCTCCGTTGCCGCACTTCAATCTCGCCGACGCACTCGGAACTTCATGTCCAACGTGCGTTCTTCGCCCGCTTCCAACCGAACCACCTCGCTGATCTCCGGCTCGTAGTCGGGATGGAGCGCGACGAAGCGAAAGTCGATGCTCGGCGGGAGACCCCTCTGCTCGTAGCGACTGTCTCTCGAGCGGCGCTCGCTGGCGTTCACGGTGAGGAAGCCTCGCCCGTCAGCGCTTCGATTCAGCGCGTCGGCTTGGCGAATCACTTCGTCCGAGTGGGGACCGACACCCGTCACCATGACGAGAGCCTCGACGGCTCCATCCTCGCTGCTTACCCGCCCCCGCACCTTCGCCGGCGCGTGGGCTTCGAGGATCACGTCGGTCCGGATCTCGCGCTCGCCGAGCTCAATCGGCATCGTGACCCACAGCGCTGCGGGCTCGACCTCCAAGCGCACGACGTAGTGACCGGGCGTCAGCCCAGTCAGGTCGAAGCGATCCGTGAGTGGCGGCTCCTCGGGGCCGACGGCCCGCTGAACGGGCGGCGGAAAGAGGAGATTCGGCAACAGGTCGCGCGTCACGTCGACGCCTTCCGGCACATCGACACGGTCCACGTCGACCGCGAACCAGTCCGCGACGCTCACGGGGCTGCCGTCGCTCGCTCGGACAATGCGTCCGTGGATCTCGGCCGCGTGGTTGCCGACATCGCGGAGCTCGCCCTCCGGCTTCAGCACGATCGTGACATCGAGCTCGCCGGCTTCGACGATCTCGACCGCCTTCGAGCAGCCCTTGCCCTCGACCATGAGCTGCCACGCACCGGGCGCCAGACCGCCGACGTGAAAACGGCCGTCGGGTTCCAGACTGCCATAGCGCCAGAGACGACGCTCGGCATCGGTGACCTGCAGGCTGCCTCGCGGGACACTGCCGTCGAGCATCCGAACCTGCCCTGCGATCGCGCGCGGCGCCTCGAGCCAGATCGGCAGCGCTTGAGGCCCTTCCTCGGAGATCACCAACCGGCGGCTCTCCGTCGCGAGTGACTTGCCCGCCGGATCGATCTCGAGCCGCTTGCGTCCGAGCCATTGCCCTTCGAGTCGCGCGATGCCGTACTGATCGGTCACGGCATCGGTCTCGAGCTCGTGACGCTCGTGCGTCCACCAGTAGGTGGCGCGCGGCTTCACCTCGGGCTCGATGGATCGAATCCGCTCTAGGCGCACCTTCGCGTCCGCCAGAGGAGCTCCGTTCGGATCCACCAGCTCGATCTGCAACACGAAGCGTCCGGGCCGCTCGTCCGGAGCCGCCACGACCTCGACCTCACCGAAGTCGGTCGTCTCATCGGGCTGCACGAGGCGGCGATCGCTGCGCCAGCTCGCGAGATCGGCATGCGTGGCCAGGATGTGATAGTGGCCGCCGTCGGGCGCCACCTCGACGCGGATTCGAAAGCGACCGGTGTCGTCCGTCAGCCCCTTCGTTCCGTAGCGCGCCATCTTGCCTTGGCGTTCGGCCGAGATGACGCTGACCTCGGCGCCCGCGACCGGCTCGGACCCGAAGCGGATCCGTCCCTCGACCCAACCCGTCACGTCCGTCACCCGCGATCTCGGACGAGGCTCGTCCTGGGACGCGACCTCCTTCTCGTGGGGCACTGGTCGCACGGAAGACTCGATCGATTTCGGCTCGGCAGCGATCGCAGCCACCGAGGAACCTTCCGAGACTCGGGCCGATGCCTCCGCGAGCTCCGAGGCTCCTTCCGATTCCGTGGCTCCATCCCCACGCAGCTCGGGCCAGAGCTGAGGCAGCGTCCAAGTCAACCCGACCGCGAGCACGCCCACGCCGAGCCAACCCACCAGCTTCGCCGTCGAGCTCGCCACCGGGCTCGCCAGCTCGAGCAGCCGATCACGAAGCGCCGATGCGGGAGCCACGGGCTGGGCCTGCGCGATGCGACCCTCCAGGCTCGCGGCCCAGGCGGCCAAGCCGGCGCCGGCGAGCCGCGCCCGGAGGGCGGCGAGGGCCTTGCGCACACGCTCGTGGGCGGTGCTTTCGGCGATCGCGAGGTGACCGCCAATCTGGGCATAGGACTGCTCCTCGTGGAACCGCAGCACCAAGGGAACCCGGAGCTCGCGCGGAAGCGCATCGATGAGCGCCCAAAGGCGATGCCGTTGCTCCTGGGTTTCGAGAGTCGGTTCGGGGGACGTGGCGTCGGTTCGGTTCATGGCGTGGCGATCCTCTCGACGGCGCCGGCGATCGGCGGCGCGCCTGAGCGTGAGGGCCGTTCGCACGGCCCACCAACGAAGCACCCGCTCGGCCGCCTCCCCGGCAGGAAGGGTCAGTCGACCTTCGAGCACGCGCAAGAACACCTGCTGCGTGACGTCCGCCGCATCGGCGTCGTTGCCGGTGACCCGGCGCGCCGAGGCGTACACCGCCTGATGATGATCTCGCACGTGTGCTTCGAAGGTCTCGTTCGACATGCTCTTGACTCGAGGGGAGAGCGGGGCTTCGCGAAGGCACCCAAGGCACCTCCACCCACTGGAAGCCGCCGCCGCCTCGATCTTCGGAAAAAAACTGGAGTGCGTCCGCAAAGCGAAGAGCTGGAGTGCGTCCGCAAAGCGAAGAGCCGGAGTGCGTCCGCAAAGCGGCCCCTCATCGGTGATCAATCGACGATTCACGAGAAAGGGCCGCGGAGCTGACGCTTCCGCCCAAAGGAGGTCCCGGAACGAGCCGAACAGCCCGTCCCGAATCACCGCTCCCATTTGATACTCTCTGCGGGTTCGATCGAGCACGAAAGGAAATCGCCCCATGAAGCGCCTCCTTCTCCTTGGCCTCTTGCTGGCCGCCGGCTGTCACGGACCGCGCAAGATCACGCCCGCGAGCAATCCGGACCTGCCCTTCAACAACGCCGTCCAGGTCGGGGACACGCTGTACGTCGCCGGACACCTGGGCCTCGATCCCGTGACCGGCGTGGCACCTCCCGACCCGGCCGTCGAGGCCGAGGCCGTCATGGACTCCTTCCAGGCGACGATCGAGCGCGCCGGCTTCACGATGGCCGACCTCGTTCACGTGCGCGTCTTCTGTTCCGACGTCGAGCTGTACGCGACCTTCAACGACGCCTATCGGAAGCGTTTCGACGGCAACTTCCCGGCGCGCGCCTTCATCGGATCCGGCACACTGCTACGCGGCGCCCGGTTCGAGGTCGAAGGCATCGCCGTCGCGGACTGACAGGCCTTCATGATTTCGAAGGTCCTCTCGAAGAGGACGTCGCGCGTAGCCTGTTCTGAAAAGCGGTCCCCAATCGTTGCTGCGACCGAACCGAGTCCTGAGATGGAAGCACCGATCGTGAAGAGCCGATCTTGCCGTTGCCTGTTCGTCGTGCTGACGTGGGTCGCCTTGGCCGCCCCCCTCCTCGCCGACGTGCGCGTCCCCGCGATCCTGTCCGATCACCTGGTGCTGCAGCGCGGCGAGCCCGCCGTGATCTGGGGCTGGGCCGATGCGGGCGAGTCGGTGACCGTGACCTTCGCCGATCGCACGCGAACGACACTGGCGCGGGCTGACGGCCGATGGCGCGTCTCGCTCGGTTCGCTGGAGGCGAGCGCCGATCCTCGCCCGCTGACGATCCGCGGCGCCGAGAACGAGATCGTGCTCTCGGACGTGCTCGTCGGCGAAGTATGGCTGTGCTCGGGTCAATCGAACATGGTTTGGCGAGTGCAGAGCTCCGAGGGCTTCGAGGCGGCCAAGGCAGCGGCCGACCTGCCGCGGATCCGCATGTTCACCGGCGCGCAGCGATCGACGACCGAGCCGCAGGACGACTTGCCCGGTGACTGGACGGTGTGCTCGCCCGAGACCGTCGGCTCCTTCTCGGCCGCCGCCTTCTACTTCGGGCGCGACCTGCACGAGACATTGGGTGTCCCGATCGGGCTCGTCAACGTGAGCTGGGGCGGGAGCACCGTGGAAGCCTGGACGCGGCAAGCCGCGCTCGAAGCTTGCCCGCAGGCGGCGCGCGTGTTGGAGGAGCAGCGACGTTACGCCGCCGCGCTCGAGACGAACGTCGAGCGCTTCGCCGGCGCGAGCGCCGACCTCGCCGAGTGGGAGCCGGCCGCCCTACCGGCGCGCTACGAGGATCTCGGACATCCCGACCTCGATGGCGTCGTCTGGTTTCGGCGCACGATCATCATTCCGGAAGCTTGGCGCGGCCAAGCGCTGACAGTGTCACTCGGCAACATCGACGACGAGGATGAGACGTACTTTGCCGGACGTCGCATCGGCGGCATCGACGACTGGCGCGCCGAGCGCCGTTACACGGTGCCGGCCGAGCTGACCACCGCCGAGGAGGCCGTCCTCGCCGTGCGCGTCCGAGACGGCGCCGGCCCCGGGGGATTCGTCGGCGATCCGAAGCAGATGTTCCTGGCACCCGCCGAGCCGGGCGCGAGCCTCGCCTTGTCCGGCCCCTGGCACTACCGCATCGTCTCGAACCTCTCGCCGCCCGGACCCCAGCAGCGTCCGTCGGCCCTGTCCAACGGAATGATCCATCCCCTCGAGCCGCTGCGGTTCCGGGGTGCGCTGTGGTATCAGGGCGAGAACAACGCCTTCCGCGGCAAGTCGCACGAGTACGGCGGATTGCTGGAGGCCATGATCGGCGACTGGCGAGCCCGCTTCGACGCACCGAAGATGCCGTTCTTGATCGTGCAGCTTCCCGAGTTCGCCGAGAACGATGATCGCTCCACTTGGGATTGGCCGCGACTGCGTGAAGGCCAGCTCGATGCCTACCGGGCGCTCGAGAACACCGGCCTCATCGTGACCCTCGGCCTCGGCGACGCGCGCGACATCCACCCGCGCCGGAAGCTCGAGGTGGGACAGCGAGCGGCCCGCTGGGCACGCAGCACGGTCTATGGCGAGCCGGGCCTGTCGGCCGGCGGCCCGATCTATCGAGGCGCCGAGTTCCTCGAGGGCGGCCGAGTGCGCGTTCACTTCGAGACCTTCGGTAGCCCTTTGAAGAGTGCGCGCGAGAGAGGGCTCGGCGGATTCGTCATCGCCGGCGCCCAGGGCGGCTTTATTCCGGCGCAGGCCCAGATCGACAGCGCGACCACGGTGCTGGTGTGGCACGACGACATCCCCCATCCCAAAGCCGTCCGATACGCCTGGGCCAACACGCCCGAAGAGGCCGACCTCACGACGCAGCTCCCCGCGTCGCCGTTCCGAACGGATCGGCGGTAGGCAACCGCCGCCCGGCCTGAAGGGCCGACATCATTCAGCCCCAGGTCAGCGACGGAGAAGCCGGAGCGCAACCTGGGGTGACGTTGGCAGACGATCCGGCGTTGCGGAATTGACTCGCGTGCCCGCCCTGAAGCGGCGCCATCGGCCTCCGCGCCATCACGATCCCGACACCGCGGACTCGGTCGAGGCGGCTCAACGCAATCGGTCTCACGCGACGAATGTCGTCAGCGGCTCGGTGCCCGGCGAGGTCGACGCCCTCTCGTTACCTCCCTCGCAACCTTGGGTCCGACCGCTTCCTCGCTTCCCAGCGACTCGCCTTTGGCTCATCTCCTCGCCGGCGATAAAGCTCGATCAACGTGTCGTAGCCGCTCGCGACGTACTCGACCGGCATGGGCTCGCTGGGGAGATCGTCGAGAGCTCGATTGATCAACGTCTCGGCCTCGTCGAGCCGGTCTTGACTGCCCACACAGACGCCGAGGGAAGCCGCGACCGCGCTGACCCGCCAATGCTTCGAAGGCAAGAGGCGCTCCAGGCTACCCAGGGCGGACCTTAAATGAGGCTCGGCCTCGGCGAATTGCTTCTGTCGCAGGAGCGCGCGCCCCAGGTCGTGCTCGACCAGTGCCCTCTGGAACTCGGCGCCCGACGTCGTCTGACCTTCAAGGATCTCGAGCGCCCGCTGAAGATCCGCCTCGGCTCGCCCCCATTGATCGAGGTTGATCGAGCAGATGGCTCGGTTGTGAACGTATTGTGCGAGATGAATGTGCTCGGGACCGAGCACGACCTCGGCGATCTGCACCGTCTCATCCAAGACGTCGCGCGCCTCTTCATCTCGACCTGCAAGGCCCAGCGCTCCTGACAGCTCGCTCAAGGCGACGGCGAGGTACGGATGCGGCTTGTCATAGGCCGCTCGGAATTGATCGACGGCGCGCTCGAAGTGCCCGACCGCCTGCTTGGCCTCGCCCTTGGCATTCGAGAGGCGACCCAAGGCGGCATGCATGAAGCCTTGCTTCTCCGGATCGTCGGGAAACTGCTCCTCGTGAAGCTTCAGCGACTCCAAGAAGAGCTCCTCCCCGCGTGCGAGCTGCCCTCGCTCGACGAAGAGATTCGCGAGGTTGAAGGTCACGACGGCGCGCTCGCGCGGATCGATGGGTGTGGACTCGTGAATGGCGAGGACCTCCTCATAGAGCGCGAGAGCCTCATCGGAGCGGCTCGCCTGACGCAAGATGACAGCCAAGGTCCCCAACGAGGCCGCCAAGGCTGCCACGTCGTCCCCCTGTCTCCGAATCGCGACGGCCGCTCGATAGCAATCCTCCGCCCGCTCGGACTGCGCCAGGGTGCGATAGGTGTTCCCGATCGCCTCGTACAGCTGCGCCGCAATCGAGGGGCGATCGCCGAAGCGCTCGGGGATGCGCTGGCGAGCATCGTCGAGCACGTCAACCACCCGCACGTCGGGACCTTCCTGTCGCGTGTCCGCCGAACGCAGCATGTCGAGCAGGAACTGATTGACAGCCTCCAGTGCCGCAGCGGCATCCTCGGCCGCGTCGCGCGAGACCTCGGCCTCGGCGAGCGCGTCCTCCGCTTGCCCACGCAAGGCGATCGCTTCTTCTCTCGCCGCAACCGCGATCAACCGCTGCGTGCGTTCCGATTCCGCCGAAGCCCGAGCCACGGCTTCGGCGTCGGTGGCCCGAAAGGCCTGCCAGATCGCCGCCACGGCTCCGACCAGGATCGCGAGCACCACGATCGAGCTCGAGACGACGACCGTCCGATGACGGGCGATCAGCTTCTTCAGCCGGTACCTCATCGAGGCCGGACCGGCCAGCACCGCCTCGCCTCGCTGAGCCCGCTCGATGTCCGCCGCGAACTCCGAGGCCGAGGAGTAGCGGCGATCGCGCTCCTTCGAGATCGCCTTCATGACGATCCAATCGAGATCTCCTTGAAGCCTGCGTGTGAGACCCCGCGTCGAGTCTCCTCGCCGTTGCGCGATCTTCTGGCTCAGACTGGACTCTCTCCCGACCTGGCGGCTTGGCTTGTCGGGCTCCTCTTCTCGCAGGATGCGTTGAATCTCGGCGACTCGCGCCGTCCGCAGACGGTGACCGAAAGGACGGGACCCCGTGAGGAGCTCGTACAGCAGCACGCCCAGTGAGTAGATGTCGGAGCGGGAATCGAGATCGTCGACGCCGTAGTCCGCTTGCTCCGGGCTCATGTAGGCGGGCGTGCCGAGGATCTGGCCCGCCTGGGTCATGGTCGTGCCGCCTTCGTCGTCCCGGCTCATGGCGCGGGCGAGTCCGAAGTCGATCACCTTGGGTACCGCTCGTCCGTCGCGCACCGTGACGAGGATGTTGTTGGGCTTGATGTCCCGATGCAGGATGCCGCGTTGGTGCGCGTGCTGAATCGCGCGGCAGACCTCGACGAAGAGCGCCAAGCGCCTCGGCAGCGTCAGCTGCTCCCGATCACAATGATCCGTGATCGGAAGCCCGACGACGCGCTCCATCACGAAGTAGGGGCGGCCTTCCGCCGTCGTTCCTGCATCGAGCACTTGCGCGATGCCTTCGTGATCCATCATCGACAGCGTGCGGCGCTCGAGCTCGAAACGGCGCAGCACCTCCTCGGTGTCCATGCCGAGCTTGATCACCTTGACGGCGACCTCGCGCTCGATCGGCTCGGACTGACGGCCCAAGTAGACCGTTCCCATGCCGCCTTCGCCGAGCACGCCCAGGATCTCGTAGGGCCCGATCGAAGCCGGGCAACCCTCGTCGGATCGCGACCAGCTCGGGTCCCGGGCGCCCTCGCCCAACGGCCGCGTCGGGAAATGCGATTCCGAAGACGAGTCCCTACCGTACGGAGACTCCGGATCGCCCTCCTCGCGCGGTGATTCGCGATCGCTCTTCATCCTGATTCCTCCGGCGATCTCGGCTCTCGTGTCCGGGCCCATGATAGGAGGAGAGGTACCGGGCTGCACGAGCGGCTTTCGTTTCAGCCGGACGAGTCCCCGAAGCGCGGTCCGGGCGCACTCCGGGTATCGCGGGGGCCTCCTCCGAGCGGCGCTCTACTTGATCTCGGCGAGGACCTTGCCTTCGAGGGTCAGGATCTGGACTCGGCGGTTGTCGGAGTCGGCGACGAGCAAGCGGCCCTTGGGATCGATCGCCAAGCCGATCGGCTGATCGAATCGACCCGCCTCTCGACCGAAGCCACCGATGGTCCGGATCAGCTCCCCCTTCGGACTGAACACCTGCACGCAGTTGTCGCCCGAGCAGGTGACGTAGAAGCGGCCCTCGCTATCGAAAGCGATGGCTTCGGGTGTGTCGAGATCGTCGTCGTACTTGCGCAGGAGCTTGCCCGCCGTCGAGTAGACCCCGACCTCGTCCGCTTTGCTGAAGGTCACCCACACGTTGCCGTCGACGGGATGGATCGCGATGCCTTCAGGATCCTCGGGAACTGGAAACGTACGCAGGAACTTCAGGTCAGGGTCGAAGACTTGAATGCGGCGATTGTCTTCATCGGTGACGTAGAGATTGCCGTCGCGGTCGTGCGTGATCCCCTCGGGATCGTTGAACTGCCCCTCGGCCGTTCCCAGCTCGCCGACGCTCCGCAGCCACTCGCCCTCGATCGTGAACTGCTGCAGGCGCTGGTTGCGGCCATCGATCACGGTCACCCGCGATCCCGGTCCCACGGTGACGGCGTCGAGATTGCCGAACTGTCCGTTCTCGCTGCCCAGCTCCCCCCAGCGGGCCAGGCGCTCGCCCTCGGGACTGAAGACCTGCACGGTCATGCCGTCCTCGTCGGTCACGACGATGCGGCCATCGGTGTCGACCGCGATGCCCTCGCAGTCGACGAACTGGCCGATGGGCGGCTGCTCGGGCTCACACGCCAGGGCACACAACAAGAAGCTGGATCCGATCCAACCAATCACTCTCATGACCACCTTCCTCGGACACGACACGGGTCTCGAACGAAGCGCCCATTGAACCACGCAGCACGTCGATGGGCACGGCAGAACATCGCTCGCGAGCATGATAGGATCGGCGCCTCTCGGGAGGTCGTGAGCCGAGCCCTCCCCCTATCGGCCCGCCAACGCGGTGGCCCCTCTCGTCGGCTCGAGGGATGGGAGTCCTTTCGCCGTGCGCACCCCATTGGCCCTGTGCCGGACGTCGCTCGCCGCGACCTGCCTGCTCCTGCTGCTCGCCGCACCGTTGCGGGCCCAAGACACCACGCCGCCCGAACGACTGCGCGTGCTGTTCCTCGGGGATCGCGGTCATCACGAGCCGGCCGCCCGCGCCGAGCAGCTCATCCCGGTGCTCGGCGAGCGTGGCATCGACGTCACCTACACCGAGCGCGTCGAAGACCTCAATCCCCTGTGCTTGAGCCACTACCAAGGCCTCATCCTCTTCGCGAACATCGACACGATCGAATCGCATCAGGCGGCCGCGCTGCTCGACTTCGTCGCGAGCGGCGGAGGCTTCGTGCCCATTCATTGCGCCTCGTACTGCTTTCGAAACTCGGAAGCGATCGTACAGCTCATCGGCGCCCAGTTCCTGCGCCACGGCGGTGAAGTGTTCACCGCACGGGTCTTGCAGCCCGACCACCCGGCTCTCGCGGGCTTCGAGCCGTTTGCCTCGTGGGACGAGACCTACGCCCACACGCGGCACAATCCGGATCGCACCGTGCTCATGGTGCGGGACGAGCCGAGCGGCCAACCCGAGCCCTATACCTGGGTGCGCACTCATGGCTCCGGCCGCGTCTTCTACACGGCGCTCGGTCACGATCAACGCACCTGGGGACAGCCCGAGTTTCAGGACCTCATCGAGAGCGGGCTGCGCTGGGCTTGCGCCGAGGCACCCGGCCCGAAGGGGGATCCCTTCGAGTACGTCGAGGCGCGCATCCCCTACTATCCGCCTAGCGATCAGTGGGGCACGCTCGGCGAGCCAATACGGAAGATGCCGAAGCCGCTGTCTCCCGAGCTCTCGATGCAACGCATGCAGGTGCCGCCCCACTTTCGCGTCGAGCTCTTCGCGGCCGAGCCCGACATCGTCAACCCGATCGCGATGACCTGGGACGAGCGCGGACGACTCTGGATCGCCGAGACCATCGACTACCCCAACAACCTCGCACCCGAGCGGCGGGGCAACGATCGCATCCGGATCTGCGAGGACACCGACGGCGACGGGCGTGCCGATCGCTTCACCGTGTTCGCCGAAGGCTTGAACATTCCGACCAGCCTCTGCTTCAGCCCCGAAGGCCTGATCGTCGCGCAAGCGCCCGACATGATCCTCTTCAAAGACACCGATGGCGACGACCGCGCGGACGAGCGGACGGTGCTCTTGACCGGCTTCGGAACTGGCGACACCCACGCCGGCCCGTCCAACCTGCGCTACGGCTTCGACGGCTGGATCTGGGGCACCGTCGGCTACTCGGCGTTCAACGGCCAGGTGGGTGACCAGACGCATCGCTTCGGACAAGGCGTGTTCCGGTTCCGACCCGATGGCTCCGACCTCGAGCTCCTCACTTCGACCAGCAACAACACCTGGGGCCTGGGCTTCTCGGAAGCGGGCGACGTCTTCGCCTCCACAGCCAACAATGAGCACAGCGTTCTCCTTGCCATTCCCAATCGTGTCTTCGAAGGCGTGCGCGGTTGGCACGGGCAAGGGAGCCAGGGCATCGCCGACCACCGCGACTTCCATCCCGTCACCCACAAGGTGCGTCAGGTCGATTGGCATCACGGCTACACCGCCGCCGCCGGGCACGCGATCTACACGGCCAGACGCTTTCCGCCGCTCTTCTGGAACCGCGTCGCCCTCGTCTGCGAGCCGACCGGGCACCTCATCCACGCCTGCGCTCTTCAGACCCGCGGCACCCAGTTCGTCACCCGTGATGCCTACAACCTCCTCGCCAGCGACGACGAGTGGACGGCCCCGATCGCGGCCGAGGTCGGGCCCGACGGCGCTGTGTGGTTCCTCGACTGGTACAACTACATCGTCCAGCACAACCCGACCCCGCGCGGGTTCGAGACCGGTCGCGGCAATGCTTACAAGACTCCGGCGCGTGACAAGCAGCACGGACGCGTCTACCGGATCGTCCCCGACGGCGAGGCCTCGTCGATGCCGAGCCTGGCGGGCAAGAGCGACCTCTCCGACCTGATGAGCGCGCTCGAGCATGACAATCTCTTCTGGCGGCTGACGGCGCAGCGGATGCTGACCGCGCGGATCGCCAGCGCGGACTCGAAGGCAAGGAGAAAGCTCACACAGAGCCTCTCCTCTCGAATCACGCGGCCGAAGATCGACGCTCTTCAACTCGACGTGGGCGCCCAGCACGCGCTCTGGATGCTCGCCCTTCTCGAGGCCCCGCTCGAACGTCCGGTGTCTCTCGCACTCGCGCATCCCTCGGCGGCCGTTCGACGGACCGCCTTGACCGTGGCACCCCGTACCGAGTCGATGTGGATGCACCTCGCCGGCAAGCGTCCCTGGGAGGATCCCGATCCCTTCGTGCGCCGCGAGGCGCTTCTCGTGCTGGCAGAGCTCCCTCCGATCGCAGAAGCGGGAGGCGTCGTTTACGAGCTGCTCGACGACAAGGCCAACACCGACGACCGCTGGATCCCGATCGCCGCCGCGGCCGCCGCGGCTCGCCATGACGCCGGGTTCCTGGCCGCGATGCTCGACGATGCGGGCACCTCCGAAGCCGCACCCCGCGGCACCGGCAAGAACGTGCTGGTCAACGGATCCCTCGAGGAGGGCGATGCCGGCTGGCGCTGGGTCCAATACTCGGGTCAAGCCACTGGCGATCGAGTCACGCCCGAGGGCAGCACCCCTTGCCTGCGCATCCACTCCGGACCGGGCGCCGACGCGTCCTTCAGCCAAGCGATCGCGGTCGAGCCGTTCTCGACCTATCGATTGTCAGGCCGCATCCGAACGTCGGGACTCGGAAAGCAGACCGGGCTGGGCGCCCTGCTCAACGTGCACGAGCTCCAGGGCGCAAGCGGTCGCGTCGCCACCGAAGCCGTGACCGGTACGCAGGACTGGACGCGCGTCGAGGTGATCTTCAACTCGGCGGGTAACCGGCGTCTCACCGTCAACTGCCTGTTCGGCGGCTGGGGACGCTCGGTTGGCACCGCTTGGTACGACGACCTCGAGCTGGTCTGGCTCGGCAGCACGACCGGATCCGGCGTCACCGACGAAGTGCTGCGCGTCGTGACCCAGCACTATGCACAGCGTGGCCCGACCGACTCCGTGCTGCCGTTGCTGTCCCGCCTGCGAGGCGCCTCGGCAGGGCGAGCGGCCGCGTTCCTCTCAGGACTGCGCGCGGGCTGGCCCGCAGAGACACGACCGACCGTGACGGGCGACGACCGCGCCGTGATCGAAGAGCTGTTGAACCGGCTCTCGACCGGGGAGCGCGGCTCCTTGCTCGCGCTGCTCGAGAAGTGGGAGCTTCGAGAGGCTTTCAGCGAGTCCCGGCTCGCGACCTTGAAGGCGCTTCGCGCGGCGGCTCTCGACCGCGCGCTCACCATCGAGGAGCGCTGCGACGCCGCCGGTCGCCTGCTCGCCCTCGACGACACCGACGAGACCGTCGAAGCACTCCTCGACGAGCTGACGCCGAGTGCCACGGTCGAGCTCTGCCAGGGCTGGCTGCGGGAGCTGAGGGCGAGCCGACGAGCGGTGCTCGGCGAGCTCCTCGTTGAGCGCTGGGACCGACTCCCCCCCCGCGCGCGCCCCGCGG
This sequence comes from Planctomycetota bacterium, assembly GCA_029260795.1. Classification (GTDB taxonomy): domain Bacteria; phylum Planctomycetota; class OFTM77; order OFTM77; family OFTM77; genus OFTM77. Next base: position 171,613 of record JAJDCO010000098.1, on the reverse strand, counting down.
CGATCGACCTGCTCGCCAAGCGCCGCTCTTGGACCGAGGCGCTCCTGACGGGAATCGAGGAGCGCTTCGTGACCGCCTCGGAGATCAACGCCGACCAGCGCCAGCTCCTGACCCGCTTCGCCGCTCCCGAGATTCGCGAGCGCGCGACGACGGTCCTCGCCGACGGTGGCGGCGCATCGAGCGTCGACTCCGAGCGCGTCGAAGCCTTGATCGCGTCTCTCGCGAGCCAGCGCGGCGACGCCAAAGCCGGACGGACGGTGTACGCCGAGAGCTGCCAGACCTGCCACCGGCTCGGTGAGACCGGCGGACTCGTCGGACCCGAGCTCAACGGTCTGGCCGCGAAGCCCCGCCCGGAGCTGCTCACGGCGATCCTCGATCCCAATCAGTCGGTCGAGGAGAACTACCGCGCCTGGCTGGTCGAGACCACCGACGGGTTGCTGCTCACCGGCCGCCTCGAGAACGAGACCCAGACGACGATCGCCTTGCTCGACAGCAATGGCGAGCGGCACGAGCTTCAACGCACCGAGATCGAGTCGCTGACGGTCTCGCCGCTCTCGATCATGCCCGAAGGCTTCGATCGCCTGAGCGAGAAGCAGCTCGCCGATCTCCTCGAGCTGCTCACCTCCCACTAGCTCCCGGAGCCGCGACCATGCCCGTCTACTGCATCGCCACTCTCGACACGAAAGGCCACGAGATGGCCTTCGTGCGCGACCGCCTCGTCGCGCTCGGCCTCCGCACGCGGTTGGTGGATGTCGGGAGCCGAGAGGCGCCTCAGGTCGAGCCCGACGTCTCGCGCGACGCGGTCTTCGAGGCGGCGGGCACCACCGCCGAGGCCGTCTTGGCCGGCGCTGATCGGGGCGAAGCCGTCACGCGCGCAGCGGCGGGGATCGCGACGCTGATCGCCGAGCGGCATGCGGCCGGTGAGGTCGCGGGCGTGATCTCCCTCGGCGGCTCGGCCGGCACGACCATCGGAACGGCCGCGATGCGCGCGCTGCCACTCGGCGTGCCCAAGGTCATGGTGAGCACCTACGCGTCCGGGCACACCCGGGCGTACGTGCGTGACAAAGACATCGTCATGGTCAACCCGATCGTCGACGTGTCCGGCCTCAACCGTGTCAGCCGCATTGTGCTCGCCGAGGCCGCCGCGGCGCTGGCGGGTCTCGTGAAGTTTCGTCAGGAGCCCGTCGTCGAGAGCGACCGTCCTCTGGTGGCCGCGACGATGTTCGGCGTGACGACAGCGTGCGTCGAGCGAGCGCGCCAGGTCTTGGAGGAGGCCGGGTACGAGGTGCTCGTATTCCATGCAACCGGCACGGGCGGTCAAGCGATGGAGTCGCTCATCCGCGACGACCTGATCGCGGGGGTACTCGACATCACGACCACCGAGCTCGCCGACGAGATCGTCGGCGGCGTGCTGAGCGCCGGGCCGGAGCGACTCACGGCCGCCGGCGAGCGCGGCATCCCGCAGGTCGTGTCGGTCGGCGCCACCGACATGGTGAACTTCCTCGGCATCGAGAGCGTGCCCGTGCAGTTTCGAGGGCGAAACCTCTACCGCCACAACGAGAGCGTGACGCTGATGCGCACCGACGCGGCCGAGTGTGCGGCCCTCGGTGAGGACCTCGGTCGAAAGCTCGCCGCGGCGAAAGGGCCGGTGGCGCTGCTCCTGCCGAAGGCGGGTGTGTCGGCCATCGACCGCGCCGGCGAGCCGTTCGACGATCCCGAGGCCCGGGTGGCCTTGTTCGATGCCATCCGACGCTCGGCGGTCGGCGTGCCGATCGAGGAGCGCGACGAGCACATCAACGAGGCCTCGTTCGCCGAGGCGGCGGCACAGCGACTGATCCAACTGATGAAGTCCGAGGACTGAAGGAGACGACGACAGCCATGGCTCTCTTCAAGCGCAAGGACATCCTCGAGCGGTTGCACGCCAAGGTCGCTGCCGGCCGCGCGATCGTCGGGGGAGGCGCCGGAACCGGCCTCAGCGCCAAGCTCGCCGAGGACGGCGGCGTCGACCTGCTCGTGATCTACAACTCGGGCCGCTTCCGCATGGGTGGCCGCGGCTCGCTGGCGGGTCTGCTCTCTTACGGTGATGCGAACGCGATCGTGATGGACATGGCGAGGGAGGTCATCCCGGTCGTGAAGACGACACCCGTCCTGGCCGGTGTCTGCGGCACCGATCCGTTTCGGCGCATGGACCTGTTCCTGAAGGACATCGACCGTGCCGGTTTCTCGGGCGTGCAGAACTTCCCGACCGTCGGTCTGATCGACGGCACCTTCCGCGCCAACCTCGAGGAGACCGGCATGGGCTACGGCCTCGAGGTCGACTTGATCCGTACGGCACGCGACATGGATCTCCTCACCACTCCCTATGTCTTCGATCCCGACCAGGCGAAGGACATGGCGAAGGCCGGCGCCGACGTGCTGATCCCGCACATGGGGCTCACGACCAAGGGCCTGATCGGCGCCGCGACCGCGCTGACGTTGGAAGAGTCGGCGCGGCGAGTCCAGGCGATGCACGACGCCGCGAAGAAGGTCAGCCGCGACGTGCTCGTGCTCTGCCATGGCGGCCCGATCGCCGAGCCCGAGGACGCGCAGTACATCCTCGACCACACCGAAGGCATCGTCGGGTTCTACGGCGCCAGCAGCATGGAGCGCCTGCCCGTCGAGCCCGCGATCACCGGACGCGTGCGCGAGTTCACCGAGCTGCGATTCTCGAAGAAGTGAGGCGGCGATGACGAACGAGGAGCAATGGCGGCGCTTCGTCCAAGGCGGCGATGTCGAGATCGAAGAGCTGCCTTGGGGTCCCCACGATTGGCTCTGCCGACCTGGGCTGACCGACGCCAAGAAGCTCCTCGTCGTGCGCGTCCACATGCCCGCCGGCAAGGCGCATCAGTTCCATCGGCATCCCGAGATGGAAGAGGTGCTGTACGTCCTCGAGGGCCGAGTCGAGCAATGGGTCGGTCAAGACAAGCGAGTTCTCGGCCCGGGCGAGCTCGCCCACATCCCGACCGACGAGGTGCACGGCTCCTACAACGTGTTCGACGAGCCGGTGAAGTTCCTGGCGATCCTGTCGTCCGCGACCTGCGAGGGTCCGATGCTGGTCGACTGCTGTCATCAGGAGCCGTGGTGCTCGCTCAAGACGCCGGTGGAGCTCTGAACTCGGAACCGTATCATCGGGAACCGAACGACACCGCCCCTGTCCCGGAGAGGCTTCCGATGACGACTCCCCCGACCGCTCGCCGCGTCGCCTTTTGGCTGCCGTGCAAGGACACCACCGTCTCCGAGCGCTTCTATACGGCGCTCTGCGGGCCGCCCCTCGAGCGCGCAGGCGGGTTCATCATGTACCGGCTCGCCGAGACCGCGCTCTGGCTGCAAGACCACTACGTCAAGGACTGGGCCGAGAACATCGTCTTGTACATCAACGTGGACGACGCCGACGCCTGGCACCGACACCTCGTCTCGATGCGGGACGAGAAGGGCTTCGAGGGGCTGCGCATCGACGGGCCCGCCGACCAGCCTTGGGGGGACCGCATGGTCACCACCTGGGATCCGGCCGGTGTGCTGCTGCATTTCGCTTCGCCGATCGAGAGATCCTCGGAGAGCCGCGCATCATGAGCGTCCTCATCCGTCCCGAGCGATCCGTCGACGAGCCCGACACCTTCGAGGTCAACCGCCTCGCCTTCCCGACTCCGTTCGAAGCCGAGCTCGTGAATCGGCTCCGCACCGCCGTGACCGCGGAGCGTGGCCCGTGGATCTCGCTCGTCGCCGAGGACGCCCAAGCGATCGTCGGACACATCCTGTTCACCGAGGTGATCCTCTCGCGCGACGGAGAAGACGTCGGTCGCGCCTGGGGCCTGGCTCCGATGGCTGTGCGGCCCGAGGGACAACGGCGAGGCGTCGGCTCGGCTCTCGTCCGAGCCGGCTTGGAGCGCTGCCGCGACAGCGACCTCGGCGCGGTCTTCGTCCTCGGGCACCCCGAGTACTACCCCCGCTTCGGATTCCAACCCACCGAGGCCTTCGGCATTCGCTGGGAGCAGAACGTCCCCCCGGAGGTCTTCATGGGTGTCGAGCTCGTCGAAGGCACCTTGGCCGCTTGGCGTGGCGCCGAGGTTCGCTACCGGCCCGAGATCACGGACGCCGACTGAGGAGGCCTGGCGGCCGGCATCCGTGGATCCGTCGTTTTCTTCCAGGAATCCCCGTGTAGGATCGATCGGAGCACGTCTCCTGACCGAGGAGGAGGTCCGAATCATGAACACGCACCCCGATCCGCATCCGTCGGAACAGCAGCTCGAAGATCTCTACGTCGACTGGCTCGCGGCCCGAGACGCCGCGGTCGATCTCGACCCCGAGAGCTGGATCGACGACCACGTTCCCCTCGAAATGCGCACGCCCATTCGTGAGCTGATCGAGGTCGTCGAGCCGCGGCTTCCGGTCGCCGACGACCTCGTCTCCGGCACCGTGGTCGGCGAGGACTTCGAGCTCATCACTCCGATTGGCCAGGGCGGCTTCGGCTCGGTCTGGCTCGCCCACCAGCGCTCTCTCGACCGGCGAGTCGCGCTGAAGCTGCTCCATCGCGATCAGCTCGGTCATCAAGAGCCGGCCGATGTCGTCGAGCGCGAGGGACGCGGCCTGGCCGCTCTTCGGCATCCTGCGATCGCGACGGTCTACTCGGTCGGGCGAGATGGCGAGCGATTGTACTTGGCGATGGAGCTGATCGAAGGCCGCCCCCTGTCCGAGATCCTGGTCGCCGCCCGCGCACGCCGCGAAATGAGAAACGAGCCGTCGACCGACACTTTGGGTCTCGGAACGCCCGCCGGCGACCGCCGCGCCGCTCGAATCATGCGGGAGATCGGAGAGGCGGTCGGCGCGTTGCATGACCTGGAGGTTTACCACCGGGATCTGAAGCCGGCCAACGTCCTGATCGACTCTCAGGGCCAAGCGAAGCTCGTCGACTTCGGCCTCGCCTTGCGACCCGAGGACGCGGCCCCCGACTCCGGGACTCGATTCATCGGCACGGCCGACTATCTGCCTCCCGAGGAGCTGCGCGAACGCCGGCGCGGCCAGCCGGATCGCGAGGACCTCTGGGCGCTCGGGGCGATGCTGTACGAGCTCGTGACGCTCGAGCGTCCGTACGGAAGTGGTCGTTCGGACGACATCGTGCGGCGGGGTAGCCGCGGCGACATCGAGCCGGTCGCCCATCACCGACCTCATCTGAACCGCCAGCTCGCCGCCATCGTGTCCAAGGGCCTGGCTCCGATCCCGTCGGCTCGCTACGCCGACCCATTCGATCTGGCGGAAGACCTGCGTCGCTTCTTGGAGCATCGACCGGTGCGCGCGCTTCGAGCCAACGCACGCACTCGGTTGAAGCTGGTCCTCCAGCGCCACTCGCGAGTCTTGTCCATCCTCGCGGTCTCGGTGATCCTCATTGGCTTCGCTGTCTGGGCAGGTGGACTCCTGCAGGGGCCGCGCGCGTTGGCCGAGGTCTCGTTCGAGCTGGTCGAGCCGGAGAAGATCCCGGACGCGGTTCGGCGCCTTCTCGAGAAAGGCCTCAGAGACAGCGCGGACACCTTCGAGCGTCTGGCGGCGATTCGACGTCTCGAAGGCCGAAAGCTCGGCGTGGAGGAATCGACACCTCGAAACATCGCACGTGGAACTTGGTTCAGCCTGAGGGTGGACGCTCGAAAGAAGGTCTGGGCCTACGTCTTCAATCGTGGCTCGTCGGGCAGGATCTGGTGCAGCTTTCCTCGCCCCCAGACTCAAGACCTCCACAACCCACTGCCCCCGGAATCGAGCGAGATCGTCTTGGGCTCGCTGAGTGGCGACCCGGACCGAGTCGAGACGGACAGCTTCTTCGTCGCGATCACGCCGATCGAGTCCAAGAGGCTCGAAGACGTCGTGGGCCAACTTCTCGGAGACGAGAGCGGCCACAGCTCGCCGATCACCCAAGCGACCCGGAGCGCCGAGATCACCGAGGCTATCCGGGGCATCCCGCAAGATCGAGACGTTCGACCGCTGGCGACCGAGACCTCACCAACGGTTGCGAAGGGCCGCGCACCGGACTGGATTTGGACAGCCCCGCTCGAGGAGATCCGTCGCGAGCTCGGCAAGGACGTCTACCGCTGGTCGTTTCGCCACGGGCCGGAGGGTGACTGAGCGTCCCGCTTACTCGCAATCGTCACTCCGACACGCGACTCCTCGAAAGGGCGCAACGTCCCTCATTCAAGATCGTGGCGGGTCGGCCGTGCGCGGCTCGGTTTCTTTCGTTCCGGCCCCGAGGGAACCCTACTCCCCCCGTCCGCCGTCTTCCCCCAGTCGCAAACCGCGAAACGCGATGGCCAGCTTGGCGCGGGCGCGACGGTGGATCTCGCGGGCGGCCCCTTCGGAGGGACAGTCTAGACGCTCGGCGATCTCTGCGAAGTCGAAGCCGATGTAGTCGCGCAAACGGATCGCGTCGCGATACTGCTCGGGCAAGGCATCGATCGCTTCCATCAGGAGAGCCGCGTCATCCTGACGCATGGCGCGGGTCATGGGTCCGCTGATCTGAGACGTCAGCTCCCGCAGCTTGCGCGCGATGTCTTCGTCCGGTCCGCTGTCGATCGAGCGCACTCGGCTGGGGTCACGTTTTTTGCGCGACCAGAACTCCGCGGCCGAGCGAATGCAATTCATGGCGATGGTCGAGAGCCAGTCGAGGAAATGCGCGTCGCTCCGGGGCTGGTACTGACCCAGATCTCGCCACATCATTGCGAACGTCTCTTGGAGGATGTCCTCAACCGCTTCGACCGAGCGCAGCTTGCGGCCGAGCTGCATCTGAATGATCTTTGCCAGGCGTAGGTGAAAGCGCAGGAAGATCTGCTCAAAGGCGGCTTCGTCTCCCCCTTGAGCGGCCTGGACCAAGTCCCCCGTGTTCATCGACTCGACTCACTCGCTCATGCCCAATTCGACCTCTGCCCACACTCCAGACGTCGACGATACCTGAATGCGGCCTCATTGGGCCAGGCCTCGCATGATGGGCAATGTACTCAGCGCCCGGACTCCGAGACGACCCAGCCCGCCCAATGCGACTCCGGGTGTCCTGACTCGCGCAGCGCGCGCTTCGCTTCCCAGAGTGCTTCCGGCACCGAGAGCTGCTCTTCCCACAGGCGCCGATACAGCTCGCTCATGAGCTCCGTCGTCGCGGCATCATCGACCTTCCACAACGACGTGATGGCCGTGCGAACTCCGGCGGCATGCAGCGCGGCCTGCAATGACTGCACGCCCGCGCCGTCCTGGGAGACTCCCAGGCTCGTGTCACAGGCCGAGAGCACGGCCAGCTCACACCTTCGCAGATCCCACGACGCGAGCTCCTCGGCGGTCAGGATCCCGGCCACTCGCCCCGCCGCATCCGCACCGCGGTTCGCACCCGCCAAGGCCAGGCCGCACAACGTCATGGGCGCCAGGCCAATGATCTTCTCCGACAAGCTGAGTCCGACCGACACCGTGCCGACCGTTCGCGCGATGTCGTCGCCGACGAAGTAGCCATGTGTCGCGATGTGCAGCACGGACGCCTCGGTCGCCCTTCGAGCCAGCTCGGTCTTCGTGGCCTCGCCGCCGAGCAGCTTCACGGCCGAGCGACCGAGAGACTCCTCGTAGAGGCGAGCCACCGCCTCCGCCTCCGCGCGCGTTCCCGAAAGGCTCGCAAAGGCCGCCGCTCCTCGAGCCAGCGCCAAGGGCGGTGCTCCCGCGGACTCCTCTGCGACCAGGCTCTCCGCCGCGAGCACCGGCTGCGCCTCGTAGTCGACTCCGCCGACGACGAGCAGCGAGCCCTTCGCGAAGGCTCGCTCGGCAAGCCCTGCCTCATCCAGCGCGAGGCGCGCTCGCAATCGATGCCGGTCTCCGACTCTCCGTCCGTCTGCCAGAGGCAGTGCGTCCCAAGGAACGAGGGCCAGCGACCCATCCAGACACAGGATCCACTGCGAGGCGTCGCGAACGATGTCGACTGCCAGCAACGGCTCCAGAACCCGGGAGACCAGCTCCCGGCCTTGCATTTCCAAGTCCCCGACCTCCGAGCTCACCCCGATCGGAGCGACGTCCAAGGCTCGCGATGCCTCGCGCTGCGCGTCGATCGCGGACCGCCATGCGTCGATCGCCGCCCCGATGGGGGCGAACGGCCCCAGCTCGACCGGCGTCAACGCAACGAGGGGTGCGACCAAGAAAGCGACCAGGTGATCTTCGGAAGTTCCAGTTCGCCGCGGATCATCCCCGAAGTAGCGGCGCGGGAATCGCCGCAGCACGATCAAGACGCCCTCCTCGGGCAGAGACGCCTGCAGCTTCTTCAGTTCGACCGATTCGATCGCATCCGTCCCGGTTTGGCTCTGCACCCAGGCACGCTCGGCACGGTCTCGTCGATCCTGTGCGCGATGCAGTCGGACCTCCAGGTCCTCCCTCTCAGCGCGTCCACTGAAGACTCCGGCGATGACGTCCCCCAGCTCGGCTCTCGCCTCGAGCACCTCGCGGAGGAGCGGATCCTCGGGGGCGATGCGGGTGAGCCGCGGTCCCCGCCGCGCTCGCGAACGGAGGGTTTCGGCCAGCTCGAAGACCTGCGTTGAGAATCCGGACCAATCTCTCCGATCGAGCGCTAGCGAGAGGAGCACGGCCAAGTGCTTGCGCTCGGTCTCCAAGATCGCGGCCGACTCCCGCGACGACCTGCCGACCAAGGCGCTTCGAATCCGCTCCTCCAGATCTTCCAGCAGGCGCTCTGCCCGAGGACGCAAGGCATCGAGTCCCAGGTCGGCCGCCAGCAGCAGCTCGAGCTCTCGAGCGATGATGCGATTCGAATGTCCATTCGGGTAGACCTCGTACACCCGCGAGGCGATCGGCTCGAAGGTCTCCCACGCTCTTTGGGGCTGTCCCGCCCGTGCCCAGGCCTTGGCCATTCCCACCCGGAGCCGCGCGCGCTCGGGGTGATCCGCGCGCAGCCGGGAGTCGGTATCGGCCAGGAGCTGCTGCCAAGCCGCGATCGCCTCTTCATGGTGCCCTGCCGACGACAGCGATCCGCAGTAGGCGGCGCGCTCGACCAGGAGAGCGGGATGGTCCGGAGCCCGCGACCCCTCGAGGCGTCGAATCAACGCCTCGCGCGCCGCAACCGCCCCATCGAACTCGCCGACCGCGTCGAGACACTCGAGCAACGCGATCTCGGCGCTGATCGTGATCGGATGATCGTCGGGCAACCGCTTGCGACAGAACTCCAGCGACGCCTCGAGGTCGGGGCGAGCGCCCGAGATGTCGCCCTGACTGGCACGGGCCGCCGCCAGATTCACTCGCCCCATCAGTAGCCCGAAGCGATTGTCCGGGTTGGTCTCGTAAGCGCGTAGCGCTCGCTCGAACAGCTGAACGCTTCCTGCCACGTCTTGTTGGTTGCTCCGCGCTCGCCCCAGGTTGGTCCACAAGGCGGCCCGCAGCGAACCGAGCCAAGCCTCGGCTTCCGGGCTCGAAGGCTGGGGCAACGTGACGCGCTCCATCGCCGTCGCCAGGCGCTCGAGCTCACGGACGGTCGTGAGCCACCCTGCGCGCTCGGCCTGGACGAGGACCAAGTTCATTCGCCCCCACAGCACGAAGGCATCGTCGGCTGGACGCGTGCGCTGCAGTAGCCCGCTGGCCCGCAGGCCCAGCTCCCAGGCACGGTCCAAGCGCTGCGACTCCCGCATGCGATTCGTGGCGTTCACCAGGCTCTGAAGATGCCCGAGATCGAGCACCGGGCGCGTTCGGGTCTCGAAGGCGATCTGGTGGTCCCAAATATCCGCCCGAAGCTGAACCGCACCCGTCGCGTCGGTGAGGGAGAGGAATCGACCGCGGAGGGACGCGACCTCGAGACTCCCAACCGCGTCCGCCGGCTCGGCGAGCAGGTCGAGCGCTTCGGAGACCCGTTGGCGCGTGGTCTCCGGATCGTCTCGAAGCGCGGCCTCCGCCTGCTGGTACAGCGCTTCGGCTCGCTCGAGAACCTGCCGAAGCTCACTGCTCGGCACCGTCGGAGGAAAGCGCCTCTGGCTCGCCGCCCAGGCCTGGACATCGGGGCTCTCGAGCGCCTTCAAGGTCGCTTTCTGGTCCCCGGGAACGTGGATGTGAATCTGAGCGAGTGTCCCGGCGGCAAGCGTCACGTGCAGCCGGTTCGGATCCGGGTCCTGGTCGACCGCCTCGCCGGGACTGGTCGTGATCGTGACGGGCACCGGGACAGGATCGCCTTCGAGCGTCTCGACCTGCACCGACAGCTCGAGGTCCCAAAGCGCCACGTATCGCAACGCGTGCTCTCCGGGTGACAACCCGAACGATTGCCCGGGCACGACCGGAGGCGCCAAGAGGAAGTCCTGGTCGGAATCCGAAACGACGGGACCGAGCAGTCCCAAGAAGACGCCTGCCCAGAGCATTAGCGCACTCTCCTCTTTCTTCAGCGGCGCTTCATGTCCTTCACTCTCGTCTGAAACCGCGGCAACTCCTCGACCGTCGCGGCGAGGCGTCGCGCGATGAGATCGTGACCGGCGGCTGTCGGGTGGATGGCCTCGAGCATCAACCGCTCGAAGGGGTAATGGCCGAAACGGTAAACCGGACTGGAGAGGAATGGTTCCCCTTCGGTAGGCGAGCCCACGTTCACTCGAAAGAAGAAGCGCGAGCTAAGAAGGTTGGGGTTGAAGCTACCGGGCTGCAGCATCGCGGTGTCGACGGGTGTGAATTGAAGTGTGCTCCCAGTTCTCACGTTGACCTCGGCTTGTACGACGGTCTGTCCATTGACCGCTTCCCCCAGCTTCATCTTGTGGACGAAGGGCAGCGACTGCGGCCCGGCGATGTGCTCCACGTCGGCATCGACGAGGGTCAGCGTCATCGACTCCGGAACTCCGTGCGGGATGCCTACGCGAATGTGCACGGACACGGTGTCGCCGACCTTCTCCGCGGGCCACGTCCCGAGCGCCGTCGTTGCAGGCGGCATCCGCGGATCGCTCGCCTCTTCGAGGATGCTTCGAAAACTCAAATGCGGGATCTGGTTCTCGGTCGCGAACGGCCCCAGGGCCACGCCGATCTCGCCCGAGCGGATGCAGTCGTCGACCAGGATGAGGCTCCATCCCCGCAACTCGCATTGATTCGCGATGGCCCGAATGTTCTCGAGGTATTCGGCGTTCGAGACCCGTCTTCGGAACCCATCTGGGTCGAGGCTGCTGCCCGGGTGCAACAGGCGTTGCAACGTGTGAGCGAAGAAGCTCGACATGCAGAGCCACTCCGTCCACGTGCGCTCACCCCGAAGCTGGCGGATCAGCTCAATGCGCACTCTGTCGGACGGAAGGACGCCGAAAGACAAGTCGTTGACGCCGACTGCGACCACGACCAGGTCGGGATCAAAGGAACCGACGTCGCCCTCGACCCGGAGTCGCGCCTGATATGAGCTATAGCTCGGCACACCGAAATTCAGGACCTCGATCGCTCGTCCCGGCGCAGCATCGCGGAGCAACGTCTCGAGCCGGCGTGGATAGCAACTCGGCTCAGGCACTCGCCAGCCGAAGGTGAGGGAGTCGCCAACACAAGCGATGCGAAAGACCCCCGCTGGCTTGCGTCGCTCGACCTCCCGCATTCGCAGACCTTCGCGGTTGACACGAACCTCTACGGTTTCGTCGGGTGTAGCGCCTCTCTGCGTCGTCTCGAGACCCGGTGGCAGGGCGTGCCCCAGATCGGAGTCGCCGACCAGGAGCTGCCGCGAGGCAGCCGCTTGCTCGCGCAGCTCACCGAGGTTGCCCCCCTGGAGGAACTGCGCGATGTCAGGTGTCCGCTCGAGCAAGCCCTGGATGTAGGGATCCTCGGGAGGAAAGACACGCAGGAGCACCTGGTCGATCGCGACGAAGACGAAGAGGCTGAGGAAGACGGCGAGGATCTTGTGTCGCCGGGTCGCTCGCGGCACGGACATCTCCTAGTTGAGGCGATTCACTCCATAGAGAAGCTACCACAGAGAAGACGGGCGTCGTGATTCGTATCAGCGCGGTGGGACGATTCGATCCGGGTGTCGGACCCGACACGGACCGGACGACTTGGTGCCGACCGCGTGGTGGACGGACACGTCGCTGACTGTCCAGGAAGAACTCTCGGTGCCGAGAGCTGCTCCGGAAGTGACTCACTCGCTCTCCAGTTGCTCGAGAATCGCCCGCGCCAGAATCTCGGCCTTCATCCGATTACCCTCGGGCTCGAAGTGGATCCGATCGATCAAGCTGTCGGCCATGCGCGGATTCGAGACCGGCATCTCCGCATACAGGTCGGCGAGCGGCACGTTCTCCTCTCGCGCCAGGCGCCGGAGCAGCGCGTTATTCTCGCGAACGGCGAGGGAGATGCCTTCATCGGGCGCGGCACCGCGCTCATCGCACGGGAGCGTGGCGAGAATCGTCTTGCCGCCGTCATGGCGCTCTAGCTCGATGATCGTCCGCACGTTGCGGAGGAAGCCGTACTCGGTTCCCTCGGGAAACCGACCGTTCCGAATCTGACTCGCCCCCTTCGCCAAGGGCTGCGTCACGGCGTACGTGACATCGATCGTCTTGAAGTGATCGCGAGATCGCAGCCACGCCCAGAGATGACTGCCGGCCGTCAACGCGCGATCGAGCCAGTGCTTCTGGGGGAGATCCCAGCCTTTGCGGTAGTGCGAGAAGTCCGATCGATAGTTCGGATACAGTCGCGGTCCGCCGTCATTGGCCGCATGATGGACGATCACGATGTCGGGTGAGGTGTCGCGCACGTTGAGCACGAAGTTCACGAGCGACTCGGCGGTGGTCCACGCGTTGACGCCGAAGTTCAGCACCTCGACCGGCCGGTCGAGAGCCTGGGCGAGCTCCTGTTGAAGGAAGTATGGGTACGATCCCTCGTAGCCCTCGTAGTTCCCGCAGGCCGTCGTGGATCCCCCGAGGCACGCGATGCGCAGCGTGCCCGCCGGCTTCTCCTTCGGCGGGAGCTCCTCACCCAGGAACCCGAGCGAGCCCACACCGGGCGCGCGCGAGTTGAAGGTGAACAGGGTGTATGGATGCGGCTGGTAGTAAGTCACCTCGCGATCGACGACGAAGCTCCGATAGGCCGCGATCTGCTCGACATCCCCGCCCAGCAACGGATACGCGATCCGAAACCCGACCTCCATCAGCAGGCAGAATAGGACCGTGGTGAGGAGAGTGAAGACGATCTTCCGGCGCGTGACCACGGTGACCTCGACGAGCAGGTTGGGATTCGAAGTGTCGGCTCGCCGCGCAGACTAGCGATTCCGAGGGACAGACGAAAGCCCCGATGCGCTCGCCCGATCGAGAGCCTCGGCGACATCGATGCGGTAGAATGCGCCGCCATGAGAACGCTGCTGATCCTGATGTTCGCTTTGACTACCAGTGCACTCGGACAAGGGAAGACTTCCGAGCGCATCCGGCCGAACATCGTCGTGCTGCTGGCCGATGACGCCGGCTATGGAGACTTCGGCTTTCAAGGGTCGGCCAACGAAGACCTGGCCCCGCTCACGCCGCACATCGACTCGATCGCCCGAGGCGGTGCCCGTTTCACTCAGGCCTACATGGCCGGCTGTGTGTGCTCGCCCTCGCGCGCCGCGCTGCTGACCGGCCGCTACCCGCAGCGCTTCGGACATGAGCAGAACCTCCCAGTCGGTCACTCCAGCGGCCTTTCTCTCGAGGAGAGCACGATGGCCGATCGTTTGAAGGGGGCGGGGCTGCGCACGGCTCTCATCGGCAAGTGGCACCTGGGGTATCCGTCCGAGTATCACCCCAACCGCCGCGGCTTCGACTGGTTCTTCGGTTGCCTGCAGGGCTCGCGCTCCTACTTCCCGATCGAGAAGCCCACCGACTTTCGCGTGCTTCAGGAGAATGGGCGCCCGACGCCCGAGGGCGGCTACGTCACCGATCGCCTCGGAGACGGCGCCGTCCAGTTCATCGAGAAGCATCGCGAGCAACCCTTCTTCTTGCTCGTCTCCTTCACCGCGCCGCACGGCCCGATGCATGCCAAGCCCGAGGATCTCGAATCGCTCGGGCACATCGAGAATCTCCGTCGGCGCAAGTACGCGGGCATGGTAAAGAGCCTCGACGACAACGTCGGCAAGATCCTCGCCGCGTTGAAGAAGGCAGGCCTCACCGAGCGCACGCTCGTCGTCTTCACGAACGACAACGGCGGCCAGACGTCGACCGGCGCCAACAACTCGCCGTTGCGCGGTCGCAAGGGCCAGCTCCTCGAGGGCGGTGTGCGAGTACCCTGGGCGATGCGGTGGCCCGATCGCATCCCGGCCGGTCTCGTCATCGACGACCCCGTGATCTCCCTCGATCTGCTCCCGACCTTCCTCGCCGCCGCTGGCGCGCCGCGAGCGGAAGGACTCGACGGCGTCGACCTCTTGCCCCGGCTGACCGGACGCGTCGACGCGCTGCCCGAACGGGCTCTGATGTGGCGGAAGGATGGAACGGGCCGAGAGATCGCGATTCGCCGCGGCCGCTGGAAGCTGCACGTCGCCGATCGTGCGGAGTCCGAGGTGCCGATGTTGTACGACCTCGAGACCGACCGGGGCGAGTCGACGGATCGAGCCGCCGAGCACCCCGATCGCGTCGCGGCGCTCGCGCAGGAGCTGGCGGCTTGGGAGAAGGAGCTCGTGCCGCCGCGTTGGGGGGTGAAGTAGAGCGCGGCGGAGCTCTGACGTCCTTCTTTTGCACTCGAAGCTTGCACCGTGTCCTCCGAATCATTAGCTTTGCGAAGCAGAGTGAAACGGAGGAACCCATGCAGCTTCACAACGCGCTCGACCAAATCGATGCCATCCGCCGCGGCCTGGCGCGGGCCGAGTTGTTCCGCGGGTACCGCGCGCTGCCCACGGCGCTGACGGGCGTCATCGCGCTCGGTGCGGCGCTCGCGCAGGGACTTTGGATCGAGGACCCGGTCCGGCAGGTCGCCGCCTGGTCTGCGCTTTGGATCGGTGCCGCCGTCCTGGCCTTTGCCACCGTCACCGGACCGCTGATGTTGCGCCTCCTGAGTCGACCGGACGAGTGGAGACGCTCGCACACGCTCGTCGCTCTCGAGCATCTCCTGCCGAGCTACGTCGCGGGCGCCCTCTTGACCGCCGTCATCCTCCGGAGCTCACCCGAGTCGATCGCGATCCTGCCGGGCTTGTGGCAGGTGCTCTTCGCGCTGGGCCTGTTCGCCTCACGCTCACTCCTCCCGCTGCCCGTGCTCTTCATGGCCCTTTTCTATCTCGTAGCCGGCACGGCCACTTGGGCCTGGGGCCTGAGCGGAGGCTCGCTCTCGCCCTGGATGATGGGCCTCCCCTTTGGCGTCGGTCAGCTCGGCTGTGCCGCCATTCTCCGTGCTTGTCTGGAGCGTGACGATGCCACGTCGTGAGAACGAAGAGAGACCGTCCGGCCGCTATGCCTACGACGGCCTCGAGCGCGTCATCCATGAGAAGGCGCGACTCGGAATCGTCACCTCCCTCGCCGCCCATCCCGAAGGTCTCCTCTTCGGTCAGCTCAAGGAGCTGTGCGCCCTCACCGACGGCAACCTCAACCGGCATCTTCAGGTGCTCGCCGAAGCAGACTTCGTCGAGATCTGGAAGAGCCAGATCAGCGGCAAGCGGTCGCAGACACTCTGCAAGCTGACCACCGTCGGGAGACAGCGGCTCGTCGAGTACGTCGCCGAGCTCGAACGGGTCGTCCAGGACGCGCTCCAAGCCTCCCAGACGAAGGTCCGCCGGCGGCGCCCGGGAGACGACTGGTCGCTCGCCTGACGTTTGCGAAGTGAATCCGTCGACATGCTCGGGGCTCACGCACGTCCGCTAACTCTGCGATACAAAGCACAATCATGAGACGACGCCTCCCGGCCGCCTTTTCCACCCCGCCCCTCCTCGATCACGAGGTCCGCCCGCGCAATCGACGGCGATGCAGCGCCCTGCTCATCAATCCGTTCTACCCCAAGGATCCCGTCGCCAGCTTCGGCAAGCACGTACTCACGCCCTCCCTCGCCTTGACGAGCATCGCCGGCGCCACGCCGAGTCATTGGGAGGTTCGATACTGGGACGAGAACCTGCTTCAAGGACCGCCGCCCTGGAATCCCTTTCCCGAGGTCGTCGGCATCACCGTCCACCTCA
This sequence comes from Planctomycetota bacterium, assembly GCA_029260795.1. Classification (GTDB taxonomy): domain Bacteria; phylum Planctomycetota; class OFTM77; order OFTM77; family OFTM77; genus OFTM77. The sequence continues at coordinate 155,511 of JAJDCO010000098.1, read as the reverse complement.
CCTTCGCCGAGCGCGCGTACGAGCTGGCGAGGTGGTATCGGCGGTGGGGCGCGAAGGTCATCCTCGGCGGGTTGCACGTGCAGTCCTGCCCGGACGAGGCCGCCGAGCATGCCGATGCGATCGCGATCGGCGAGGGCACCCAGCTCTGGCCGCGCATCCTCGCCGACGTGGAGCGGGGGCGTCTGCAGCCGATCTATCGGGGCTCCTATCGCCAGCCGTACGCCGACGATCCACGCCCGCGGCGGAATCTCTTGCCGCGCGAGAGCTTCTTGACGACGACGAGCGTGATCGCGACGCGGGGCTGCCACAACCGCTGTGGCTTCTGCTACCTCGCCACCGACAGCCTACACATGCCGTATCAGATGCGGCATCCGGAGCAGGTCGCGGCCGAGATGCTCGACGATGATCAGCCCTACGCGGTGTTCATCGATAACAACCTCGGCTCGCGGCCGGAGTACCTCCGGCAGCTCTGCCTGGCGCTGCGACCGATCGAGAAGATCTGGAGCGCCGCCGTCACGATCGACGTCACCGACGATCCCTCGCTCGTGCGTGAGATGGCCCTCGCCGGCTGCACCGGAGTGTTCGTCGGCTTCGAGTCCCTGAATGAGCCGAGCCTCGCCGCGACGAGGAAGCGCACGCCGCCTCCCGATGACTATGCGCGCCGCGTTCGAATCCTGCACGACCACGGAATCCAGGTGAATGGCAGCTTCGTCCTCGGCTTCGACCACGATCGACCCGACGTCTTCGAGCGAACAGTCCGTTGGGTCGAGGAGCAGCGCCTCGAGTGCGCGACGTTCCACATCCTCACGCCCTATCCGGGCACGCCACTCTTTCGACAGCTCGAGAGCGAGGGCCGGCTGCTCCATCGCGATTGGAATCGGTACGACACTGCCCACGTCGTCTTCCAGCCACGACACATGTCGCCCGAGGCCCTCCAAGCCGGCTACGCCGAATGCTATCGGCGCCTGTTCTCACACCGTTCCATCTGGCGCCGACGCCCGAGCGATCCGAGCGCCGTCCTGCCCTATCTCGCGATGTCGTATCTCTACAAGCGCTCGAACTGGCTCTGGTCCCTGCTGATCCGCACCCGACTCACGGCTCGAGCCTGGCGACCGCTGGTCGAGATCACCCGTCGCCGCCACGTGCACTTTCGAAAGCGGCTCGGCGCGGCAGCACCGGCGAGGCGCGCCGCGTCGGTCGTGACGTCGGGCGTGTGAGAGAGGCTGGGGAGCTGTCCGGACCTCGCGCAGCACCCCGGCCCGAGGCGTTGCGTCGATCGATCGGTTCACATCGTCGGCGACATCTCGGCGCGACCTCCAGACCTCATGGGAAGACAGCCAAATCAACGGAGAGCGCCACACCAGAGGGTGCCCTTTCAGGATCAGGCGGAGCTCGATCCGGGCTCTCGATGGAGCGCGCACGATCACCCGCTCGGTCGAGTTGGGCACGGCGGCTTGGTTCGAAGCGGACCGATCTGCGAGAATCTCGATTCGAACCGTGACCGATCTGCCGCTCATGCCCGCGCACACGAGCCCGGCCCCCACGGGTGCAACCTCTCCGAGGAGGAATCCATGAGAAGGGTGATCGCGATTCTGCTTCTGACGGCGAGCGCCTCGGCGCAACAGCTCACCGAGCTGGCCAAGGACACGTTTCCGCTCCGACTCGAAGAGACGAACACCGTCGTGCTCGTCGACCTCAACGGTGATGGCACCCTCGATTGCTTTCGAGGTGACGCGCCGCGCACGAACATCGATGACGGTCGAGACGAGTTGCTGTTCAACCTCGGCCGAGGACGCTACCGCGATGTGACGCAGCAGCGGCTCCCGACCTTCCCGGAATTCACACGCGACGCGACCACCGGTGACCTTGATGGCGACGGAGATCCGGACCTCGTCACCGTCGGGACACGCACGCGCCTCTATCTGAACGACGGTCAGGGAACGATGTCCGAGGACGGGGTGAACCGGCTGCCTACCGAGCCCTTGGCGAGTCAATCGAGCGTCGTCGCGCTCTTCGACATCGAAGGAGATGGTGACCTCGATCTCGTGCTGGTCGGCGTCCACCGGAGCTTCTTGCTCTTCAACGACGGCACCGGCCACTTCTCCCTCGCCTCGCCCATCGATACGCACCCGCGCTCACGACCGACGCTGAGCCCGTGGGACATCATGGCCGCGGACTGGACCGGTGACGGCAACGCCGATCTGCTGATCACGGGCATCGGACCGCCGCTCCTGTTCGCAGGCGACGGCACGGGCCAGTTTCCTGAGGTGCCCACGACTCAGTCCGGCCTACCGGCCACGGACGCCAGCGTGGTCGGCGTCGCGACCGGCGACGTCGACGCCGACGGCGATCTCGACCTCTTGCTCCCTCAGTATGGCAACCCCACCTATCAGGCCGTCGGGCTGCTGCTCTTGCTCAACGACGGCACGGGCCTGTTCAGCGATGTCACCAGCACGCATCTGCCGAACTCTCTCAACTGCGGCTTTCCCGTCCTCGTCGATCTCGAGAACGACGGCGACCTCGACGCTTTGGTCAACAGTGACGAGACCATCCATGTCTTTCGCAACGACGGAGCGGGCCGATTCCAGGAAGACATCGCGGCCCGTCCCACCGATTCGAAGCGCGTGCTCGGGCTGACCGCGGCTGATGTCGACCACGACGGCTTCGCCGACCTGGTCGTCGTCGCAGGTGAGGTCCCGCGAGGCGCCCAGCTCAAGCTGTATCTCTCGGAGCGCGGTCAGGCATTTCGCGATGTCAGCCGACCGCCGATGCCCTACCGGTCGGAGTCGGCCTACAGCATCCGCCCCAGTGATCTCGATGGGGACGGCGACCTCGACCTGATTCAGGCCCTGGGCAACATCGGGCGCGCTCTCCTGGTCAACGACGGGACCGGAACCTTCTTTGACGAGACGACGATTCGGCTGCCCGGCCTCGGCTTGGTGAGCTTCATGGCCGCCGCCACGGGTGACGTCGATCGCGACGGCGACGTCGACGTCCTGTTCAACGAGTACGGCGGCGAGTTCCGCTTCTACCGAAACGCGGGGTCCGGTCAGTTTCAGTGGGACCAGACCGTGCAGCTTCCGAAGCTCCCCTGGCATCCCGAAGAGATGCGTCTCGTCGATCTCGATGGCGACGGCAACCTGGACATCGTCGCGGCGCTGATGGGCACGGGCGGCGGCAATGCCCAGAACCAGCTTCTGCTGGGAGACGGCACCGGGAGCTTCCAGTCCCGAGGGTTACCGCCGGATCAAGCTTGGTGTCAGACCGTCCAGGTGGCGGACATCGACGGGGACTCGGATCTCGATCTGCTCTTCACGACCTTGGTCGACTCGACGGGTGTGGCCGCCGCGCGGCTCTACTTGAATCAAGGCGGCGCCGTCTTCTCCGATTTCTCGCAGCTGCTCCCGGGCGTGCCCCAAGACCAGACCTGGGATGCCGACTTTGTCGACAGCGATCAGGATGGTGATCTCGATCTCCTCATCGCGACTGACCGAGGCATCCGGCATTGGAGGCAAGACCTCGGCGGCTTCGTCGACGTCAGCGCCAGCACGCTGCCGCCGTTGACGGATCGAGTCAACACGCTCGTCTCGGGCGACCTCGATCTCGACGGCCTGCCCGAGCTCGCCTTCGTGCACACCGTCGACAACGAGCCTCGCCTCGGACTGTGGACGGCCACAGGCACCGGGACCTTCGTCGACGCCAGCTCGCGCCTCTTGGACGACGAGCTCGTCTTCACGGGCGACATCGACCTGGTCGACGTCGACCTCGATGGCGACCTCGATATCGTCGCCGGTCGCATCCTGTCGAACGGCCATGTCCAGACGCTCGTTCCCGACATCCCTCGTCGAGGCACGACGATTCCGATCACCCACGTCTCGCTCGGTCGAGGCGGACACCGCACGGCCGTGACGCTCCTGTCACTGCGCGCGGCTCCGAGCCCGACCTCGATTCCCGGTCTGCTCGGAAAGCTGGGACTCGACTCGTCCGCCCTCTTCGTGCTCGCGATTTCGCCGATCTCGCCGTCGGGGATCGCCCAGGTGAGCCTGAACGTGCCGGGCGGACCGTCGTTCTCTGGCATCGAGTTCTACTTGCAGGCGCTCTTCGTCGGCCCGAGCGAGTGGCGGTTCGGCAACATGGTCCGAGATCGCATTCACTGAGTCGTCACGGGTGCCCGTGGGACTCTCCCCACGGGCACCGCGTCGAAGGCCGTCATTCGATCGAGCCCTCACTCACGCTCAGAAGCTGATGTTCAGGTCGAGCCGGAGTCGCCACTGATTGTGGTCATTCTGCGCACCGACCGTGCGCAGCCTCTGTGAGACCAGCGTCCAGAAGCGTAGGCCGATGTTGTCGGCGAGCTGGTAGTTGACGCCTCCGACGTGGCTCCGATGATTGGTGGCCAGCAGGGTGTCGTCGTCGGCGAAATCCGAGAAGACCGCTTCTTGCTCGACCAGCTGGTACTGATAATCGACCTGCCAGTCGCCCGCCCGGTCTCGCTTGCCCAGTGCCGCGCCCAATGCCCATCCCTGACCTCGACCGCCGCGATTGCGCACGTTGGCGATGTACTCGCCACTCAAGACGAGTGGCCACTCGCCGAGGGGAGTGGTCCAGGCCGCGACGATGTCGAAGATCCCGAAGTGGGACTGGAAGTCGAAGAGGTCCGCGACGCCGTCACCATCGGCATCGAACCCGATCAATGCGTTGCCGACGTTGTCCACGACCAGACCTTGAGAGCTCCCCGGGGTCAGATCGTTGTACTCGTAGTAGGCGACCGACGTCTGCAGGGAGGACTCCCCTCCGGTCGCGAATCTCGCAGCGACTTGGCCCACGGTCAGCGTCGCGTCCGAGGAGTCGCCTCGCTCGAGCACGAGATACTCACCCGCCATCAGATCGAGATGCCGCAGGAAGCCGTCGACATCGACTCCATACCGGATGATCGCTCCCTCGGGCTGGAGATCGGCGTCCCAGACGAGCTCCTGGTAGACGGGGTTCATCCGGAACGGGTGTGGGAACTTCCCGACATCGATCACGAAAGCATCGGCCCAGCGCGGCCGGTAGCGCAAGAAGGCGCGATCGAGGTTGATGTCGAGGCTGTCGAAGCCGTCACCAAGGGTGGCGTGGGGCGAGTTGGGGTCCTCAGGGTTACCCGTTCGCATGCGCACACCGATCTCGAGCTCGTCCGTCGCGTGAGCCAAGAACCCGAAGCGCAATCGAATGCGGACTCGGTTGCGATCGGGCAGTGCGTCTTGCTTGAAGCTGTACTCTTCGCGAACGCGAAAGTCGCCTCGGAAGTCGAAGTGCTCGAGAAAGCTCTCGCTCTCCGAGAGTCGCTGATCGAGATCCACCAGCGCGGCCTTCGTCTCCGCTCGAAGTCCCGGCTCGTCCGCCAGAATCTCCTCGAGCGTGCGGGCGGAAGGATCGTCCTGGGCGCGGGCGGAGATCGCCACCAGCCAGCCACATCCAAGGAGAAGAACTCGACGTCTGATCGACACACTCCACACGGCTGCCACCCTCAAGAAGAATCGTATGCCGGGTCGCTCGGCAGAATACCACTCGGTCGAGGACGGAAGAAACACCGTGACGATCTCGCGCTTCACGTCGGCTCGCGGAGGAGCGACCTCACGAGCTCGAGCTCGAGTTTCAGCTCGTCCTGCTTGTCGACCACGGATTGACGCTTTCGGAACGGCGCGTCCCGATTCCGAACGTCGACGGCTTCAGCCGGCGTAGACGGAGCGCGAGCGACCGACGCGTGCGCGAGTCTCGACGAAGGTCGACCCCACTCGCAGGACCGTTTCCAGGGCGTTCCGAGAGCTCGCCTCAAAACGCGCGCGAAACTTCTTGGACGAGGCACACCCGTTGCGATTCGGGTCCCTCGTTCGTCGCGCAGGACATGCGACGAGCTCCGAAACAAACAGGAAGGAACGAAGTCATGAAGCGCATCGGTAGCCAGGTTCTCGCGATCGTCTGTGTGCTGGGTCTTTCGGCGAGTCTCGTGTCGGCGCAAGAAGTGTTGCTGCGCGGCAAGGTCGAGGACGTCCAAGGGACGAACAACTTCTTCGTCGACTGCACGAACGTCGGCCTTCAGAGCAACGCCTTCAACCTGAACCTCTTCGTGGGTCAGCAGACGGAGATCCGGGGCACGAACATCGGGACGCCGCAGAGTCCGCTCATCAACGTCACGGACATCCAGGTGATCCCGCGCATCTTCGAGATCGGTGGCAACGGCAGCATCGGTCGCGAGCTCCAGCTCGAGGTCGCCGGCACGCCGGGAGATCGCGTCTGGATCTTCCCGGCCTCGGGCTCCGGCTACTCTCCCATTCGAAACTGGGGCACGTTCCTGCTCGACGCCGTGAACCCGGCCTTCGCGGCCGGCGTGATTCCGGGCAACGGGCTCCTGCAGATCCAAGTCAACATCCCGAACAACCCGAACCTGGTCGGCGTGACGGTCTACGGACAGGCCCTTCTCGAGACGGGCGCCGGCATCCTGCTGAGCAACGCCGACTGCAAGACGATCAAGAGCTGAAACACGACTCGGCGAATCGAGGAAACCCTGACCCCAGGGTCCGACGGCCCGAGACGAGCCCCGACTTGTCTCGGGTCGTCCTCTTGGTTGAGGGAACCGCGGCGGATCGGGCTGCGTTCGTTCTCGGTAGGCAGCACCTGCGCGTTGGCGTGGCGCTCTTGGAAGTGACTCGGCTTCTCGTCAACAGCCTTGTGAGGATCGCTCGGCTTGCCTACTCTCGGTCCTCACGCTCGACCATGGCGAACCGTCCTCGCCACTCGGAGCGATCCCGACGCCGTAGGCGGCGTCGGGAGGAATCGTCGGCGCCCTCACCGATCGGAGCTCGATCTCGCCATGCCCTCGACCCGCTTTCTTAGGCTCGGATCTCTCCTGCTCCTCCTGGTCGCCTGCGCCTCGGACCCCGGCCATCGCCGCGCCAAGGACTTCGGCGACCACGGTCCGAACTGCAGCGACATCGAAGCCGCCAGTCGAATCAGCTTCTCCACCGACCGGGCGGAGCGGCTGAAGCGTCTCGCCGCGCGCCAGAACCTCTCCACGCACGAGCAGATCTACCTGATCGACGTGTCCCTCTCGGGCGGTTTCAGCTCCGACCAAGCCGACGTGCTCGTGGTCTTGGCCAGCAACCCGGCGCTCACGAACGACGCGCGCGCGCACCTGAGCCGCCGACTCGAGGACGTCTATTTCTCGACCGAGCGCGAGCGAATCGTCGACGCGCTGTTGGACAACCCGTCCACGGAGCGCTGAGGTGACACGGCTTTCCGGGAGCGTCGCCGCGCTCCCGGGAAGCGCCGACATATCGCTAGCCCGAGAATCGGTTCGAGGGTGTGTGTGGCTTGCGCATGTAGACATCGCCTCCGAACGCACTGCGGGCGATCGCGACGAAGCGCTGACGGAGCTGATTCACCGTCAATGAGCTGGGGAAGTTCGTTCGAATCGCGCCGAAGTCGGTCTTGGCTTGCTCGGCCTTCGAGAAGTTGAGGAAGGTGAACGACGACCAGAAGGGGTTGATGCCTCGGTAGACCCGGGCGTAGATCTTGGCCGTGCGCACGAAGACGTTCAGCAGGCTCTCCCAGAACGCGGCGTTGGCATCGCCGTGCTCGATCGCCGTCAAAGCAAACTCGGCGAAGTTGAAGTAGTTCGCGCTGTCGGGCACGCCCTCCTTCGTGCTGCTGGGCGCCGCTACCGTCTCATCCCCCATCCAGAGCTCGCCGTTGGCGAAGCGCTCGAAGGCCTCCTCGCACTTCTTCTTCTGGAACTGTCCGGTCTTGCTGGTGAAGTGCTTCTCGATCAGACCACGCATCATCTTCGAGGTATCGAAGATCATCTGAGCGAAAGTGGGATGCAGCGGAATCGGCACGCCCTTCTCGTTCGGGACGGCGCGGTGAATCACAGTCCGCTTCGTCAACGCGTTCGAAAGCTTTTGGTAGATGGCATTGCTGGTCGGGTTCAGGATCGTGAGCTGATCGAGCTCGAAGAAGAACGCCTTGAACTTCTTCAGGGGATCCTTCTTGAGCTCGCCGAGCAGCTCGGCCCGCTGCTCGAAACGCTCTTCCAGAGTCGGAACTCCCGCGAACGGGGCCGATCGGAAACTGTCGTCGTCGACGGCGATGTTCTCGCGCTCCCAACCTTCCACCGATTCGATCGGGACGACCCACCGCCGCTCCTCGAGGACGAGGGGCTCCCCTTGATGATCGATCGACACGCTCACCAAGCTGCCGGCCGGCAACGGATCGCTCCAGCGCACGAACACCCAGCGATGGTTGACGACCGTCACCTCGTGCTCGGGTGCTCGACGCCGACCTCCCTCGATGCGCACCCGAACCCCGCGCGGGTCGATGACCGTCCGCGTCGGCGCGTAGATCAACTGCAGCCCCGACACCTCGCCGCTCTCGTTCGAGGCCGACTCCGACCGCGTGAGCGTCAGGCTCATGTCGAACGGGTAGATCCCGATGTAGTAGAGGATCTGCTGTCCCCCGTAGTCGGGCTGCCAGGGCGTCGCAGCTCCGCCGCCCGGACTCGGGGGCGGATTCAGAACGGGGCCCCCAGGTCCGGCTCCGGCGCCACCGCTCATGGGGGTCGACGGGTCGGTGAGGATCGGCGAGACCACGCCCGACTGCACCTTGTCCCAAACGGGTCCGTCGGGACGAGACTTCTCGGGATCGGGGTCGAGCATCAACCCCTGTCGAAACGCTTCCGGCACCTGCTGAAAGCACGAGTGCAGCTTGTCCGTGAGGAGGCCATTCTGTACCTCGAGCCATTGTTCCGGAGGCGTGCCGGCCGGCGGCTCCCCGACGGTGTCGCCCAGGGAGGTCGCGAACATGAACGCATAGAGAAGCGGAGTCGGCGCAGCATCCGCGAGCGCCGGGTCCATGTCGCCCGTCGTCTTCACGTGCAACGTGATCGTATAAGGTAGTGCCATGTGTTCTCTCCTTCCCTCCCCCTGTCAGGGCTCGACGCTACGCGCGCAACGAAACCCCCGTGCATAATTGGCTGAGGTCTTCTCGAAACCCTGTTTCTCGTGGATGTCGAGCGTACCGCGCATCTCGGCGGCGAACCAGGCGTCTCCCAGCACCCAGCGCGATTCTGTGCGGGGCGAAAACCCCCCATTCACGGGCTCGGCCACAAAGCTCTCTGTCCATTCCGCGACATTGCCGAGCATATGGTAGAGCCCCTCGGGCGTCCGCGCGTCCGGATGGCTGCGCACCGGGCTCGCGTACTTCAAGTAGAGCTGGAAGTGCAATGTGTAGTGGCGCATTCGCTCGCGCGAGTGCTTCGTGTTGCCGAGGTACTCGTCGGGCTCGAGCGCAGTCGCCTCGGTCCAGGGAAACCGGCGGCCTTCAGGACCGCGCGCGGCCAGGTCCCACTCGGGGTGGCTCACCAAGCGCTTGCCCGCCCATTCGGCGTAGGCCCGCGCGTCCTCCCAACCCACGTACACGACCGGGTAGTCGTCGTACTTCGGGTCATCGGGCAATAGCCCCTTCCTCCACGTCAGGGGAGGCTCGTGTTCGGTCGCCTCCAGAAATCTTCGATACTCGGCGTTGGTGACCTCGCACTCGTCGATCCAGAAGGCCGGCACCTCGATCGTCTGTCCGCGATTTGGGCAGAAGCAGTCGTCGCGATCCTTCGGGATCGGAATTGTGAGCGACGAGCCGGAGATCAGCACCATGCCCGTGGTCGAGTCGTCGGCTCGAAACTCGACCGGCAAGGGCAGCTCCTCGCCCGGACGTAGGAAGCGGCTGAGCTCTCGGAATCCCCGGCCCGACACCTCGATGGCGATTCGGTGGTATCCGGGTGGTAACGCCGTCGAAGGCAACGGCAGCTCGCCGAGCTCGATGCGCTCGCCCGTCAGCCCGCTGATGCCGTCGATCTCGCGATACGAGACCATGCCCTTCAGCGGCTGCTCCTCCTCGTCGACGGCCGTCACGGAGATCCGCGGGTAGAAGGCTCTCTCGCTCAGCGCAGACTCGATGTCTGGGCGATGGGGCAGGAGAAGCTGTGCCCGCCGGAGGCGGAACAGACCGCGCAAGGCCAGCGCGCTGTCGGACTCGGGCGCGAGCTTGGCGTTTCCGCCCCCCACTCCGCGCACGACCTCTTCTTTGCCGCGCTCGACCAGACTCTCCGCGTACCGCTCGTAGCGGTTCACGAACGCGGACAGCGTAAGCGCTTCGCCGCTGCTCAACGAAGCGCGGGCTCCTACGAGCTCATCACTGCGCTGATGAGCAGCGACCAGCCGAGAGTCGTCGACTTCGTCCCAGCTCTCGGTCTCGAGGAGGACCCGCAGCTCGCTCAGACTTCGCTCGAGTCGATCCTGCTCGCCAAGTCGACCGGCCCAAACGAAGCCCGCGATCAAGGCCACCGCGATCGCCAGCGTCGCCCACAGGACTCGCCGATGTCGCCGAACGAAACGCTGCACGCGGTTCAGGTTCCAGAGGCGTCGCGCCGCAAGCGGCGTCTCCAGGTGCTGAAACCGGCGCAGATCTTCGGTGAGCTCAGCGGCGGAGAGATACCGTCGGCGCACGTCCTTTTCGAGCGCCTTCTCGCAGATCGCGACCAAGTCCCGCGGGATCCGCGGTTGAAGACGTCGCAGCCGCGGCGGCTCCGAGCGGAGGATCTGCTCGAGAACGAGCGGCCAGTCGTCGCCCTCAAAGGGGCGCTCGAGCGTCAGTAGCTCGAACAGCACCACGCCGAGCGAGAACACGTCGGTCTGGGGAGACGCTCCGACGCCGCGCGCCTTGCCGCGGATCTGCTCGGGGCTCATGTAGTGGGGCGTGCCGCCGACTTGGCTGCGCGTGAGATCGGCTTGCTCCGCATCCCGAGCCAGACCGAAGTCGACGAGCTGCGGTCGACCGTCCCGGCGCAATAGGATGTTGTGGGGCTTGACGTCGCGGTGCACGATGCCGTGCTCATGGGCGTGCTGCAGCGCGTCGGCGACGCGAGTGATCAGACGGACCGCCTCGAGGACGAACTCCCGAGACAAGAACGAAGCCAGGATCGGGGGTGCTTCCGGGGAGCCGTCCCGTTGGGCTCGCTGCCGCGCGATCTCCTCCCGCAGATCGTGCCCGTCGACCAGCTCCATGGCGTAGAAGTGGAACGGTCCTTCGTGACCGTCGGTGTAGACGGGCAGCAGCCCGGGATGGTCGAGGCGAGAGACCGAGCGCGCCTCTCGGTGGAAGCTCTCGATCTGACGCTCACTCGCCGGGGGCGCCGTCACCACCTTGAGCGCGACCTCGCGGTCGAGGCTCTGCTGACGAGCTCGATAGACGACGCCCATGCCGCCGCGCCCAATCTCCTCGATCAACCGGAACTCGCCGAGGTCGTCGGGACGGTCGGGAGCCGGGCCGACGGCGAGCGGCGCCTCGAGGGGCGGTAGGAGAAAGGAGTCGTCGGACTCGCTCAATGCGATCAAGCGATCCACCTCGAGGCGCAGCGGCGTATCGACGCCGCAGCGCTCGTCGAGCAGAAGCCGCCGCCGATCCTTCGGAGTATCGAGAGCCTCGAGCAGCACCCCCATCACGTTTCGGTCGGCAGCACTCATTCGAGCTGGCTCCGGAGCCAGGCCCGCGCGGCCGTCCATGCCCGTTCGGTCTTTCGGGTTGAGAACCCGAGCGCCCGCGCCGTCTCGTCGACCGTGCAGCCGCAATAGAAACGAAGCTCGACGACGCGGACGAGATCCGGGTCGATCTCCTCGAGCCGCTTCAGACTCTCGTCGAGGGCAACGATATCTTGGGCGCGATCCTCGTAGGAGGCCACCAGCTCGTCGAGGAAGACGCGATCGCCCGTCGGCTTGCGCTTGACACGGTTCTTGCCGCGCGCATGGTCGACCAGGATCGATCGCATCGCCCGCGATGCGGCCCGCAAGAAGTGCTCGCGGTCTCGCCAGTCGTACTGCCCCTCGCCGAACAGCTTGAGAAAGGCCTCGTTGACCAGCGCGGTCGCCTCGAGCGTGTGCCCGCGCGGCTGTCCCTTCATGCGGCGCTTGGCGAGACGCATGAGCTCTTCGTGTACGAGCGGAACCAGCTCGTCGGCGGCGGAGCGGTCTCCGTCATTCCAACGCTGCAGGAGCAAAGTGATCGAGGGATGGCGACGATGGGGTTCGATCGCTGCCTCTCCTTCTTTCGAGCGACCGGCGAGCATACCCTTCCCGATCAGCCCAGGGTACCAGAAGGGCGGGACCGCACGGAGAGCCCGGTTGTCGAAGGTGTTAGTGAGCGTGGACATGGTGGGTTCACCCCCAGTGACTGAAGTGCGGCTTCACGTGGTCTGGGAGTGCGAAACGTCGGCGGGGCCAGAAGTCCGCCGATTTGAACCACCAAAGCCCGACGACTTTTAAAGCATGTTTTCTTTCTTTTACATCTCAGCAAACCACTCGATCGATCCCACTCGGCATGAGATGGTACCCGCTAGGTCAAAGGGACCGCCTCGAATCCTGAGCCCGCCGCCGAAAGCGTCCGCATATCGGGGCCAAGTCTCCAACCCTTCGGTCAGAATGTTTTCTTTCTTTTAAAACATCGCTGTCCCCGTTATCGTTTCTTTCGAACGAAAGATGCTCTGGAGACGACTCGATGCCCGACTTCTTTTCTCCCGACCTCCGACGGAAGACCGGATCCCTGGTCGCGCTCTCCATCGACGGCCAACAGGTAGCGAGCTTCGTTCCCGCTCCACTGCCTCCCGTCGATCCGAGGCTCGAGACGGGCCGGCTCGACGAGTTGCTCCACGCCGCCTCGAGCGGACTGGATCGCGTCGAGGCGGCGGGCTCGGTCGCAGCGTCCTTGCCGTGGCTCGATCACGCGTTGGTCGTTCGGGAAGCACACGCGTCCTGCCAGATCAGCGGCCTCGAGACGTCGCTCGAAGACGTCTTCGCGGCGACCTCGGAGCCCGCCGCATCCCGGTCTCCCGCTCAGTCGGTCCTCGAGCTCGCCGAAGCTCTGGTCTGGGCTCGCGATCAACTCGCGAGTGACCGAGGTCTGACGCTCTCCCGGAGACTCCTCGATGAGACGCAGCGCCGGCTAGTCGGCATCCCCGGCACGGCCGGTGGCCAGGCCCGGCGCGAGCCCGTTTGGATCGGCGCTCCTCATCCGAGCCACGCCCTCTACGTCCCGCCGCCGCCCGATCGGATCGAGCCCCTGCTTCGAGAGCTGGATCGTTACCTCCAAGCCGAGGATTCGCTGCCCGACTTGATCCGAATCGGCCTGATCCACGTCCAGCTCGACACGATTCTTCCCTACCGCGATGGCAACGGCCGGCTGGCACGCGCGCTCACGAGCCTCCTCCTCGAGCACTGGGGCCTGACGGCGGCGTGGATTCTCCCTTGGAGCGAGGAGCTGGCGGAGAACCGGACGGAGTACCGCGACCGCTTGCTGCTCGTGCGCCGGCGAGGCGATTGGGAGGGCTGGCTGGAGTTCTTTCTGCGCAGCCTGCGGATCAGCACCGAGAAGATCCTGACGACGGCGCAAGACCTCGTCGAGTGCGTTCAGTCGGATCGTGACCGGTTGCTCGCCGCCGAAACGACGAGCGCCTCCTCGCTTCGGCTCTTCGAGACACTCCTCAGCCAGCCCTTCGTCACCGTCGGCAGCGCCGCGAAACGCCTGTCCACGAGCAAGCCCACCGCCTCGAAGGCCGTCGACTTGCTCGTGCAGGCGGGCATCCTCACCGAAGCGACCGGTCGCAAGAAGGACCGCATCTTTCGCTACGACGGTTTCCTCGACGCGCTGACCGGAGCGCCCGTCACCGAATCACGGCCCAGGTGAAGCCCCGCGCCGGGACGCGAACCGTCAGCGGCACGGTGTGATCGCGGGCGAGTGGGTGGACGCGCTCCTCGACATCCTCGATCGCCACGCGCGCCGAGTCGACCCGGCCCGTGTAGGTGAGGTCGACGCGAATCGTCTTCACGACCTCGCGATCGAGCGGGTTGTACACGACGAGCATCCCCTTCTCCTCCAGCTTGGGATTCACGTGCAGCATCCAGTCGAGGTGGCGGCCATCGGCGCGGCGGCCGTGCACGACGTCCGACTCGAGGATGTCCCGGTAGCGCTTGAACCAGGCGACTCGCTCGGCGACGGCCCGCCTCGTCTCCTCGGCGTCGAAGAGCCGAGGCCCTCGATAGCAAGCCTGCACACCCAGACCGAGGTTCGAGTCGATCATGCGTCCGTAGTGATCGAGATGCTCGGCGAGGGGCTCGATGGTGGCCGCGGCTCCGCCGCCGTGGTACTCCGTCAACGGCACGAACATCCAGCCCATCGAGGGCGTCTTGCTCCAAGTGCCATCGAAGATGTTCTGCCGCGTGTGAATCACCTGCTGATCGCGCGGCAGTGACCAGTTCACCTCGCGATAACCCATGCCGCACTTGTTGGAGCCGGCCAAGAAGTAGTAGTCGGGCACGTTCAAGTAGATGCCCTGGCCGCGGCACCACCGATAGAAGTCGCGAATGATCCGCCATTGCGCCCAGCGCGAGTCGGCCTCGCCCTTCTGCAGCGGCGGGCGCGGTGTGACGTCGACGTCGCCCGGGTACGAGCCGTCGTGCTCGAGCAGCCGAAAGCCGGTCGCCTCGAAGAAGGCGTGGAGCTTGCGAAAGTAGTCCTGCCCCCATTCGGAGGTCAATGCCGGACAGCTCCCGTGCGTCGGACGCTGTCCTGCCGGGCTGACGACATCATTCCCGCCGCCGATGCGCCGCGAGGAGAGCAGCGAGTAGCCGCCGATCTCGATGCCCTTCGATTGCGCGTAGTCCGCGATCTCGCGCCACTGCTTCAAGTACTCGGGATCCTCGTTCTCGATGTTGAAGCCGCTGCCGAAAGAGAGGATCAGCATCTCGAAGCCGACGGCCGCACACTGATCGATCGCGGCTCGCACCTGCGCCGGCGCGGCCGATCGCATGTGCATCATGAGCGGGTTCTCGGTCACCCAAGGCGCGATCGTGCGATACATCCGCCGCACAGCCAGACCCCGCCGCTCGCGATCGCTGCTGTCGTGCACGAGCTCGAAGGCGCGCATGCTCTCGAAGACCTCGTCGGCCGCAATCGTCTGCGCGGGTCCATACGTCGGCTCCACGACCAACAGGCACGGCGACTGCCGCAGGTAGTTCACCTGCGTGGAGTACTGCGGATCGCGACGCCAGTGCACGACGTGACGGCTGGAGTTCTCGTGATGGAATCCCCCGAACGCAAAGTCGGTCTCGACGTGCAGCGTCTCGGGACGCGGGAGCGCGACCCCTTCCCTCGCCTCGACCCAGTTGGCGTGCTCGACCACGGCCAGGATCTCGCTCGCGAATCCATCGAGCGTGATCGGCGCATCGCCACGGTTGTGCACGGTCAGCCACTTGCTCATCACCGGGACACCGTCGTAGAGCTCGACGTGCACGGTGACCTTCACCTGGCGCAGCGCTTCGACTCGCGCCCGTGCTCGTGCCTGACCGGCAGCATCGATGTCACCGTACGTCGCGACATCCAAGATGCGGCAGCGCGCGAGCGATCCGAGGTCACCGTGATCGGAGTCGCCGCCTTGGCGATCCATCTTGCCGACGCGCAGAGCCACCGGCTTCTCGCCATCGAGCGCGATCCGCGCATAGGTGCGCCAAGCTCCATCCAGCGGTCGCGCATCCGCATGCAGTGTCGAGTCGCTCCATCGCATCCGAAGCTGCCAGGGTCGGCTCACATCCACCGGCTGCCGTCCGCCCAGCCGTGGGTTCTCACGCACTCCGTCCCAGAGCCCGAGCATCGCGACAGCGTTGCTCTCGGGACGCAGGTTGAGCTTGACGACGCGCTTTTCGAAGACGAGGGCGATGCCCGGACCCCAGCTCGCGCTGCGATCGGTGCCGACGTCGAGGGTCGCTTCGACGAGTCGTGCCTCGTCGGGAAGCGTGCGCTCCACGAACACGGCCGAGTTGGCGGGCGTCATGATCTCGCCGCGCTTGCCCTCGTTCTCGCAGCTGCTGCGCGCATGCGCCTCGGTGACGTGCGCGCGCCACTCCGGGTCGAGCGTCGTGAAATCATCGAACAGGAGGCGACGGCGCCCGACATCACTCGGCGGCGCAACCGCCGGCAGCTCCTCACCCGCGCCACTCTCGAAGAGTGCGACCGCGTCCTCGATCTCCGGCAGCTCGTAGTGCAGCTGCAGATGGACACCCTGCGGTGGCCACACGGCATCCGGCGCATGATGTCGCACGCGCTTCCATGCAAAGCGCTCGACAGGCTCGCCCTGCTCCCAGCCGACCAGACGGAAGGCCGTGGCAGGAAGTGTCATCGATGTGAGCCACTCGTCGGTCAAGAAGGCGTGATTCGGCTGGCCGTCGAGCCCACCCACGGCCAGCTCGACCCCGTCGAGCGTCAATCGCGCCTCGGGTCGAACCGCGCGAAGCAGGGATCGATCGCCGACGAGGTCATCGAGCGCAATGCACGCTCCCGCACCTTCGGGAGCCAAACGCCACACGCGTCGCACGAGCCCGTTGGTGAGCACGAGATCTCGCCCATCCGCCGAGAGCCCGGCTCGTGCGATATAGGGCGAGCCATCGATCAGCCAGTCGGGCTCCTGGGCCTGGGTCGTCGTGGGCAAGATCAGCAGAAGGAAGGCGACGACGGCCGTAGGTCGGATCATGCGGGTCACCTCGTGTGTCTATCGGTTTCGAACCGGCTCGCGAGCCTTCATACCATACCGTCGCTGTCGCTTCGGAGCGCCAACCGGACGTTCTTCCCGCGCGGACAGGTTGTGGAAGGATGGGTGCACTCGACGCCACACACGTGCCGCCTTGCCTCGGTTACAATCCGCCTCGGGGAAACGAAGTGTGAGGACCGACATGGACCGTGACCGATTCGCGCGGGCTCAGAGCATCTTCCATTGCGCGACCGCGATGCCCGCTGAAGAGCGCGCGCGGTTTGTGGAGCGCGAATGCGGCGAAGATCGCGAGCTCCAGGACGAGGTGGTTTCGCTGCTTTCCGCCGATGCCGATACCGGCGACTTCCTGGCCGAGCCGGCACTCGGCGATGCTGTCGACCTCGCCGGCGCGATGCCGACCGAACCGGAGTCCAGCCCGGATCCCGTCCCGGACAGGTCGCTCGGCGGAATCCTCGGGGACTTCCGCCTGATCGACGAGATCGGCCGCGGCGGCATGGGAGTCGTCTACGAGGCCGAGCAGCTCTCGCTCGGTCGGCGAGTCGCACTCAAAGTCCTTCCGGCGCACCTCACTCATCAGGCCGACGCAATCGAGAGATTCCGACGCGAGGCGAAAACGGTCGCGGCCCTCGATCATCCTGGAATCGTGTCGATCCATGCGGTCGGCGAGGCCGAAGGCACTCTGTACTTCGCGATGGAGCGCGTCGAAGGCATCTCGCTCGACAGGCTCATTGCGGCCGCGCGCGAGGCGGGTCTCGCTCGCCCCTGTGCCGAGATCCTGACGCGCGCTTTCGAGGCTCCCAAGACAACGGCACCCCACGGCCCTTGGCTCGAGGCGACTTGGACCGAGATCGCCTGTCGACTGACCCGCCAGATCGCCCGCTCTCTCGAGCATGCACACGCGGCCGGTGTGTTGCACCGCGACGTCAAGCCTTCGAACATCCTGGTTCGTCCCGACGGCTCGGCCGTGCTCACCGACTTCGGCCTCGCCCGCGCCGATTCGCATCCCGCTCTGACCCGGACCGGGCAGCTCGCCGGCACGCCCGAATACCTCTCTCCCGAGCAGGCCGAAGGTCGGCCGGCCGAAACCCGCTCCGACCTCTTCTCTCTGGGCGTCGTGCTCTACGAGCTCGTGACGTTGCATCGCCCCTTCCAAGGCAAGACGGCAGCCGAGATCCTGGCTCGGCTGACGACCAAGGAGCCGGTCGCGCCACGCCGCCTCAACACCCAGGTTCCGCCCGATCTCGAGACGATCGTTCTCACGCTGCTCGAGAAGGACCCGCGTCGGCGCTACGCGAACTCGGTAGAGCTCGCGGCCGATCTGACGCGATTCCTCGAGTATCGCCCCGTTCAGGCCAGGCCCGTCGGCCCGATGACGCGTGCCCTCCGCTGGACGCACCGAAACCCGTGGATCGCCGCGGCGATCGTCGGTCCGGTCGTGCTCGTGATCGGCGGTCTCACAGCGTTCTCGATCCATCAGGTCGGCGTGACGAAAGAGATCCGCCTCGAGAAGGATCGGGCCGAGAAGGGTGAGCGCGAGGCCGAGGCCGCCGCCGAGCGAGTCCGTGAGGTCAACGCTCGCCTCGCCTACGAATCCGGCCGACGCGCCGCGCAACAGGGAGACTGGGAGGCGGCACTCAGTGCGTACCGCATCGCCAGGGACAGCGGCCATCCGGATCCCGTGGAAGTCGAGCTCGCGATGATTGAAGCCTGGGAAGGCAACTTCGAGACAGAGCGCGCTCGGGAGGCCATCGACCATCTGGCCACGAGAGAAGATCTCGGAGAGCACTCGGCCCGCGTCTGGCTGATCCAAGGCGTGCTCCGGATCTACGATCGTGAGGAACGAGAGGAAGGCCGAGGCCTCTTGGAGCAAGCGCTGGCGAGCGAATCACTCGAGCCCGCCGAGCAGGCGCTGGCCCATGCCCTCCTCGCCGAGAACCTCGAGTTGCAGCGCAGGTTCTTGCACCTCGCCGTGCGCAAGGACCCCAGCCTGCATCGAGCCTATGTGGCACTCGGAAACTTGCTCCTGGTACTGGGACGCTTCGACGAGGCTCGCGATCATGTGGCGGGATTCCGAGCGCGGTTCCCTGATGATCCCGTCGCACTCCACCTCGAAGCTGCCTGCCTTTTCATCGACGCTGAAGACGAAGGACGCGGGCAAGCGATCATTCAGAGGTTCGAGAGGAATGGGCGGCACGATGTCGCTCGATTCCTCGAGATGTACTCAATGATCGTCGGTCTGGGTGACGAGTTGGACCAGCTGATGCTCGAAGATGCCCTGGCGCTGTCCTGGCCCGGAGAACACGAAGTGATTGCTGGGGCGACGCGCACGATGTCGAGCCTGAGCCTCTTCTCGAAAGCGGTGGCTTGGCTCAAGAGCCTCGAGGGCACCCGGTCCAAGATCGCCGGTGCGAACGTGCTCGTTGTGGTCCCGCCCGAGCTGGAGCGCGCCGTCGGACAATCGGTCGTCGCCGCGATTGTCGCGTTCGCGTTCATAAGCGAAGAGAACTTGGAAAAGGCCCTCGTCCGCGTCGATCGCGTGCTCGAACAGTACCCGGTCGGGATCGTGTGGTACCTTCGCGCGATGCTCGCCGTTGGACTCCATCGATTCGACGAAGCCGAGTCCAATCTCCAGAAGGTCATCGACACGCCGAGTCCGGTCACCTTGAGGCGGGTTCCCCTGTTTCTCTTGCTGTACCTACAGGTGTGTGACTACCTCGACTTCGTGACCGCGGACCCTGCCCGAGCCCGAACGGCGGCGGCCGCCGCAGCCGACACGACGTGGAGGATTCTTCGGTTCGAGCGGCACGACGCTCGCGAATTCGCCTTCCTCGGGCGAGCGGCGCGCTACATTGGCGACCTGGAGCTGGCGACCGGCATCGCCAGCCGCTGGCGGCTCGTAGACCCGGAAGACGCCGGTCCCTGGTTAGCCCTGAGCAAGATTGCGGCAAGACGAGGAGACTTGGACGCGGCAGCCCGGTACCTCGACGACGCACGGCGTCTGGAGCCTGAGGGTCCGGAAGTCTTGTCTTGGCGGGCTGAGCTCGAGTCCAGGGATGGCGGCCGCTGACTCACTGGCGCTGAGACGAGAACAACACCGATGGCCTCAGGCCGAAGCGTCGCTCAGCTCGCGGCGCAGCCAGGCGCGGGCGAGCCTCCAGCGCTCGCTGGCAGTGCGGCGGCTGATCGAAAGCGCCTCGGCCGCCTCTCTCTCGGCCAGTCCGCCGAAGAAACGGAGCACGACGATCGTGCTGAGGTCGTCGTCGAGGAGACGGAGCCGTTCGAGTGCCTCGTCGAGAGCCAGGATGTCGAGCTGACCGTCGGATCGGACAGGTAGATCCTCGGGAAGCGGAACCCGCGTGTGGCCGCCGCCCCGCTTCTGCCGATTCCGGTGCCGGGCATGATCTACGAGGATCCTTCGGATCACCTGGGACGCCATCCGAAAGAAGTGGCTGCGACTTTGCCAATCGGCGCCTTTCTGATCGATCAAGGTGAGGTAGGCCTGGTCGACGAGCTCGGACGGGGGAAGGCTGTGACCTGCTCGCTCGCGGCGCAGGTGGCGCTCGGCGATCCGGTGGAGCTCGCCCCAGATCATGGGCAAGAGATCTTCGGCGGCCGCTCGATCGCCGGCGGCGACACGGGCCAAGAGATCGGTGGGAGTTTGCTCTCGCGCGGGCTCCGCCATGGATCCTTCGCCTCCCTGCGGGTTGCAACACACTCAATGGCAGATGATACGCGGGTCGGGCAGGTTCATCCAGCCCCCGGCGCGAGGCACCGCCACCATTCTCAAAAATCAGTGCGCGTGTCTCCCCGCGATCTCGCATATGCCCTCAGAGAGTCACGTTCCACGAAACACTCGACGAGGAGAGTCTGACATGCGCGCCTTGCTATTCGCCCTGGGGCTGACGGTGGTCACCCTGGTGAACGCCTTCCCGGCCCACGCTCAATGCGGCTCCAACTGGGGGCCCGGATTCATTACGACGCCGACGACCTGGACGACGGCCCAGTCGCCCGTCTGCATCGACGGCGACCTTCAGATCTTGTCGACGCTGACGATCGCCCCGGGTGTGATCGTGCACTTCCAGGGAACGTACAACATCACGGTCAACACGACGGGGCAGATCATCGCGAACGGCACGGCTCAGCAGCCGATCCGATTCGTAAGTGGGCCCGCCAACCCGGCCGGCTGGCAGTCGATCATCTTCCAGAGCTCGAACCCGATGTCGAGCTTCCAGCACTGCCGGTTCAGCGGAGCGACTCAAGCAGCGGTCCAGGTGCTCTCGAGCTGGGTCCACTTCGACCACTGCTTCATTCAGGGCTGCTCGAACTCGGTGAACGGCGGCGGGCTCCACATCGCCTCGAGCCCGCTCAGCCTCCTGCGCAACACGACGGTCACCGGCTGCTCGTCTAGCGGCGCGGGGGGTGGCGTGTGGATCGAGGACAGCCTGCTGCTCATCGAAGGCTGCACCTTCGCCGAAAACACCTCCAGCGGACAGGGCGGCGGCGTCTACGTGCGGGAGACGAGTGGCCTCACGCTCACTGTCGACGACTGCAACTTCACGGGGAACCAGTCCGGGAGCAACGGCGGCGGCCTGCGCACCGAGCTGACCAACGGAGGACGGCTGGACCTTTTCGAGTCGGTGTTCACGCGCAATCACGTGAATCGAGCCTACTCAACGGGAAACTACGTCGGAGGCGGTCTCTACGCGACGAACGGCGTGACCTGCGCACGAAGCGCCTTCGACGGGAATGTCGCCTGGGCGCGTTGCCACAGCAACGACTGCAAGTCGACCGGGCGTGGAGGTGGGGTATACCTGAGCGGAGAAGCCGATTCATCCTTCGTCGCGAGTTACTTTCGGGGAAACGAATCCCATTCGTACGAGACTTCGGGTCATGGACACCTCGAGCAAGCGTTCGCAAGGGGAGGCGGCCTCTACTTTTCCTCTAGCGGCAACCTACTAGTCGAAAGCTCATTCTTCTCGGACAACTACGTACTGAGTTCCGGCACGGCGACCTACACCGATGGAAGCGCCATCTACATCGCGTCAGGCTCGGCCGAGCTCCGGCACATCACGGTCGCTCGCAATCGTGTCTCGAGCGCCTCGGGAAGTAAGAGCGCGATCTACGGCGCCGGTACACTCACCAACTCGATCGTCTACTACAACCACCCGACGCCCGGCGGACCGCAGCTCGCGGGCGGCATCGCCACAGCCGTCACCTGGAGCTGTGTCGAAAACCTTGCCCCCGGCAATAACAACATCCCGGGACCGCCGCAGTTCATCGGATTCAGCACGGCGTTTGGTGACCTGCACGTATCCAGCGGTTCGCCGTGTATCGACGCAGGGGATCCTGCCTCCCCCGGCGACATCAAATTCCCGCCGTCGCAGGGAACTGTGCTTCCCGACATGGGTGCCACCGGCGGGGCCGCCACGACCGGCCTCGTCTCGAACGCCCCGCAGGCCGTCACGCTCATCGGGTATCCGCAAGCCGGCAGCCTGGCCAACTTCCTCGTCCATGCGCCGGGTGAGACGGGCAATCTCGCCTGGGTGCTCTTCTCGTTCTCGGGCATCAGCGGCTTCCCGGTGCCGGGCGGGAGCGGGAAGACCGTGCCCCTCACGTTCGACCCTTTCACAGCAGCGGGTATCAACCTCGGCCCCCTCTTCCAAGGCATCGTCGATGCTCGCGGGCAAGCGGTGACTCCGGTCCTGCCCATCTCGGCGAGCGTCCCTGCCGCAATCCAGATCCGCGTGGCCGCCGTGACATTGAGCTTCTCGACGGGTATCGTCTCGGTGATCGGGCCGACGAGCTTCAAGACGTTCTGATTCGCCCGGGCTCGGCCCCTGGATCGGCCGTGCGACCCTGGTGAATCTCGGGGTGCTCCGCGATGATGCGCACGCTTCGCCATCATCGGGGAACACCCTGTCGTTATGTTCGCCCCGACACGTCGCCCCATCACACGTCGTCGGACGTGGTCAGGCTTCACGGCATCGTGACGACGTCGATGAGAGAGCACGCGCCAAAGCAGAGCGACTCCGCGCGACGCCTCCGAACGCCCGAAGCGGGCGGGCCGCCTGGCGGGCCGCCCGCGGTCCCAGGGAGGACGGACTCGCCGATCATGTTGGGACCGTCGCAGCTGGACTGGCCCGCGATGCCGACCGCGCTGTACCTCTACGTCGAAGATTGTGACGCCTGTCTACCAACGCGCCCTCGCCGCACGCGGGACGTCGGTGAGGGCGCCGGCCGATCCGTTCTACGGCGACCGCATGGGCGGCGTGCGGGACTCGAACGGCAAGGTGGGGTGGATCGCGACCCACATCGAAGACATCTCGCCCGAGGAGGTTCAGAAGCGGGCCGAGAGCATGGGACAGTAGCCTCTCTTGGCGCGGACCCTTCGGAGTATGCCAGGCTGGTGAGCAACCGCCCGCGTCGCTAGCCCTCGCCTCACGACACGACCTCGCGGACGGGGGGCTCCGGTCCGGGAGGGGCGCCTCCGAGGTTGTCTCGGAGCTGACGCAACAAGGCGTGGACGGTTCGCTGGCGATTCCGCGAGAGATCGGCGATGAGCACCTGCTCGACCTCTTCGACGGCCGCTCGCGCGGCCTGGCCCATCGCCCGGCCTTTGCGGGTCAGGAACACTCGCGCGATGCGCACGTCGTCCGCGTCGCTGCGGCGCTGGATGAGACCGGCGGCCTCCATGCGTTTGAGGATGCCGCTGACGGTGGGAGCCGCGATGCGCATCGCGACCGTCAGCTCGCGCTGGCTGACGCCCTCCCCCCACTCCAGCAGATGGAGGACGTGGCCTTGCGCGGGGTGCAAGCCGATGCGCTCGAAGCCGACGCGCATTTGATCTTCGAGTAGCTTCCCCACGTGCTGCAAGAGGATCGTCAACGTGAACGCCGGCGGCTCGCCGGTCTCGGCTCGCCGCCTACGGGGATTCGTCATCGGAGTGGCACTCGGTTCGACATCACGAATAGATGTATTTCATTTAGTTAGCATGCTACCTCTTTGGGTGGCGTCGAAGCAACCGTCTCCTGACCCCGCAAGGCCAGGAGCTCGGAGTGACGCTTCGACGACGGAGCGTCCCAGGATGCTTACTGAATGGAGGCGAAAGATGAAAGGCACCGTTCGATTCCTGTGCTGCCTGGCTGGTTTGGCGGTCCTGGTCGACACGGCGGTCGCCCAACGCTCGCGCGTGCAGAGGCCATTCCGCAGCGATTCGGCGGACCGGAACCAGTCGCGCGACGATGGGCCGGGTGGCCGGGGCGACCCGGACGACGCGGCCGTCTTTCCGTTCGAGCTCCGGTCGATCGATGGGCAGGGTAACAACGTGGCGCACCCGGAGTGGGGTGCTGCCGAGATCGCGATGCTGCGGCTCTTGCCGGCCGCCTACGCCGACGGCCAGAGTGCGCCGGCGGGCTCGACGCGACCGAGCGCACGCGCCGTCAGCAATGCCGTCGTCGCGCAGACCGACTCGATCCTGAACGCTCTGCGTGCCTCGGACTTCGTCTGGCAATGGGGGCAGTTCCTCGATCACGACATGGACGAGACTCCGATCGCCGATCCTTCCGAGCCCTTCGACATCCGCGTACCCACGGGTGATCCGTGGTTCGATCCCTTCGGCACCGGATCCGTGACGATTCCCCTCGACCGCTCGGGCTACGTGACCGTCGATGGGGTTCGAGAGCAGGTCAACCTCATCACGGCGTTCATCGACGCCTCCCAGGTTTACGGCTCCGACGAACCACGAGCGAACGAGCTGCGTGCCCTCGACGGGACGGGCCGACTCAAGACCAGCGCCGGTGACCTCCTGCCCTACAACGTGAGCGGGTTCCCCAACGCACCCAGCTCGGACCCGAGCTACTTCCTTGCGGGCGACATCCGAGCCAACGAACAAGTGGGACTCACCGCGATGCACACGCTCTTCGTGCGGGAGCACAACTTCTGGGCGGACGCCCTCCGCTCGGCGTTCCCGGCGTTGTCGGGTGATCTGATCTACGAGGTCTCCCGAGCGGTCGTGGCCGCGGAGATACAGGCCATCTCCTATCGCGAGTTCCTGCCGATCCTGCTCGGTCCGAGGGCGCTTCCTCCGTACCGGGGCTATCGGGCCGACGTCAACCCGGGCATCTCGAACCTGTTCGCCACCGCGGCCTATCGAGTGGGACACACGATGCTCTCGCCTCAGATTCTCCGCCTCGACGCCAACGGCGCCGAGCACCCGTGGGGCCCGTTGCCACTGGATCAAGCGTTCTTCAATCCTGCGGAGCTCGTCGCGACGGGGATCGATCCCTTGCTGCGCGGGTTGTCCGCGCAACGCGCCCAGGCTGTCGACCCGTTCGTCATCGACGCCGTCCGAAACTTCCTCTTCGGCCCGCCCGGAGCCGGGGGCTTCGACCTCGCTTCCTTGAACATCCAACGGGGGCGCGATCACGGCCTCCCTTCGTACAACGACGTCCGACAGCACTTCGGCAGGTCCCGCGCTCAGAGCTTTGACGACATCACTCCGAGTGGCGAGGTCCGGATGCGTCTCTCGCAGGTCTACGCCAGCGTCGATGACGTCGATGCTTGGGTCGGATTGCTCGCAGAGCCCAGAGCGGATCGAGCCCTGGTGGGACGTACGCTGCAGAGGATCCTCGCCGACCAGTTCGCGCGGTCTCGCGACGGAGACCGTTTCTGGTACGAGTCCTATCTCTCTCCAGCCTACGTCGACCTGATCCACGCCCAAACCTTGGCGGTGATCATCCGACGCAACACGGACATCGGCTTCGAGATCGCCGAAGACGTCTTCCGCGTGCGGCGGCGCTGAGCACGAGAGGGCAGGTGAGCAGCCTCTTCCCGGCACAGATGTCTCATCCGGAGCGGGCGGGCCGCCCGCGCTCCCAGCTGTGGTGCTTCCCTCAATGATCGGGGGCACCCGCGCTCCCGGCAGTGGTGCCTCACTCAACCAGGCGCCCGCGCGCCTCGACCATCAACGCCGGTCGAGCGCGCCCTTCCCTTTCGCCTCGGCCGCTTCCCGAAGCAGCTCGGTCGCCGGATGGCGATTCTGCTCGGCCAAGGTCACGACGTCCGTGCCGTCCTCGAGACGAGCTGTCGGATCGGCGCCCGCTTTCAAGAGCGCGCGCACGATCTCGGGATGACCCGGGTCGATCAATGCGGCAGCGAGAAGCGGCGTGTGCCCTTCCACCCGCTCCTCGAGCGAAGCACCGCTCTCGATCAAGAGCCGAACC
This sequence comes from Planctomycetota bacterium, assembly GCA_029260795.1. Lineage (GTDB taxonomy): Bacteria > Planctomycetota > OFTM77 > OFTM77 > OFTM77 > OFTM77. Next base: position 129,666 of record JAJDCO010000098.1, on the reverse strand, counting down.
AAGTCGAGGTTGCCATCCAACACGGCAAGGTGCAGAACGGTGCCGCCCTCCTCCATCGCCCGGTTCACATCCGCGCCTCGCGCGATGAGATGGCGCACCATCTCGACGTCCCCCGCCGACACCGCCAGATCGAGGGCCGTCATCTCGAACAACGCCTCGTCCAACAGCTTGGCTCCCCTCTGTAGCAGCAGGTCCACGACTCGGCGATCGCCGTGCATGACCGCCGCCAACAACGGGGGCAACGGTCCGTCGGCCGCGCGCTCGAGCGACGCACCGGCCGCCAACAAGTGCTGGACCGATGCCAACGCTCCCGAATAGCCGGCGGCCATCATCAACGCCGACGAGCCATCGGACGTGGTCTCGTCGGCGCGGGCTCCAGCACGCAGGAGGAGCTGCACTCGATCGGGATCGTGGACGGCCAGCATGAGAGGCGAGAGCCCGGACTTCGTCCGAGTGTTCGGATCGGCACCCGAATCCAGCAGCGAGCTCAGCTCCGCCCTGTCCCCGAGGAGCGCGGCGCGATGAAGCGGCGTCGCGCCCTCTGCAATCGCGGTGAGCGAAACGTCCTCCATTCGGAGGGCGGGCAGCGGCTGCGGCCAGAAGACGCGACTCGGTGCCGGAGAGCCGGTGAGGATCAGAGCCATCGTGGCCCAGCCTGCCGCCGCGTAGGAGAGGAACTGGTCCTTGCCGTGCGGGAATCCCGTCTCGAAATAGGGCAAGCCCGGCAAGCGTCGCCGGGTCTCCACCTGCCAGGTCCCGTCGGGTTGCTGGTGTTTCATCAGGAACAGCACACCCCGCAGATAGGCCCGATTCGCCGGCGTCAAGCCGCCGCTTTGATGGAGTGCCACCAAGGCGAGGCCGGTCGCGTAGGCGTCCGTCGACCGCGTGGGGATCTGTGCCCAGCCACCGTCCTCGCGCTGCTCGCTGATGAGCGCCGCCTGCTCTCTCTGAAGCAGAGCGCGCTCTCCGAGCCAGGCCGCCGCCAGGATCGCGAACGCCCGCTCTTCGGTCGAGCGTATCGGCGTCTTCGCAAGCCAGCGCTTGGCCCGCTCCAGACGCTCGTGCACCTCGCGCTCTCGCCCCGGTATCGGAACGAGCTGAAGCATTCGCGCGGCGACCGCCGTCAACGTGATCGAGCTGTCTTCCATCGGTGGACGGTGGGACAGCGAGCGCCAAGAGCCGTCGACGTGCTGCCTCCCCGCGATCCCGTTGGCGAGCACCACCATCCGACCATCGGCCGGAAGCGGGCCGGCCCCGGACATCCCCCAGGCGATATACGCATGCCCGAACGGGTAGTTCGCCGTTCCCCCTCCCGCGCTCAAGGACGACTCATCGCTGTGCCCAAACTTCGCCGAGACCCGATCGAGCTGATCGCGAAAGAGCGCCTCGTCGATCGCGTAGCCTTTCTCGCGGGCCAGTGCGACGGTCAGCAATCCCACACCTTGATGATGGCACGAGGGGCAGCCACGTCGCTGGAACCACGTGTCAGCACTGCGTTGCAGCAAGGGCAGGCTGCGCCCGACCGCGATCTGAACGGGCGATGGAAAGCGCGTCTGGGCGACGGCCGCCGACGTCAGGAAGACCCAGAGCAGGGCGGCCACGGTCAGTCGAGGGAGGTTCATCGATAGTCCAAGCGTTCGGGAGAGAAACGCGCTTTCGAGCTCTCAAATCCGCGTCCGGCAATCGATGTTACCTGAAATTCGAGCCCGGCTCGCCAATCGCCCGAACACTCCGGGACACCTGGGTCATCGGGCGACGTGGTGGATCGATCAGACATCGAAGCGATTGCTCACCCAGCGGGCTCGTCAGCACCGGCGGACGACGACGTCGGCCAACCCGTCGACTCGACAGGCACGGTCTGGGATGCCGGGTTCCTTCCGCGTTCGATTGCGACGCCCCGGTAACTTTACTGTCACGACGCGCACTCGAGGGAAGGGCCACCGTAGAATCGAGCCGAGGATGTCAGTGGAACGACCGCAGCTCGAACCTCGACGGAGAACCGACCCATGCCGCGAATCACGAGAGTCCACGCCGGGCTGATCGCCGGGCAACTCCTCCTGCTAGCGACGGCTCTGGGTCAGACTGACGAGCGGACTCTCGTCATCGCGTCCCGCGGCGATGTGACGGTGCGGCTCGTCGTGCGGGAGCAGGCCTCCCTCCTTGACCAGGGCTGGCTTCGCTTCGAGCTCGAGAACCGTAGTGGAAGACCTCTGGCCCTGCTGAATGCCTCCTATCGATTCGAGCGTTTGGAGGAAGACAGCTGCGGTGGCCTCCGCCTCGTCGGGAGCCTCGCATCGGGAAGCAGCTACGACCTTCTCGTGGAGTCCGTATCGGACGACGGTTCGCTCGGCAGCGTCCTCCCTCCGGGAGTCACGACTTGCCACGAAGGACCGAGTGACTACTCCGCCGCCCTCCTCGCCGCGTCACCCGGTCCCCGACGAGTGGTTCACGGCCGTCTGTTCTTCGAGCTGTCCGTTCAGGGGCAGGGTCGCGTGTCCAATGGATCGATTGCCCACGAGTTCGAGTTCACTTGGCAAGCCCGGACGCCGCAAGACCAACCCCGTCTCGAGGAGCGCCTCCGCACACTCCTCGCCGAGCCTCGCCGCCTGGTCTCTCACGAGTACCTGCTCGGCGCTCTGCTCGCCTCGCCCGACCTCGCAGAGACCTTGACCGCCGACGAGGTGATCGAGGCCATCGAGCGACGCCCCCGTCCCTTGCAAGGACGCGTCGTGCTCCTGAAGCTCCTCGGCCAGCGACATGGCAAGGACCCGCAGGTCGTCGAATACTTCCTCGGGCGCCTCGCCACGAAAGACGATCAAGCAGCACGCGACCTCGCCAGCGCACCAGGCATCTGGGACGAGCGCTTTCTCGAGCCGCTCCTCGAGCGCTTCGAGGCGAACCTCTACCTGCAGCACCCGATCTTCCGCATTCTCGAGCGAGCCGGGCTTCCGCAACGTGCCAATCCGAAGCTGTCGAGCCGCCTCTCGGCGGCTGTCCTGAAGCATCGCCCCTTGCTCCAGCTCACACCGGAGCACGCGGCCCCCTCGGTGTCACTCATCCTGCAATCACTCGCGCAGACTCACGACTCCGCCTTGGCGTCGACGATCGCTCCCTTCCTCGAGAACACGACGCGCATCCTCGAGCTCCGGCTGCTCTCGGTGCGCCCTCCCTGGCCACCGCCGGCAGTGAGAGTTTGTGACGCGGCCCTGGATGCGCTCCTGACGATTCGCGACGGTGATCGAAGGGGCGCCTTCGACCTCGCTGCCCGTCGCCACGAGCTCAGGCCGCTCGATGCCGATCTCGAGGCCTACGAGTCGGAGCTGATCCGACTGCGGAACGCGATGATCCTCGAGGTGAAACGGCAGCTCGATGGGCGTTGACTCGGCACCACCCGACCGCGCACTCCCCCCAGGGAAGTGGTAGCTCGACCGACCGGAGTGCGGCCAAACCGGAGTGCGTCCGCGGAGCGCCCCGTGGCATCTCCCGATCGGCGTGTCGCGACGGCGGCGCGCTGCTGACGCTGCCAAACCGAAGTGCGGCCGCCGTTTTCGCGCTCGGCCCTTCGACCCACTCGGCTATCATCGTCGTCATCACGATCGAAAGGGAGAGCGATGATCATCACGACGACACCCAGTCTCGAAGGGCGCCCGATCGGCGAGTACCTCGGCCTCGTGAGCGGCAGTGCGATCCTCGGTGCGAACGTCTTCCGCGACATCTTCGCGAGCATTCGCGACCTCGTCGGCGGGCGCTCGGCGGCCTACGAAGAGGAGCTCGGCAAGGCGAAGCAGCTCGCCTTGAGCGACATGGAAGACCAGGCGCAATCGCTCGGAGCGGATGCCATCGTCGGCGTCGATCTCGACTACGAGACGATCAGCTTCGGTAGCAGCAACATGCTGATGGTTTCGGCCAGCGGAACGGCCGTCCGGCTCCGCTGAAGGAGTGCCGCTCCTCGAACGCCTGCTCGCCTTCCGGACGCGTGGCGCGACCCGAGGTCGCGCCACGTGTCGGCTTCACGCTACTGCCCGTTCGAGAGCCCGAGGTGCTCGAGAAACGCGGCCGCATTCGGCTCGCGGCCGAGGAAGGCGCGCACCATTGCGAGCTCGTCGCGAGTACCGCCGCGAGAGAGCACCGCATCCCGATAGGCCTTGCCCGTGCTCGCGTTGAGCAGCCCCTCTCGCGCGAAACGGCTGAACATGTCGGAGGCGTACACCAACGACCACAAGTAGCCGTAGTATCCCGCGTCATATCCGACCAGGTGACCGAACGAAGCCTGGAAGTACCCGGGCAACGGCTCGAACATCCGCGTTTGCGCGTAGACCTCGTGCGCAATCTTGGTCGTGTCCACTTCACCTTCCGGGTCGGTGTGGAAGGCGTAGTCCATCATGCCGAGATAGACCTGTCCCTCAGTCGACAGCCCCGACCCGAGATTCCGGGCGGCGATCAGCCCGTCGATGAGCGCCTTGGGCAGCGGCTCGCCCGTCTCGTAGTGCTTGGAGAAGCTCTGCAGGACGGCCGGGTCCCAGACCCAGTTCTCGAACATCTGTGAGGGTGCTTCGACGAAGTCTCGCGCGACCTGAGTGCCCGTGAACCAGGCGAGGCTGGTGTCTCCGAGGATGCTGTGCAGGCAGTGCCCGAACTCGTGAAAGTACGTCTCGACCTCGTCATGGCTGAGCAATGACGGCTCAGTGGCGGTCGGCTTCGTGAAGTTGCAGACCAGCGCCACGATCGGATGAATCGAGGTGCCGTCGGCCTTCTTCTGTCCGAGCCGGATCGAGAACTTCGCGGCGTGCGAGTACTTGTTCGCGCGCGGATGAAGGTCGAGATAGAACTCGCCCATCAACCGCTCGCTCGCCTTGTCCCAGACCTCGAAGAGCTGCACGTCCTCATGCCAAAGCAGGCGACCGGCCGCTTGTGCCTTCTTGGTGACGTTCTCATAGCGAAGGCCGTAGAGCGACTGCGTGATCGAGAACAGCCCGTCGGTCACGGCATCCATCGGGAAGTAGGCGCGGATCGCGTCCGTGTCGACCGCATACTTCTCTCGCATCAGCCAGTTCTGGTAGTAGCGCACATCCCACGCTTCGAGCTTCGCACTCGGATCGCCCGTGTCCTGGCGCTTCGCGTCTTGGAGCTCGGTGTAGTCCTGCTCTGCCTTGCGACGCAGCTTGGGGCGTAAGTCCGCGAAGAAGGCCGCCACCTGATCGGCATCTTGCGCCATGCGCGTCTCGAGCTGATAGTCGGCGTGATGCCGGTATCCGAGCACACGGGCCTTCTCGGCCCGCAGTCGAATCATCTTCTCCAAGACGTCGACGTTTTGCGTGCCGGCTCGCCGAGCCACCGCCGCCACCATCTTGAGTCGCGTCGTTGGAATGCTGCAATAGTTGTAGACCTGGAAGATCGCGGGCCCTTTGACGGGCCAGATGTAGAGCTCCTCTGCGCGCTCGAGAGAGCTCAAGAACGAGTCCGAGATGCCCTCGACTTCATCGGGCCGTAGGTACAGCACCGACTCGTCGTCGGAGATGTTCTGGCGGAACTCGATTCCGAGCTCATTGAGCGCATTGTCGATCTCGAGGATTCGAGCGCGCTTCTCCTCGGAGAGCTCCATGCCTTCACGCCGGAAGTCCCGGAGCACGTGCTCGAGCAGTCGCTCGCGCTCCGGATCGAGGTCGAGCTGGCGAGCTTCGAGCTCCCGGAAGGCCCGGAAGATATCCTCGCGCTTCGTGAGCTGAATGAACCACTCGCCCTGCTCCTGAGAGGCGAGCCGACCCCGCTCCCGTTCAGCGGAATCGGTCGAGACCTGCGCCATGAAGGCGATCGGCTGAGTCGCCTCGAAGAAGCGCGCGACGACATCGTCGAAGGCGAGCAAGGTGTTCGCCGCGCTGCGATTCTCTTTCGAGATCGACGCGATTCGCTCCAGCGCGGCGTCCGCGTCTTGGATCGCCTGCGCGATGGGCGATTCGTTCGTCGTTTGCGCCTCGGCCTTGCCGAGCAAGAGCACCACACCACAAAGGACTACGGCGAGCCGTCTGATCATTTCGCTCCTCCAGAGCCGGTTTAGATCGTGCGAGCCGTCAGGATACCAGGTCGAGCACCGGCTTTCTCTGCGATCGCCGCGGACGACAACCTCCGACACCGAATGCGCCCTTTCAGGGCAGCCCTGAAAGGGCGCATTCGACCTCGACGTCCATGCAGGCGGGCCGCCAGGCGGGCCGCCCGCGGTCCCAGGGGAAGCGCTCTCGAACATTCGGGCAGGCGGGACGCGCCCGGGTCCCAGGGGGAGGGATCGAGCGACCTGGAGCCACGGGGTCACTCGATGATGATCGAACAGCGACCGCTCGGCTTAAAAGGCCGACATCATCCCTGGGGTATCCGGTGTCCCAGATTCCCTCGCCATCCCATCCCTCATCCCGCGCGCCCTGAAGGGGCGCCATCGGCGGCGGACGATCCTCGTGGACGCACAGGAATCGATCTCTCGATGAACCACTTCCGGCGCTCGCGGTGACTGTACGATGGAGAACCACGAGGAGATCGCATGAGCCCCCCTGAGACATCCGTCGAGCGTGCACTGCAGGACCTCGCGAGATGACATCGGTCGACGGCGCGGCGAGCCGCTTCGCCTGGGACGCCGGGCTCGTTCCCGAGATCGTGACCGTCGTGATTCTTCCGTTCGACGCCAGCACGGGAGAGGCGATTCGGCCTCGCAAGATGCAGTGGTCCGACGCCGACGTCGACGGCATCGGCATCAACTGGCGACAAGACTTGTTCGCCGACTACACGACGGGCGAGTATCGCTTCGGGGCACCGGTGGGATTCATCGAGCTCTCGGTCCAGGATCCTCGCTACTTCCTGCCCGAGCCGGTCCTGGAGCTCGTTTCCAGCCGGAACGAGATTCGGATCGAGCTCGAGCGTCCGGTAGTGGCCGTACTGAGCTTTCAGCAGAACGGCGCCACCGTGACGGTGCCCCTCGAGTATTGGTGGGAGCTGCGCACGAGGACGCCGGACGGTCTGCCGCACACGGTGGATCTCTTGACGACGACCCGAGCTTCCACTCGCTACTTCGATCTGCCCGGTGTCTACACCTTCGAGTTCCCCGACCTCGACGGCTACGAGCCGATCCCGCCGCGCGAGGTGTTCCTCGCCGAGGCCCAAGCCACCGAGGTCACGATCGAGCTGAAGCGCCGAAACTAACCCTCGCCAAGAGTCAGCCAAACGTCGTTGGAGACGAAGCTGCCCTCGCCAAGCACCAGAAAGAGCATGCGACCGCTGGACTCTCGACAGTGTCGACAAGGGTGCACGGTGAGCTCTGGTTCACGGGCGCTGGTGAAGAATGCGAATCCGAGGAGTCGGTGGCCTCCTTCGAAGATGCCATCGGGAATCCGGACGCGGATCCTCGCTCGACCCGCGGCGTCGAGCGTACCGGCGACTCCCTCCTCGCCGGCGAGCTCGGGCTGTTTGAGGAGTGCCTGCGCGAGGCGATCGATCTCGAGCGGGAATCGCGGGGACGGGTCGTGATAGCGGGCCCGGTTCGCCCGGAAGGAGGGCAAGAGCCAGAAGTGCTCGCCGGCATGCTCGGGGCCCGCCTCGAGCGCGAAGGTGATCGTCGGCTGCCCACGGTCCAAGCCGAGCGCGTCACACTCGAGGGGCCGTCGACGAGGCGCGACGCCCGAAGTGGCCTTCTCATCAATCCAGCCCTCGGCCTCGATGACGTCTGCCAGGGCAAGGGCCAGTAGGATCGAGCCGTTGGCGTCCGGATGGACCGGATCTCCATCGCGAAAGACCGCCCGCGAGTCCTCGAAGCCTTGGACGATCTGGCGTTGATCGACGGTCGGGACTCCAAGCCGCTCGGCGGCTGCATCGAGCAGATCTCGATACTGTTCGAGATAACGTCGGTGCTGCGTCCCCCACCGCTCGAACCAGTCTCTCTCGATGAAGGTCTGATTCAGCTCGGGAAGAATGATGAGTGGGCGAGCACCCGACTCTCGGCACAGCGTCACAGTCTCCTCGAGGAGACTCACGAAATCGGCTGGGGGAACGCGGACCCCGAAGAGAGGCTCTCCGTTCAACCAGGCCTGGGTGATGCTTTCCTGTGACGGACGGTCACCGTCGTCCGCCAACCAGGCGGCGCCGATGGACAAGGCGCGATAGAGTTGGAGGGCTCTCATCGATCGTCCGATCCGACCCAAGAGCGACGTGTCATGGTCTCGCCGCATCCGATCACTCCACTCGCGGTCGGTAAACCTCGTCGACGCCTTGCCGTCGTTGAAGCCTCCGAAGTAGAGCACCACGACGTCCGGTCGATAAGGCAAGATCTTCTGCTTGAGTGCCAACTGGCCCTGGAAGATTGAGTAGCCCGGCACGCCTCCATTGAGGACCTCGATGTTGCGGCCGCGATGCAGACGCGACAGACGGTCTTCGAGTCGCCTCGCATAGGTCTGCTCCACCGTCAGCCCCAGGCCGTAGGTGCAAGAGTCTCCCATCACGGCCACCCGGAAAGTGTGCTCGGGCTTCTCGCGGACGATGAGAGGCCCGCGAAAAGTGTCCTCATTGGGACTGTCTCCACCGAGCTTCTCGCGTCCCCCGGGTCGAAGCTCCCAGATCAAGGATGGGTGATTCCGGTAGAGGCTGTCTTTCCCACTCGCCGAGATATGGGTCGGATTCACGTCTTCGAGCTGGATCGACGTCGGCTCGTCGAATCCGATCAGCCGACAGACCCCTTCCCCCACCGCGAAGAAAAGCAAGGTCAGCACGGTGCCGAACAACAGCTTCTTGCCGGCCGAGAGGCGCAATGATCTCGAGGCCATGCCGGTCGTTGACTCGGCTTCCCGAGGTTTCAGCACTGTGCAATCCTCCGCATCGAGACGGTGTCGGGCTGCGAGGTGAGGCCGGATGCGTGAGAGCCTCCGACCTCATGAGGATAAACGGATCTGCGCCGTGCGTTCAACTTTCGAGATGACTCAGCGTGGAATGTCGACGAGCTCGACGAGCGGCTCGAGCTCGACCGCCCCTTCCGAATCGACGCGCACCACGGCGATCGATCGGCCGTCCTTTCGCATCGCCACCCTCCAATCACCATCATCGCCACTCTCGACCTCGGCGGTGGCGCCTTCGAAGAGCTCGGACAGCCAGGCGCGATAGGCCTCCAGAGCCAGGGTCTCGACACTCCGGTCCGTCAAATGGAGACGGGGGGCTCGATCGGCGGCCGGCTCGTCGCCCGGGCCGTGCCCGAACACCCGCACCTCATGCACCTGCACGTTGCCCTCGGCTTCCTCCGGACGAAAGTGCAAGCGGACGCGCACGACTCCCGCCACGGCCTGGGAGAGCGTCGTTCGCTCTCGCCCTTCGGGCAGCGACTTCTCACCGCCGGCCGCGAAGAATAGCTGCGCCGAATAGGCGGGACCGCGGTCCACCTCGATCGCCGTGATGCTCATGGGCTCGTCGAAGCGCACCTCGATCCACGGCTGGCTCTCACCGCTACTCAGCCAGGTCGAGTAGTTGATGGCGCCCACCCAGCTCTCGCCATTGTCGAAGGCATTTCGGACGCCGTAGTACGGATCCGCGAGTGAGCGATTGCCATTGACCGAGGAGGCCGCGACGCGGGCATGCTTCGTGCGAGCGAGATTGATTGGATGCGAAGCACCCTCGAGCTGATTCGAGAGGCGCTCCGTGAGCGCTTCGAGCTCGGCGATGCGCCGCTTGAGAGCCTCGACGTCGTCTTGCGCCCGCGTCGAGCCGGCCCCAACGGTCAACAGCAGGCCGATCAGACAGAGGACCTTCTTCATCGGTCGACTCCTAGGAAGGGGAGCGGTTCGTCAGTCCGCTCCACCTTACTCGGAGTCGTCGGTTTCGTCGGGTCACAGATATGTACAAGCTGCCGATGGGGTCCGCAGGCACTCCGAGGTGTCGTCAGCGCCGCGCTCGATAGTGGTATCCCCCGCTGAGCACGTGCTGACAATCGCCCTGCCGCACCGTCACGTCGACGGTCGCCCCCGGAAGGCCTTGGAGCTGAGCCGCTCCGCTGACGGGCCCCGGGATCGCGTCCATGCCCGTCGAAACGGCCGACCACGAGAAGCCGTCCCAGCGCGCCAAACGGTTGGCCGGGATGCCACCCGCCTGCGTGAACTCACCGCCAGCGTAGAGCGCGGGACCGGTGCCATCGTCCCAGGTCGCCAGAGCATTCACGGTGCCGTTCGTGCCGACCCCCAAGGCCGTCCAGGTCGTGCCGTCCCAGCGCGCGATGTTGGCAGCGGGATTGCCGTCGGCCATCGAAAACGCTCCGCCGGCGTAGAGGATCGGGAGCCCCCCCTCCTCGACGACCGCCAGCGCCTCGACTCGCCCCTGGACACCTCCTCCCAGAGCGGACCACGCCTTTCCGTTCCATCGGGCGACCCCGCGCGCGCTCGTTCCGCCGGCCGACGCAAAGCCACCCGCGATGTAGAGTGCGGGGCCATTGCCATCGTCGAAGACCAGCTGGTCGTAGACCGTCGAGGCGACGTCGCCGAACGCAAAGCCCTCCTGCCAAGTCGGCTCGCATTGGGCTGCGGCCCTCGGAGCGCTCAGGCCCACCATCGCGACCAGCCCGAGTATCCCCAGCGTCCCGTGTCTCATGCTCATGTCGAGTCTCCGTCACCTCGGTTGATGATGTCCCGAGAAGGAGAGACTGGTCGGCCGGCCCGGCACACGAAGATTCTCAACGACCCCCGATCTTGGCTACCCCATCCATCCGCTCGCCTGACGGAGCTTGTCGAAGATGCCGCGCATCAAGCGCTCCTTCCAGCCGCCGAGCGGGCTGTCCGTCACCAGGTAGGTCCACGTCGACGAGGGTCCTCGAAGCCCGTGCGCTTCGAGATCGATCCCGTCTTCGGTGACCTCGGCCTTCTCGAAGGTCGCCACGATCGCGTCGTCGGTGCTCTGGTGCATGCGGCGGAAGGCCTTCCCGATCTGGGCATGGAACTCGTCGTGCGGCGTTCGGCCGCCCATGCTGATCAGGTGCACGCCCTCGCGCACGTGAGCCACCTCGGCCAAGTGATTCTTCCAATGCCGATCGATCTCAGCCAGCGTGAGGTCTCGCTCGACCGACTCGACGAGCGCGCTCCCGAAGCGTCGAGTGAGCTGACTGGACCGCTCGGGCGAGCGCGCGGCGAGCAGCGTCGGTCGCTCGTCGCCCGCGAGCAAGCGTTGCCGCCAATTCTGCACTTGCCGCCGCTGCTGCTCGACCAGGTGCGAGTACTTCCAGAGCTGCTTGCGAATCACGAAGTTCTCGTTCTGGATGATGCGCTGGGTGCGCTCGATCTCGGGAAAGACTCGCGGATCGTGGATCTCTCCGAGCTCGTCGGCCTCGATCGCGTCGACCGGGATCAAAGACCGCACGCCATAGAGCTCGAGCAAAGGATCCTCGAGGCTCACGAAGAAGCGGCTAGTGCCGGGATCGCCTTGCCGCCCCGCTCGGCCGCGGAGCTGATCGTCGATGCGGCGGCTCTCGTGGCGGTTCGTTCCGATCACGAGCAAGCCGCCGCGCGCGAGAACCGCCGCCTTGCGCCCTTCGTCCTCGCCCCCAAGCCGAATGTCCGTTCCTCGCCCGGCCATGTTGGTCGCGATCGTGACCGCATCGAGGTCTCCGGCCGCAGCGATGATGGCGGCCTCCGCCTCGTCGTTCTTGGCGTTCAGCACCTCGGGAGCCAGGCCAATGCGACGCAGCTGCTCCGCCAGATCCTCGGACTCGCGAACGGTGCCCGTTCCGACCAGGATCGGGCGTCCCGTGTGATGCTCTCGCCGAATCTCCTCCACCAGTGCCCGCTGTTTGGCCTTTCGCGTCGCGAACACCCGATCCGGCTCGTCCGTGCGCTCACTCGGAACGTTGGGCGGGATGACGACCACCGTGACGTCGTAGAACTCCTTCAGCTCGTCCACTGCGGGGACGGCCGTCGCGGTCATGCCCGCCAGCTTCGTGTACTGGGCGAAGAAGTGCTGAAGCGTGATCGACCCGAGGATCTCCCCCTGCGGCTGGAGCTCGAGTCCTTCCTTGGCTTCGACCGCCGCTTGCAGTCCGTCGGGCCAGCGACGGTCCCGCACGACGCGTCCCGTGAACTCGTCGATCAGCTCGATGCGTCCATCGCGCACGATGTAGTCCACGTCGCGATGGACGAGCTCGCGCGCCTGCAGCGCGTAGCTCAAGGCGCTGAGTGTCTCCAGATGCTCGTCCTCGTGGATCTTCTGAATTCCCAAGCGCCGCTCGAGCCGATCGAAGCCCTGCTCGGTGAAATAGGCGTTGCGGGCGTGGGCGTCATGATCGAAGTCGCGGCCCGGATCGAGGCGAGAGACGAGGGCGTGCGCGTCCTCGGGTCCCAGACGGGCCGGCTCCGCGCTGGCGGCGATGACCAGCGGCACTCGCGCCTCGTCGATCAGTAGCGAGTCCGCCTCGTCGACGATCGCAGAGTGATGGCCCCGAAGAGCGAGGTGCTCCGGTCGACGGGCGAGATGGTCCCGCAGGAAATCGAAGCCGATCTCCTTGGCGGTCCCATAGGTGATGTCGGCCGCGTAGGCCTTCTGCCTCGTCTCGAGATCGAGGCCCGCCTGAATGCAACCGACCGAGAGCCCGAGTCGCTCGAACACGGGCCCCATCCAAGCCGCGTCTCGCCGGGCGAGGTAGTCGTTGAAGGTCAAGATGTGGACGCCGCGCCCGAGTAGGGCCTCGAGGGCCGCCGCCGGCACGGCGGCCAGAGTCTTTCCCTCCCCGGTCTGCATCTCGGCGATCCGTCCGTCGTGCAGAGCCAGGCCCGCGATGAGCTGCACCTCGTAGGCGCGTTGCTTCAGCGTGCGCCGCGCCGCTTCCCGCACCAGCGCAAACGTCTCGACGCGCAGCGACTCGAGCGGCTCCCCTTCTCGGGCCCGCTCGCGCAGCCGGCCAGAGGCCTTTCGTAGCTCGCCATCGGAAGCTCGAGCCAACGCCTCTTCCTGGCCATCGATCCCGCGAACTTCTCGCTGGTATGCCGTCAGCCGTCGCTCGATCGGTCGACCGAGCAAGCGATCGAGCGTGCTTCGCAGGCGAGTGAACATGAAGGCCCTCGGAGGTGCATGGGTCGTGCTGGGTCTCGCTCCGCTGAAAGTCCACCACGGAGACCACGGAGAGCACAATGGAAGACATGAATGAAGGCTCACCTCGGAGAGCTTGGAGAGCTCGGTCCACAGCACTCGCGTCTCCGTTTTCTATGGTGAACCTCTCGCCTCCGTGCACTCAGTGGTGCACCGCTCGCCTCCGTGCTCTCCGTGCTCTCAGTGGTTCAGCTCCTCTTCGGGTCGGTCTTGGGCAGCCCGCCCATCTGGCAGATGTCGAGGACACCATCTCCCCCAGCGTGCGGGAAGATGTCGCGCGTCGGATCGGCCGCGATCTCGCAGGCGTCACAGGAAACAGGCCGTCGACACGAGAGTCGGGACGGCGAACCATCAGGGAGAGCCGCTTGGATTGCAGATCCACACGACTCTTCCCTTTTCGAGCTGCCTCGACAGATCGTCCTCCTGGCACTGGGGCTCCCGAGTCGGTCGTCAAAAGGCGAGGACCTTCGGTCGCCATCCATTCGGGCGATCGGCGCTCCGCAACCTCGAGCGCTGAATCGCGAGCCACTGAGCGTGGAGAAACCGCTTCCGCCGTTCGTGGCGATTTCCTCAGAAACGCCGCCGCGCGATCTCGGATGTCATGAGCAGCCGATCATGAGGTCGGATGACGGACCGTGAGCCCAACCGAGGAGCGATGCCGATGGGACTTCAAGAGAGACGCGCCATGCAGACCGCCGAGGAGAGCTGGCTGCCCAAGCGGACCCAGGAGCTCGAGCAGATCAGTGGAGCTTCCATCGCTTACGAGATCGATTGGTCGACCTTCGACGGCGACACCAAGGCCATCGAGTGGCTCGAGCACAACGGGCCCCAGCAGATCAGCATGGCGCTCCGCGGCATCTGCGGCGATGCCCTTGGCAAGGAAGCGGTCGCCGAGGGCCTGACGAAGGTCGTGATCGAGAACGTCCCGGAAGGCGACGCCAAGGAGGTCGCCTTCGAGTCCGGCATCCTGAAGCTCAAGGGCGCCTTTGCTCAGAGCCCGCGCGGCCGCCTCGATCACAAGGCGATCCAGTCCTGCCTGGAGGCCGGGCTCTGAGCTCCGCGCCTTACTTCACGCGGTCCGGTGCCTCGACCCACATCAGGTCGATCACGACCGCGCCGTGGTCGCTCGGGAAGATCCGCTCCGCTGCCGGCGTCGCCATCGGCTCGTGCACGCGCGGCAGCACGTGCGCGGCCGCCGCGACCAGCTGCTGCTTTCCCGATCCGCGCTTCAGGTACAGGCGATCGATGCGATCGGCAGGCATCGGCGCCTCGACCGTCCCGCGCTCGAGGGGCGTCCACGTGATTCCGGGAACGCGCGTCGGGTCGGGATGCACTCGCCGGAACGTGTCCTCGAAGCCGGCCTTCGTCATCGCTTGGCTCACGGGCAATGGCAGCGCGCGGCGAAAGCGGAAGACGCGCGCCGCGTCGTCGGTCCAGTCCAGGTGGCTGGGGCAATTCCAATCTCCCCCGACCAGGAGAGGCACCTCCGACTCGAGCGCGCCCGATTCCTTCAGGTGCTTCAAGATCGCCTCGGCCTGCTTCAGTCGATCCGAGGAGTCCGTCTCACAGGCGAGGAGCTTCTCGTCGGTGATTGCGGCATCGTCGCGCAACGCATACGGCAGATACTCTCGCCAGTCGATCCAGGTGGAGTAGACGAGGAGTCGGCGCCCCGCGTCATCGACCAGCCGAGCACCCACGCCGTGCCAGGCGGCGTGAAAGAGCTTCTTTTCGATCGTGAAGCGCGTGAGGACGCACAGATGCGGACTCTCGCCTTGCCAGGCATTCCACCCGAGCTGCTCGGCCAGCCAGGCGCCCAGCTCCGGCCGATCACCATCGACGTCGTAGCTCTCCTGAAGCAAGCACACGTCCGGCGCCGCTGCGCGAATGACGGCGAGCGCCTTCTCGGGCCCGCGCTCGAAGTGGTTCGCTCCGCGCTGGATGTTCCACACGAGAATGCGAAGTCGATCCGAGGGCGGTGCGGCTTGCTCCTGCGCATGAGCGAATGCCGGCGACAGGCAGAGACAGAGTGACAGCCACATGAGCTTCATGAGAGAGAGCCTCCTCGGACGGTCGAAAGCCGAAGACACCAGAGCCGCGGACGACATTCACTACCAGCGGCCTGCGTGGCGGTCGATCGTACACGGAGAGTCCATGGTCTCGTCGAATGAAACGAGCGACCGGCTTGTGCGGCTGGCCTTTGCTTCAATCGCTCCACTCTCTCAACGTCGTCGTTCAGACGCGTGGCGGCCCGCCTGAACTGGACGAGTCCACTCGCCGACTTGACGAGCTCCGTTCAGGTCTCTGTTGCCCACCACTCTCTCAACGTCGTCGTTCAAACGCGTGGCGGCCCGCCTGGACTGGACGAGTCCACTCGCCGACTCGACGAGCTCCGTTCAGGTCTCTGATGGCCCGCGTCCTTTGGACCGCTTGTTCGCCTTCCGGGCCTCGATTCAGTCCAGCAGCTTTCGGAAGTCTTCGCGCTCACGAAGCGGCTCGAGCTCGGGAGCTTGGCGCATCTCTTCCTTGTCGTCGTAGCCGGCGGCGATGGCTTGCTGAAGGAGCTTCACGGTGGAGGCGGCGTGGCGCTCGACCAGTGCAGCCGCCGCTTCACCGAGGGACACGTCGGCTTGGATCGCCGGGATCACGGCAGCCACCCAGCCCGCGGCGTACCGCTTGTCCATGGCGGGGGCGCCCAGCAGCTCGGTCATCTTCTCGGCGATCACTGCCGACTGCTCGTAGTCTTCGGCGGCCTGATGCACTCTCAGCAGCACTATGTGGTGCTTGTGATGAAAGGTGCGATAGTCGGGCGTGCGTGGCTGGACGGCCACGGCCTGGCCTTGGAACTCGATCGCCTGCTCGACCAACGTTCGTGCCTCGTCGACGTCGCCGCGCTTCAGTGCCTGCCAGCCGAGATTGCTCAGAGCCGTGCCGAGATGGCTCGGGTAGTCGGGCTCGGTCGGGACGTCGCGGGCGAGGCGCTCCCAGATCGCGGCGGCACTCCGATAGAGCTCGGCGCTCTCTTCGGGCCGGTCCGTGATGTCCAGCAAGATTCCCAGCCAGTTCTCACTGATCGCTCGGTGATCGGAGAGATGCGGATCGGTGGGATACAGATTAGTCAGACGGCGGAAGATCGCGATGGACTCGCGATACGGCTTCTCCGCCGACTCGTTGTCGAGCGCGTTGTAGTAGAGGATGCCGAGCTTGCGCCACGAGATCGCGAGCCCCTTTTGAAACTTCGGGACGTCACCGGCCACCGCGACGATCGATCCCCACTCGTTGATCGCGGCCTGGAACGCCTGGACCGCCTCTTCCGTTTGGTCGAGCCAACCCAACACGAGGCCGAGCTCCTCGAAGACGCTGGCCCGTGATTCTTTGAGCAAGCTCTCGCTCACGAACGGGGCATTCTCACTCATGGCGATCGCGTCGCGATACAGATCGACCGCCGGCTGCAGTCGCCCCGTCTGTTGCAGGACCTTTCCCAGGTAGTGCCGGCTCATCACCGCCGCGCGCAGATACGTCGGGCGGTCAGAGTACTTCTCCCACAGCCGATCGCGCAGCTCCAGGGACTCGCGCTGGAGCTCTTCGGCTCGCTCAAGGCGGCCGGTGTTCTCCATCCGGTTGCCGAGCTGGAATGCCGTCCAGCCGAGCTGCTCCCAGAGGTCGGGTACGTCGGGATGGTCCTTCACGAGCTGCCGCTGCCGCTCGAGCGCCTGCTCATACAGTCGCTCCGCCTCGCCTTTGCGCCCGATCCAGAAGAGCAAGTACGCCAGTCGATACCGCGTTTTCTCGACCTCGGAGACGAGGTCGGGGGAGTCGGCGTTGTTCTTGGCGAGCGACTCGAAGCGGGACAGGGCAGCGTTGTACAGCTGCTCGGCCTCTTCGTTGCGGCCGGTCACGCGCAGGACGACCCCGAGCCCTCGTTCGGCGACGGCCAGATTGCGGCTGAGCGAGAGATCGCCTTCATCCTCATGAAAGAGCGCCTCGCGCAGCGCGAGTGCTTCCCTCAGCAGATCTTCGGCCGCACGGTGGTCCGCTCGATCCGAGGCGAGCTCGCCGAGCAGGCTGAGGCAGCTCGACCGGGCGTGACGGATCTCTCGGCGGGCCGGTCCCTCGACGTCGACACCGAAGAGCAGCTCCCGGGCAAGTTCTGCGCCCGCCAGCGCTTCCCGGTGACGTCCGCGAAGACGATCGACCTGCGCCAGACCGAGATGGCTCTCCGCCAGACCGAGCGAGTAGCCCTGCGACTCGGGCTCCCCTTCGGCGAGCGAGCTCCACATCGCGATCGCCTGGTCGCGCGCCTCGGCGGCCGCCTCCTGATCCCCCAGCGAGAGCTGGATCCTGCCCACGCGATCGTAGGCCTGCGCGGCGAGGCGTCGGAGCCGTGGGTCGTCGGCTTGCTCAGCCACGAACTCCTCGTAGAAGCGCAGAGCCTGTACCAGGAGATCTCGCTGCACGGGCTCCATCTGGGGCAAGTACTTGAGGCGCTCCTCGGACACACGGGTCAGCAGCTCGTCGACGGCGCGTAAGGCGCGTTCGAGGTGCTCCTCGGCACGCGTGCGCTGACGCTCGGCTTCCTGGCTCGCGGCGATGGCATCGCGCTCGGCCGCACGGGCGAGACCTTCTTGACGGCTCGCCTCCTCCTTGGCGGTCAAGGCGGCATCGCGCTGGAGGCCGAGCTCTTCGTTGGCCTCCTCGACCGCCTTCTGCTCCTTCTCCAGTCGCCGATTCGCCTCGAGCTGCTGCCAGGCGAACACCGAGGGTCCACCGATGAGCAGCAGCGTCCCGAGCACGGCCGCCACGCTCGCCGTCGGATGGCGCTGCACCCAGCGGCGCATCAGGATCGCGAATCCTGGACGTCGCGCCTCGATCGGTCGGCGCTCGATCACGTTGAGCAGGTCGCGCGCGAAGTCCGATGCCGTCGCATAGCGTCGACCGATGTCGCGCTCGAGGGCGGTCCGACACACGGTCTCGGCATCCCACGACACATGGGGGTTCAGATCGCGGATGCGCGGAGGCTCGCCGGTGAGAATCCTCTGTCGCGTCTGCTCCGATGTCTCCGCGAGGAACGGCGAGCGCAGCGTCAGCAGCTCGTAGAGCGTGACACCCAGTGAGTAGATGTCCGCACGCTCGTCGAGGTCGCGCATCTCGCCACCGACTTGCTCGGGTGACGTGTAAGGCAGCGAGCCGAGCTGCGAGCCGGTACGCGTGATCGCGCTCGCCTCCTCGGTGCTGGCCAGGCCGAAGTCGAGCAGCATGACTCGCCCCGACGGCGTGATCATGATGTTCGACGGCTTGACGTCACGATGAAGCACTCCGCGCCGGTGCGCGTGCTCGAGCGCCTCGGCGACCTGCCGAATCACTCGGAAGCAGACGTCCGTCCAGCTTCCGGCGAAGACGTAGCTGTCTTCACGCGAGTCGACGGCGGTGCCCGTCTGCCTGGCGATCACGCGGGCCAGGTCCTCACCGCGTAGCTCGCCGGCGGGAGACCCTTCGAGCCCTTTCATCGCTTGCGCGAGCGAGCAACCCTCGACGTGCTCCATCGCGAAGTAGGGCACACCCTGCTCTTCACCGACCGCGTAGACGGGGACGATGCCCGGATGCTGAAGGCGCGCGACGGCTTCGACCTCGCGCCGAAACCGCTCGCGCGCTCCGGAGAAGTAGAGCAGCTCGGGGCGCACCAGCTTGAGGGCCACCGAGCGGCCCAGCGATTCCTGATCGGCGAGATACACGACACCCATCCCGCCACCGCCGATTCGGCGGACGAGCCGGAACTCGCCCATGTGCGTCGGGAAGTCCTCGTCGGACTTGGGAGCGGTCAACAAGCCGACTCGGCGCAGGTTGTCGACCCAACGACGGATCGCGGTCGCGTGCTGGGGGTGGGCATCGCAGACCGAGTCGATCGCCGTCTCGCCCTCGTCCTCGAAGCGGTCGAGGTACTCGGCGAACAGCTCCTGAAGCGTGTTGGTCGGCGAAGAGCTGGTATCGGGAGGGGAGCCGTCCTGCCGCGTCGGGTCGGATTCGGAGCTCATGGGGGGTTCCGGGTGAGAGGTCGATCGGGCCTAGCAGGAAAGCTCGTCCCCCAAGCTTCCAAATCTGTCGCGCGCTGGGAAGGGTGATCATCATTCTCGGCGCGGACTTCCGGATTCGAAAGCGGCGCCGCGCCCGACATGCGGGCAGACGCGTGTCCAAGACCGTCGACAGGCGGGGCGAAGGTGGCCACCGCGACGTCCCTGTTTCGGCGCTTGACGCCAACCGTGGGTGCGGTCGCTAGAAGGACGACGTCTTCATGAGGTCTTTGATGAAGGCGTAGATACCGGGTGAGAAGAGGCAGAAGACGACCACGATCAAGATCGCGAGGATGATCACGATACAGCCGACGACGCAGCCGCTACTGCCTTTTCCTGCCACGCTCTGCCACCTCGTCTCTCAATCGCGGCGGCTCGCCGGTCGTTCGAGCCGGCCGACGAGGTCCACGACGTCGGGTCGTGGACTCGCCATGATGACCGGTTGCAGGACCGGATCAAGGCCCGGTCCATGTGGCCAGAAGTGATGTCCTCAGAAGCCGGCCCGATTGATCCAGCTCTGAAAGAAGGCGGTGATCTGCGGTGTGAAGAAGTAGCCCGCCGCGGCAAGTCCTCCCAGCAGCACCAGCACAGTCATCCCTCCACCCTTCTTTTCCTTCTTCTTCTTTCCCATGGCAAACGTCCTCGCAAGAGCCAATAGATTGCACCGAGTCCTTCTCGTCGCGAACTATCGGACTCGAGCTGCACCGGCCTGAACTCGAGCGCAGCGAATACACGATGGAGTGAATGCGCGCTCGTGGCACGTTTCGTGGGCGTTGGAGCGGCACGCCTGTCGTCTCCGACTGAGCCGCACACGGTGACGCGGCGCCAAGACCCGCGAGCAGCCAAATGCACACGACGGCCGCCGAGCGCGCGACGAGCTCCTCGAACATCTCGAAGAGAGCGTGAGCGAGAAGGTCGCGGCCCGGCAGGATCTCGACACCGCAATCGAGCAGGCGAGCGCGGCCATCGGCCCGCTGGCCGAGCTCGAACGCACGTTCTATCGAGACTACCTCGCCAACCGGTACTGGCTGGGCTGCATCGATCGCGAGTGGTTTCTGCGACCCGAGACTCTCACCCTACGCCTGGGCGCGATCGCTCTGGCCATCGGCCTCGGCTTCCACACATTGACTCCCAGCCTGGCCACTTTCGTGCGCTTCCGAACTGGCCTCGAGCAGGCCGCGCGCTCGACCGCGTCGAGCACGCTTCCATGGCTCGAAACATTGGCTCCGGCGAGCCCGACGCCGCCGATCTTCTCATGGCTCGATGGTGGTTGGGGCTTCGTGGTGCTGATCGCGCTCGGGCTGATGGCATTCGCCGTGGCGAGCGTGCGCATCCTGATACGTGTCCGTCTGGCGCCGGGCACGACCGCGGCTCGCGCAGGGCTCTGGGCGGCGCTTCCCGTCATCGCGCCCCTGTTCGTCGTCTCACTGCGCGCGGGAGACTACGCGACCGCGCTGTCGACACAGTTGCTTCGAACCGAAGTGTCGGCGTTTGCAGCCGCGGCTCGACCGCTCGAGATCAGCTTTCTCGTCGGAGCGGGCCTCATGACGTTGCTCGTGATCGGAAGTGGTGCTCTCCTTCTCCGTGCCAGTCGACGAGGGCTTGCCGATTCGGCGCCGATACGTCCGGCGTTGGCTGCCCTGACGCTGTTGGCCGTTGGCAGCCTCCTCACGACGCACCCGATCTTGACGCTCACCCTGCTCGCCTCGAAGCCGGACGCAGCCGGCGAGCTGCCCTTCGGACCCGCCGAGCTGGCCGGCCGACTCTCGTGGGACTTCGCCCTTTTCCTCGTCGGAATGATGGTCGTGTTGGGAGGGGTCTTCTGGCTGAAGCGGCAGCTGGAAGAGATCGAGCGCATCCTCCAAGGCCGAAGTGTCGACCTGGGCTGAAGGCCTCCGAGCGGCATCTCGACACCGTCGCCAGGATGCCCTAACGTCGAGGCTCGTCCTGGTCCCTCATTCCCCCGGAGCAACCTCGATGCACTTGCGGCTCACCTTGGCCTTCCTCTTGATCCCGGTCGTTTGTCTGTCGAGCAGCCAAGCCCAGGAGCCCGAGACGGTCCAGCCACCCCGATCGAAGACCGAGCTACTCGACGGCGAGGCGCTGGCGGAATGGATCTTCTTCACCTCCGATTCGACCGTCAAGAAGTCCGACGTCTGCCGAATCGAGGACGGCGTGCTCCGCATCTCGGGGCGTCCTGCCGGCTACCTGCAGACACGGCGCTGGTACCGCGACTACGTCCTCGAGATCGAGTGGCGATGGCCGGCCGGCTCGCAAGGCGGCAACAGCGGAGTGCTGGTGCACACGACGGCGCCCTTGATGTTCTATGGCTGGCCGCGCTCCCTCGAGGTCCAGCTCGCGCACGGTCAAGCCGGCGACTTCTGGGTGATCGGCGAAGAGGTCGACATCCGGGTCGAGGACGAAGACAAGCGCCGCGCACGACCGCGAGCCGGAGACCAGCACTCGCACCGGCGCATCCGACGCCTCGGAGAAGACGTCGAACGGCCGGTCGGCGAGTGGAACCTCTTGCGGATCGTCTGCAAAGGGGACCAGGTCGTGGTGGAGGTCAACGGGAAGACCGTCAATCACGGCACCGACTGTACGGTGCGAGAAGGTGCGATCTCGCTCCAGTCCGAAGGTGCGCCGATCGAGTTCCGCCGCGTGACGATCGAGCCCCTCCCCATCGACAGCGGGCAGCAGCCGGTCAAGTAGCGAGCATCGACGCAGCGCCGGCGAAGCTCACTCCTTCTCGATGACGAGGTCTTCCTCCCCTTCGGGCAAGAGCTGCAGGGTCTTCAAGAACTCGACGATCTCGGCTTGCTGCTGCGTACTCAACGCCGCAAAACGGTCTCGGGTCTCTTGGCCTTCTCCACCGTGGGCGAGAATGGCCTCGGAGATGAGCAGCGCGCGGCCGTGGTGCAGGAACGGCGGCTCGTTCGACATGCCCCACAGCTTCTTTGTGAGCCAATGGGAGGTCGGGATACCGCCCTGCTCCTTCTGCTCATTGTCGAGGGCCGGTCCCATGTCGTGGCGCTTGAGATCGGTGAAGGCGGGCACCAGCACGGATCCGTCGGCCTCTCGGCGGAGACGCGGTCGCTGACCCTGCGCCGTGAGGTCGAACGAGTAGGGCGCCGGCACGTCGGCCGGTGAGAGGTTCCCAGGTGGGTTGTAAGGATTGGGCTCGCTGAAGACAGGGCTGTTCAGCTTCAAGACCGGCACATGGCAGCCCGCACAACCGATGTCCGAGAAGCGTTGCTCGCCACGTTCGGCGGCAGCTCGAGCGGCCTCCGACTTCGGCAAGACGCGGCCGGGAACGGCGAGCGCGGCCTGGTAGATCGAGACCGCGGTCACGTCACCGACCGTCAGCTCGTCGACGTGACCGTCCACGTCGTGATCGACCCCAGTACCGAATCGCTCCTCGGATTGCATGCCGTGGTGGTGGTTGAAGGCATTGTTGGAGAACTCTCGTAGCGAGATCACCGCGCCTTTCTGATGGAACGGCTTGACGATGAGGTCGGCGTCGACACCTTCGACCTGGTTCGTGCCCACGGTTCCATTCGGCTTGCCGACGATGCGTCCGAACTGGATGCCCTTGGTGACGAGATTACGCGTCACCTCGCTTCCGCCGGCGATCGCGTCGGCCACCGCCTGGTCTCGAATAGCGCGAAGATCGTCCGTCATCTCTCGGGCGAGGAGCTCGATGTATCCGGCGCCGAACATGCCGAGCGTGTTGCGCTCGTCGGCGACCTGGCGCAGGGTGTGCGCCTCGAAGTCGTCGCCTTCACTTCCGTCGAAGTTGATGAAGGGCAAGGCCTGGCCGAGCACGAACACGTTGGCCACGTTGTCACCGCCCCCCCCTTGACGAGGCAGGTTGTGACAACCGGCACACGAGTTGGAGTCGGGCGCCGAGATGCGATTGAAGCGATCGTTGCCATCTCGCCGGCTGCGCGTCCCTCCGGTGCCGGTCGCCTCGGGCCGGCCGGCTCCATCGAGCTCGTTGAACTGCGCCCCGAAGAGGTTCTTGCCGTGCAGGAAGAGCTCGTCTTGAGAGACGAGCCCGGCATCGATGTCCGATTGCGCCATGTGGAACGGCACCGCCGGATCGTCGCCGATCGAGGAGGAGTCGTTCTCGTACTGGACCAACGAGGAGGAACCTTCCGGCAGTAGGCGGAGGGTCTCGAGGAACTCGATCACCGCGTTCTGGTCGTCCGTGGTCGCGGTGGCCCAGGCGTCCCGCGAGGCCTGGGCATCGCCACCGTGACAGTCGATGGCCTCGGAGATCAGGAGCGCACGACCGTGATGCATGAAGGGCGGCTCATTCGCCATGCCCCAGAGCTTCTTGGTCAGCCAGTGCGACGTCGGAATGCCCCCTTGCTCGAGCAGCTCGTTGTCGAGCTCGAGGAACGCACCCGTTCCGAGATCGTGTCGCTTGAGGTCGGAGAAGAGCGGCACCCAGACCGAGCCATCGCTCTCGCGGCTCAGGTGCGGACCGTCGCCGACGGCCGTCAGATCGACATCGACCGACTGGGTCACGTCTCCGGGCTGGAGGTTTCCGCTGGGGTTGAACGGGTTGGGCTCACTGAAGACGGGATCATCGAGCTTCAGGGCCGGGATGTGGCAGCTGGCGCACTCGAATCCGCCGTTGGCGATCTTGTTCGTGAAGAGCTCTTCACCGAGAGTCACCCGCGCCTGCTGGTCGGGATCATTCGGCAGCACGCGCCCCGGCACAGGAAGAGTCGCCTGCCAGAGCGACGCCGCGGTGATGTCGCCGACCGTCAGCTCGTTCGAATGGCCGTCTTGGTCGGGATCTTCTCCCTCCCCGAAACGCTCGGCCGACTGCATGCCGTGGTGATGGTTGTAGGCATTGTTCGAGAACTCCCGGAGCGAGATCACGGCGCCCTTCTGATGGAATGGCTTGATGATCAAGTCGGGATCGACGCCCTCGACCGCCGAGGTGTCGACGGTGCCATCGGCGTGCGCAGTGATGCTTCCGAAGTCCACGCCCTTCGCCTTCAAGGAGGCCACCACGTCCGACCCCGAGCTCGCGGCCTGCTCCTGGGCGTTGCTCCGAATGGCGTGTAGTCGGGCCGTCATCTCGCGCGCCAACAGCTCGACGTAGCCGGATCCGAACATGCCGAGCGTGTTGCGCTCGTTGGCGACGCCCTTCAGAGTCTGGTTCGCGTTGCCGTCACCGGGCCCCCCATCGAAGTCGACGAAGGGCAGCCGTTGGCCGAGCACGAAGACGTTGGCGACGTTGTCGCCGCCGCCTCCCAAGCGCGGGGAGTTGTGGCAGCCGGCACACGAGTTGGAGTCCGGTGCCGAGATGCGGTTGAAGTTCTCGGGCATCGCGCGCGCCTCTCGCTCGCCACCGGTCCCCGTCGTCGCTGGGCGGCCCGCTCCATCGAGCGAGTTGAAGCTAGCGCTGAACAGCAGCGCACCATGGGTGAGGACCTCGCTCATCTCGATCGCACCCGACTCGATGTCGGCCTGGTCGAGATGCCGTGCGACGACTGGAGCATCGCCGATCGGCTCGTCCGTCGCCGGCAGAGCGAAGCGAGTACTGCTGCTCTTTCCGCAGCTGAATGAGAGTGCGAGAAGGAAGAGAGCCAACACCAGGCGACGGATACCAGTCATGAATGCACCTCGAGGAGGGGGTCAGAAGGCAAAGAAATGGATTAGAGCCTGAGCTCAGAAGCGCAGCACCAAGCCCACGGAGAAGCCATCGACGTCGCCGGTATTCCGGCCGGAGAGCGTCGTCCGCCACGAAGCGTGGACGCCCAGGCTGTCGACGATGCGAACGAACAGACCAACCCCGGCGCGCTCGTAGTCTTCCTCGGTCCCGGGGAAGGGCCCCTGGCCGATGTCGTAGCCGCCGAGCTGGTTGATGTTTTGATAAAACGGCATGATGGTCACCCGCTCGAAGAGCGTGATTCCCAGAGTGACGTTGAGCGGCAGCTCGTCCTTGGGAGCCGCCTCACGGATGTCGTAGCCGCTCTCGACCGAAAGAAACGCGCCGTTGTCGAGCTGGTAGTGCGCGATCACGCGGGCACGATAGTCCGTCTGACCGTCGCCGATGGCCGTCACGCCGTCGTCGACGTAGTTGGCCATTGGAAGCTTGACGGCAGGAGCCGCCAATAAAGACGCCTCCCCACGCCCCAATCGGAACGCGAGCGCCTGTACCTTGAATCCCAGGTTTATGTCCTGAAACTCGTCTTCCCGCGGAAACATCCCGACCCCATCCGAGCTCGAGCCCGTGTAGCTGGCGCTGCCCTGGAAGTCGACCTCGTCCAGCAACCCGACCGCGGCGAAGACGGTGTACGAGTCGCGCGTCACGCGTCCAACCGCGTTCCCCGGACCATCGGGACGAACGTGCCGACCGATCCAGAACTTCCGATACGTGTCGCGATTGAAGGAAAGGGAGATGTCGGCATGGCCCTGGCCGCGAAGGAAGCCCGTGTCGCCTTGGCAGAGAGCATCCCCAGCCAATGGAAGCAGGAGAATCACGAGAAGGTACAGACGGACCGTCGGCTTCAACGAACGCTGCATGGAGCTCGCCTTCAGATCGAGTGAGTTGGAGAGGGATCAAGCACTCACCGAGCGGTCGCTCGATGAGCTCGGCGAAGCTCTCCTCACAATTGCCATGCCACCACAGAAGCACTTGCCCCGAGCCAAGCGGGCTAACGCTTTGCGCACGATGTCTCCGAAGGCGCCACCCACGACGACGACGACTCGTATGATCCCGGTCGGAGAATCTACGAGGAGGAGGCTCGGCGTCACACGGTCGACGAAGACCCGAACGGAGCAAGCAAAGACACGAACGCAGCAAGCGGAGACACCGAACGGAGTCCGTCGAGCCGACGCGATGACTCGTTCAGTACAGGCGGGCCGCAACGTGCACGAGCGACCACGATGAGTGAGTCGTCCAGCAAACGGAGACACGAACGGAGTCCGTCGAGCCGACGCGTTGACTCGATCAGTACAGGCGGGCCGCCACGTGCACGAGCGACGACGATGAGAGAGTCGACCGAAACAGAGCAGTCCCGCCGAGAGCGCAACGAGCCCGGTTGACGAGCCGCGTTCCCTCAAGCCATCGCGATGGCGGCCGTCTCCACTTCGCTGGGATCGTCATCGAGGAGACCGAGCGCGGCGAGCTGGCCGAGAACGCCCACCAAGCTCAGGAGCGGAAGGCCGGCGGCGGTCCCTTGCTCGAGGATTCGCTGGCGAGACCAGCGTCGTTCGGCGATGCGGTCCCCGAGGAATCGCAGCTCCGGTGCGCCTTCGACGCGGCGCTCCTTGTGCCGAGTGCGAATGACGAATCCGTTGTCACTGGGCAAGTACTCGGCATCGCGGTGGAACCCGATCGCGGGTCGGTCGAGGGCATCCTCGGTGAAGACGGTCTTCGTCCACCGGGACAGGATCTGGCGCAGGTGCTCGGGTGACTCAAAGCGCTCATCGGCGTAGACGCGGTAGCCTTCCGGCCACTCGGACGACGTCCGACACGGGCTGATCAGGCGCACGCGCTGCTCGACCATGTTGACCAAGAACCCGCTGACACAGGCGATGGTCTCCTGATCTTCGTTGAGCGGCTTCGGCTTGCGGGAGGGACACTCGTTGGCCTGTCGCGCCTTCCCCGCCGACGCCTTGGTCTGGTCCTCGCCAAGAGCGCCCTTGTTGTGAAGCACCAGGTCGACCTGTCGCAGCTCCTCGGGCGAGAAGGCTTCGTGAACGCGCCGCAGATCCGCGGTCGACAAGATCGAGAAGCGGTCGACGCCGCCTTGCCCCAGCTCTCGCCGAAGGTTCAACACTCTTCGCGTCCACTCGACGTCCTTGACGGGCCGCGCGGTCGTCGTCTGGGGGAGATGACCGGAATGCTCGTAGAAGTCGGCCGCGAACTCTGCATAGTCCGGGTTGTCGGTCGGGTCGGTCGCCCAGTAGAGGGCCGTCGAGCCCAATCCTTCTCCGACGACCTCTTGAAGCGCCTCGAGCACGCCGCGCCAGAGGGCCTTGTTCTCGTCGTTGAACGCGAAGTGCCCGCGAAACTTGTCGGCCGAGATACCGCAGAACCAGCACCCGACGGAGCAGCCACTCGACAGCTCGATCGCGGCGGCCGCATGAGGCAGCACTTTGTTCAGCGAGTCTCCGAGCTCGATATCGCAGCGCTTCATCTGCCGGCGACGCCAATCGCGGTACGGAGCCTCAGCGCGGTCGGGACGCGCGACCATGTCATCGAGGTAGGCGTTGCGGCCGGCGATCCAGTCGCGCCATCCAGCCAGCTCGGGCGCGGTGCGCAAGACTTGGCGTTGCTCCTCGCTGACCTCGAGCTTCCAGAGCGGATCGAGCAGCTCCGGAGTCAGCATGACTCCCTCGCCGTGCAGCAGCGACTCGAGCTCGGCGCGAGAGGCTTCGCAGCGCGTCCGCAGCTCGCCATCCCCTCGCAGCTTCTCGATGCAACGCTTGATCGCGCTGGTGTGCGCTTGGCAGTCGGCCGCGGGAATCGGGGGTGTCTGAGTCATCTCTCTCTCACTCCTTCAGAAGGCAGAAGATGCAGCCGATCGCCGCTCGGCAGCGGCGACCGGCTCGCGGCGATCGGTCAGATGACGATGATCACCGGGACGACGACGACCACGACCATGACCGGAGCCATGCCCGCGCCACCGGAGATCTTGTCGAGATCCTTGGTGTCGAGAGAGGCGGCAGCGCCATTGAGGTCTTCGAGGGTGAAGTTGTAGCCACGCTCGTTGGCGAACGAGACGAGGCCAGCGCTGTCCTTGACGTTGCTCTGGATCTCGGTCTGGAGACTGGTGTCGGCCTTGATGGCCTGATCGAAGCGCTTCAGTTCTGCGTGCACGGGAACTCACTCCGTTAATGGGCACAGGTTCGTTTCATGACCTGGGAGCTGCCACCGGTGGCCGGCAGGCTCTCCACAGGAACCTGGATGGGCTTATCGGGCAGAAAAGGAGGAACCTTTAGGGCGTGGGGATTCGGGAGGTCGAACCGCCCCAAAACCCCCAGATCGGGACCAGCAAGATCAATCGGCTCAGGATCCTCGACTCCCGCAGACGATGGGGCTTGAGTCGGATTCACTGCCCCCGTCGCCTCCGAGGTCCCCACACCATGCCGATAGACTTTCGACAGGCCGCCCTCGACCGAGTGACCTCGCCGGATCATCTCGATCAGCTCCTCACCGTCACTCGTCCCCGGGGCTGGATCGCCCTCGGTTCAGCGGGGGTCCTCTTGGCAGCCGTCGGGATCTGGTCGCTCTACGGCTCGCTACCGCGGGAGGTGCCCGCTCACGGCATCTTGGTACATCACGACTCGGAGCTCGAGGTCGCCTTCCGAGAAGTGCCGAGCCCGGGCAACGGCCTGATCTTGGAGCGGCTGGTCGAGACCGGCGATGCCGTCACGCAAGGTCAGCTGCTTGCGAAGGTCCTCCCGGTCGATCAGGCTCGCCTTCAAGAGCAGCTGGCATCGACCCGACACGAGATCCGGTCCTTCGAAGCGCAGCAGAAGCGCGAGGCGACGTTTGCCGCGGAGGAGCTACGCCTTCAAACCGAGACCTCGGCCTTCGAGAAGACTCAGCTCACCGCGGTGCTCGAGCGCGAGAAGCGTGACCTCGGCGCCCTCGAGGCCCGACGCGATCGCCTTCAGAAGCTCGTCGACGACGGCGTGCTCGCGCGCGACACCGTCCTCGACGCTCAGGCCGAGATCGATCAGAAAGGTGAGCAGCTCACCGAGCTCGAGGTGCGCTTTCGCCAGATCCCACTGCGCGTCGCCCAGCTCCGACACCAGCAGGACGAGGAGCGTCAGACCCTCGCCTTGCGCCTGGAGCAAGCGCACGACCGCGAAGTGCAGCTCACGGGCCAGCTCGCGGATACCAGCCAGATCACGAGCCCATTCAGCGGCCGCCTGGTGCGCTGGGACGTCGGCCCCGGCGATCCCGTGACCCTCGGTCGTGCGGTCGCACTCATCGACGGCTCCGACGTCACACGCGAGCCGAGCCTCGATGCGGTGATGTACGTCTCCGCGTTCGAGGGAAAGCGGATCACGGTCGGGATGCCGGTTCAGGTTTCACCGTCTTCGGTGCGCCGCGAGGAGCACGGCTTCATCTGGGGCGAGGTGGTCGACGTGGCGCCTTACGCCGCCAACTCGCGATCGATGCTCAGCGAGCTCGAGGACGACCAGCTGGTCGAGACGATCCTGGCCGAGGTGGGTGTGCCGATGCGGGTGTGGGTGCGCCTGCATCGCGACTCGGATGCCACCAGCGGCTTCTCGTGGTCGGCTGGCGAAGGACCGATGCTCCGGATCACACCAGGTACGCCCGCCTCCGGTCGAGTGGTGGTCGCGGATCGCCGCCCGATCGAGCTGGTCGTACCGGCCGTGAAGAAGCTGCTCGGATTGGATTGACGGCGTGCTGACTCGAACGACGACTCGCCCCCATCCCGTCAAGACTCCGACGGTGCTCCAAATGGAGGCCGTCGAGTGCGGTGCGGCGGCGCTCGGCATCGTGCTCGCCCACTACGGACGCTGGATCCCGCTGGAAGAGCTGCGGGTCGCGTGCGGCGTCTCGCGAGACGGCAGCAAGGCGAGCAGCCTGGTGAAGGCGGCCGAGAGCTACGGCCTCACCTGCCAAGGCTATCGCATGGAGCCGGTCGGGCTGCGCTCGCTGGAGCCCCCCTTCATCGTGTTCTGGAACTTCAACCACTTCTTGGTGGTCGAGGGGATCACGAAGCAACACGTCCTGCTCAACGATCCCGCGCGCGGCCGGGTGAAGGTGACGCATGCCGAGTTCGATGGCTCATTCACCGGTATCGTGCTGCAGCTCCAACCGGGCGAGAGCTTCGAGAAGAAGGGGCACCGACCGAGCATCTGGCGAGGCCTGGCGAGACGGCTGACCGACGTGCCGGGCGCCCTGGCCTTCCTGATATTCGCCGGACTGTTCCTGGTGGTGCCGGGTCTGGTGGTGCCGACGTTCAGCCGCATATTCGTGGACGACGTGCTCCTGCGCGGCCGCTCCGATTGGCTGATGCCCTTGATGGTCGCGATGGCCGTCACCGGCGTCGTGCACTTGCTCTTGAAGTGGCTTCAGCTCAGGGTGGCGACTCGCCTTCAGCTGCGCCTGTCGCTGGCGGCCTCGGCTCGATTCCTTTGGCACGTCCTGCGAGTGCCCGTCGACTTCTTCCAGCAGCGCTACGCCGGCGACATCGCCTCCCGCGTCGAGAGCAACGACGTGATCGCCGACTACCTGGCGAGGCGCTTCACGCTGTCCTTCATCCAGCTCGTCACGCTCTTGTTCTACGCGGGCTTGATGCTGACCTACAGCGTGCCACTGGCCGTGGTCGCGATGGTGGTCGGTGGACTGAACCTCCTGGCCATGCAAGCGATCTCGCGCATCCGACGGGACGGCAACAGCAAGCTGCTGCAGGACCAGGGCAAGCTGGTCGCGGCCGCGGCCGGCGGCATCCAGATCGTCGAGACGCTCAAGGCCACTGGCACCGCGCCCAGCCTGCTGGCGCGCATCCTCGGCTTCCAGGCCAAGGTGTTCCGTAGCGAGCAAGAGCTCGGCCGCGCCACGGTCTTCCTCGATGCCGTTCCCCCGCTGCTCAGCGTGCTGAACTCGGCTGCCATCCTCGGGCTCGGTGGGCTCGAGGTGATGGCAGGCAGCTTGACGCTCGGCAGCTTGGTGGCCTTCCACTACCTCGTGCAAGGCTTCCTCGGGCCGCTGAATCTCTTCGTCGGACAGGCAGCCGAAATCCAGCTGATGGACGGCAACATGACGCGCATCGACGACGTGCTGAGCTACCCGCTCGATCCGGGGTTGGATCGTGACTCGGAGCCGGCCGACGACGCTCCCCCCTTGCGAGGCGCCTTGGAGCTCGACGGGCTGACCTTCGGCTACAACCGCTGCGAGCCGCCTTTGATCGAGGGATTCTCCCTGAAGCTGGAGCCGGGCCGTCGCGTCGCACTCGTGGGCGCTTCGGGCAGTGGCAAGTCGACGGTCGGCAAGATCATCTGCGGACTGGTCGAGCCGTGGTCGGGTCGGGTGCTCCTCGATGGCAAGGCGCGCGCGGCCGTCCCGCGCGCCCGCATCACGGAAGCCGTCGCCCACGTCGACCAAGACGTCGTCCTGTTCGGCGGTACGATCCGAGAGAACCTCACGCTCTGGGACGCCACCATCCCGGATCCTCGCCTCCAAGCCGCTGCACACGATGCCTGCATCGAGGACGCCATCCAAGCGCGACCCGGCGCTTTCGAGAGCGTGGTCGAGGAAGGCGGACGCAACTTCAGCGGCGGTGAAGCGCAGCGACTCGAGATCGCTCGTGCGCTCGTCGCCGATCCCAAGATCCTCGTGCTCGACGAGGCCACCAGTGCCCTGGACCCCGAAACCGAACGCCTCGTCGATCGACACCTGCGCCGCCGCGGCTGCACGTGCGTGATCGTCGCCCACCGGCTCTCCACGATCCGGGACTGCGATGAGATCGTCGTGCTCGAGCGCGGCCACGTCGTCGAGCGAGGCACTCACGAAGAGCTGATGGCAAAGCATGGCGCCTACGAACGGCTCGTCACGGCCGGCTGACATTCCGAGCATCGTCGACACCTTCCGGTCCGGCGAGTGCTTCACTTGCCGGAACGGCGACCCGGTGCGGCTGGACGATCCGAGCCTCGTCTATTGGGTCGAGTCGGGCGGTGTCGACGTCTTCCTGATTCGTGACGACGCCCAGGATGCCGGCGTGCGCTCACCGCTCCTGACGGTCCTGGCGGGCGACCTCCTCTTCGGGTTCGGACGGGCCGGCACCTGGTCTGCCATCGCCGCCGGCCTCGCGGACACGCGGATTCGCTGCCTCCCGATCGCCTCGCTTCCCCTTTTCACCGACGCTCCCCCGCCCCCCAGCTGGCAATCGGCTCTCGAGCGCTGGTTCGGCGGCCTCGGAAGAGCCCTCGTCGTCACGAGCCATCACGACACCACGGCGTTGGCGATCGGCGCCGAGCTGGCAGTGAAGACTCCGACACGCATCACGACGTCCGAGCCCTTGGCCTGGCTGATCGTCTCTCCGGGCGGTGCCGGGACGGTTGCGAATCGAGTCCCGTTCGAGGCCGACGAAGCCGAGATCTGGATCCCGGTCGTGCGCGGCCTCGGAGTCGAGGTGACGAGCGGTTCCGTCCGCATGGTGGAGACGAGTCGCGTCTGTGGGCCGGCCGCATCCACGCGCTGGCCAAGCATACAGCGCCGCGCACTGCGCGGAGCGGCCTTCCTGGCCGAGGAGCACGAGCAAGCCGCCCTCACGCGCTCGGAAGCCCGTCGCCGCCAAGACCGGACTCGCCTCGGCCGCGCCTGTGATCGACTGGCGAGTCTGTTGGGCCGCGTCGCGTCCGCGCCGATCTCGTCGGCGGAAGATCCCGTCCGTCATGCCTGCGAGATCGCAGCAGCGGCCTCGGGACTTCACCTCAGCCCCAACCGTTCGGCGGTCAAGGACCCTCGCGAGCGCGCCCAGCGGCTGGCGGCGGCCTCAGGCATTCCTTGCCGAGAGGTCATCCTCCGAGACGCGTGGTGGGAGGATGATCACGGTCCACTCGTCGCCTTCCGAGGATCGAAGCGCGAGCCCGTCGCCCTGCTGCCCCGGGCCGGTCACAACGAGCTGCATGCGTGCGGATCCACGCAGCCCGAGACGGTCACGAAGGACATCGCCGACGAGCTGGAGCCGCGCGCCTTGTCGTTCTATCGTGCGCTCCCGGCCGAGCCGGTCTCGGGTGGCGGCCTGCTCCGCTTCGGACTCGTCGGCGCGAGGCGCGACCTCGGACGCGTGGCGGGTCTGGGTCTGCTGCTCGGGGTGACTGGTTTCTTCGCACCCTGGGCGAGTGGCCTGTTGATCGATCGCATCATTCCCGGCGCGGATCGTCTGCAGCTCGCCCACCTCGCGATCGGCTTGATCGTGGCGGCCGTGGCGAGCGCGGGGTTTCGCATCGTGCAAGGCCGGGCGCTGCTCCGTGTGCAGAGCCGCTCGGCGAACGACGTGCAGACGGCGGTCTGGGACCGCCTGTTCAAGCTGCCGGTCGAGTTCTTTTCGCGCTACTCGGCGGGTGATCTGACGCAGCGTTGCCTCGGAGTCGATCAAGCGCGGCAGATGCTGTCGACGACCGTCGTCTCCGCTTTGACGAGCGCGGTCTTCGGTTTCTCGAGCTTCGCCTTGCTCTGGTACTACAGCGGTCGCCTCGCCCTGATCGCGGCGCTGCTGCTGGTCGTGTCCCTGCTGTTCGTCGCGCTCTGCGGACGTGCGATCGTCCGCTGGCAGCGACCTCTGGCGGAGACGCGCGGGCGGTTGTCGGGGCTCTTGCTGCAGCTCTTCCAAGGCGTCGCCAAGTTGCGCGTCGCCGGGGCCGAAAGCCGTGCCTTCGCGCACTGGAGCGAGGATTTCTATCGCAGCAGCCAAGACGGCTATCGCAGCACGGTCGTGCGCAACCGCCTCGAGATCTTCCAGGGCACGTTCCCGATCCTGTGCACGATGGCGCTGTTCGCGGTCGTGGTCCGAGCGAAGCCCGAAGGCCTCTCGATCGGCGACTACGTCGGATTCAGCGCGGCCTTCGCCAACCTGCTGGGCGCGGTCCTGGCCGCCGGCTCGCTGGCCGTGCCGCTGCTGGTGATGGTGCCGCTGTGGGATCGCCTGCGCCCGGTGCTCGCCGAGCCCGTGGAGAGCGATGCGGGACGAAGGGATCCGGGTGAGCTGAGCGGGCGACTCGACGTTCGGCGAGTCTCGTTCCGCTACTCGGAAGAGGGTCCTCGGATCTTGCACGACGTCTCGTTCGAGGTGAAGCCCGGCGAGTTCGTGGCGTTGGTGGGTCCGTCGGGGAGCGGAAAGTCGACGTTGTTCCGACTGATGCTCGGCTTCGAGACGCCGGAGTCGGGATCGGTGGCCTACGACGAGCAAGACCTGGGTCTCCTCGACCTGAGCGAGGTGCGCCGCCAGCTGGGTGTCGTCCTCCAAAGTGGGAAGCTCCTGCCGGGAGACATCTTCACGAACATCGTCGGCACGAGCGCCACCCTGACACTGGACGATGCTTGGGAGGCCGCGCGACGCGCCGGCTTCGAGGACGACGTGAAGAGCTTCCCGATGGGCATGCAGACCGTGCTGACCGAAGGCGGCGGCGGCCTGTCTGGCGGGCAGCAGCAGCGCCTACAGATCGCACGCGCGCTCGTGCATCGCCCGCAGATCCTCTTCTTCGACGAAGCAACGAGCGCCCTCGACAACCGAACGCAGGAGATCGTCACCAAGAGCGTGGCCGAGCTGAAAGCCACTCGCATCGTGATCGCCCATCGCCTCTCGACGATCCAAGACGCCGACCGCATCCTGTGCCTGCACGACGGCCAGCTCGTCGAGTCCGGCACCTACGAAGAGCTCATGCGCGCCGAAGGCCTCTTCTACCGCCTCGCCAAGCGCCAGCTCCTCGAGAAGGAGCCTGCCCTGGCAACTGCTCCGGGAAGCGTGCCCCAGAAAGACGTCCGCCCCCCGTCCGGCCCGCAACCCTCGTAGCAAGTGGCGCGCAAAGAACCGCGCACGAAGCGAGCGGGACAAGGGCCGGGTCTTTGCCAAGGACAACAACCCGCGAGCGCAGTAAGCGGCACAACCGCCCAAACAGAGAAGGTCGCACAAAGCGTCACCAAAGCGCCGCCCGCCCTACAGAGTCGCCCCAAAAAGAACCGCGCACGAAGCGAGCGGGACAGGAGCCGGGTCTTTGCCAAGGACAACAACCCGCGAGCGCAGTAAGCGGCACAACCGCCCAAACAGAGAAGGTCGCACAACGCGTCACCAAAGCGCCGCCCGCCCTACGGAGTCGCCCCAAGAAGAACCGCGCACGAAGCGAGCGGGACAGGAGCGGACGCTTACGCCAAAGGCCAAGCACCCGCGAGCGCAGTAAGCGGCACGCGCGTCCGCATACTTCAGAAGACCCACGCAACGCTGTCGGCCCCGTCGCCCCGCAACGCCTCACTCCTCCCCATACAGCCGCTCGAGCGCCTTCGAGGCCGCCTCGCGCACACCGGCGTTCTCACTCCGCAGGTACGGAATCAACCGCGGAATCGCTTCTCGCGCACCGAGCGCACCGATGCCTCGAATCACTTCGATCCGCATGGCATCGTCTTCCTTCTCGAGCAACGCCAAGAGCTCGCCGAGCGCCGACTCCCGCGTCGGTGCCTGCTGATCCGCGTTCTCCCAACGCTGCCGCTCTTGGCGGAACGACCAAATGGAGTCGAGCGCTTCCTGGATGCGCTTGACGCGCTTCGGGTCTCTCTCGCCCTCCAACGCTTCGATCAGCGCTGCCACGGCGGCATCCGTCTTGAAGGCTCGCAAGACGTCGATCGCCGTCTGCCAGCACCGTCCCTCACGCAGCGCTTGCCCGATGAAGGGTATCGCCGACTCGTCACGAAGCTCGAGGAAGAGTCTCAGAGCGGCGTCGATCTGGTGCACCGAGACAGCCTTCCGCAGCACATCATCCCGCTGCTCCGGCTCGAGGATCGTGGCGGACAAGACCGCCCGAGCTAGGGCGCCAACAGGCTCACCCTCGAGCCACGACACATCGAGCCAACGCTCGAGGATCGCGGTCACGATCTCTCGTGCGAGCGGCCCCTCGGTGTACTGCCGTGCGGCGCGTGCAACGACCTCCTCCGGCAGATCGGATCGCTCGAGCACTCGAAGGATGAACGGGTTCTTCAACGCAGTCGGCAAGCGATACAGGATCTTTGTCAATCGCTCCGGCCAACGAGTATCTTGCAGCAAGCCGAACAAGAGATCGAGATCTTCGGCTCCGAGATTCGGCGCAAGAAGCTCGGCCGCTAGCAGTCGCATGTCGGCCGCCAACTCGGCGTCCTCGAAGATGCTCCGAAGTGCCGACTGACCCGCCTCGCCCGCATGCTCGGCGACCCACGACCAAGCGAACGAGCTGCTCGGGGCGGACCGATGAAGGAACGCCAGGAGAGTCGCCTTGTCGAACTGTGCCAGGACGTCCGCCACGAAGAGTCGGATCGAGCTACTTTTCGACCCGGAAAACACATGCTCGATGATCTCTCGCCCACCATCGCGCACGGCGAATCGGATGATGATCTCCTTGGCCGTCGAAGTATCGAGGGCCTCGCTATCCAGGGGGCCATTCAGCTCCACCTTCCACTTCCCGACTCTCTCCGGCCCATACACAGCGCTGTCCGGCGAGAAGCTCGCGTAGAGAACGGGCTCGAGATACCGCAGCACCCACTCACCCGAAGCCGGATTCGTTCGCCGGGAAAGAAACCGAACGGCGACGTTGAGGTCCTCGTCCCGCGACAGCGCACGCGCCACCTCGGCCGCGATGTCAGTCGGCACGTCCTCCAGATCCACTAGACATTGCCGAACCCGCGGAGACGGATCCTTCAGCAGCTCCATGTAGATCGCCGCGTCGACTCCCTGCCCCGCCGCATCGACGAGCGCACCCGCAGCCGCGACCCGGACGTCTTCGATCGGATCGTGTGCGAGACGCACGAGGATCTCACGCTGTCGGCTGTCAACGTCTGCAGCGATCTGACGTTTCCGCGGACCTTGGAGCTGGGCCTGCTCCCAGACCGGAGTCCAAATCACTCGGTCTCCCAGTGACCGGGCCACGGCCTCTCGCACTTCGGCATCCGGATCGTCGGCGACGTCGAGCAGCGCCGAGGCGTCCGGATGAAACACCAGCCTCTCGGCCGCCGCTCGCCGCCAGGCCGGCTGCTCACTCCGAAGCAGCGCGGCCAGCAGCGGCGTGGTCGATTCCAGAGCAGGCTCCTCCGGCACCAACCACAAGACGTGGCCCGCGAGATCGGAGTCCTGCAACAGCATCTCGGTGAGGCGCTCTTGCAGGCGCGGTGTCAGCGCATCCCTCTCGATCACGTCCCGCAGCGCGACCTGAAGCCAGGTCGTCCTCAGAGACTCGGGCTCTTCGAGCAGCTTCTCGAGGAGTGTCAGCCAACCGGGTAGCAAGCAGCGCGGTGGCTGGCCGTCGGCCCACACGAAGTACTGCTTGAAGAGCTCTGCCTTGTGCAGCGCGTCGAGGATGCGCACACGATACAGCTCGTCGTTCGACTCGATCTGCTTCAGGAGGAACCGCGCCGCGTGCTCGGGTGCCACCCTCATCAGGTCGACGATCGGGTCCCCTCCTCCCACAAGCCTGGGCGGGTATCGGTACTCTCGCGCGAGCTCCTCCAAGTGCGGCACGGCACGCGGACCCAACGCGCGCAGCTCTTCGAGGTGGTCGCCACCGACGTGCGCCCGCACGAAGTCCTTCAGCGCATCTTCGCCGTCGCCGAGACCCCGCAACTCCTCGGTGACATCTTCCAGCCCGAGGCCCTTCAATGCCGCCTCCCACTGCGCCTGTTGCTCGGGAGTCGCGACCAGGCCGAGTGGTGAGTCGATGATCTTCGTGGCCCATTCGAGGTTACCGATGCGGCGGTAGTGCTCCGAGAAAGTGCGCGCGATGGCGAGGCGAGCGTCGAGCTGGAATCCGTCGAGCCGGTCGGCCAGGTCTCCGAGGAGGTTCTCGAAGGCAGCATTGTCGCGGTCGAGCGACCACTGGAGCTCGAGGGCCTCGATCTCCTCGCGAACCCTCTCGAGAGTTTCGTCCTGCGCAGCGACGCCCGCGGGCATCAGACTCATCGAGGTCAGCATCACAGCGGTGATCACGAGACGTCGCATCATTCGTCCTCCTCAGGGACTCAGGTGGCGGTTTTCACGGCCCATCGGACGCACCAGCTTCGCGTGTCGCTCCCGAGAAGTTGTCAACGCGATGTAAACTCCGGGCACGGGAGCATTGAGCCGGCGCGGACCCTCGGTACAGTTCATGTCAGGCGCCTCATCCTCCGAGGTGCCCTCGACCTGGAGAGACCGGAGCACGAATGGCCACGACGACGCTCGGAACCGGCAGCCGCGGCCGCGAGGTGTCCGTCGCTCTCGCCGGTCTCGCCGCCGCCACCGCGCTGATCGCCTTCGCCTTCCTCGCCGTCCCGGATCCCGACCTCGGTGGCGAGCTCGCGTTGAGCCGGCTCGGCAGCCGCGCCGCGGATGCCGTGGTCGAAGCCTGGGATCGATTGCTGCATTCGGAGAGCCTACCGGGGACTCGAGGCGAAGCCTGGGAGTGGACCGAGGAGGCTCCGCTCGATCCCGTGAAGAGCGCCGAGCCACGCGAGCTGCCGGTGCCTCCGGGCACGGCGAGCGCGTTCGGCGCTCTGCTGGCCGCGGCGGAAGAGGCCGATCTTCGAGAAGGCGATGCCCCACGGGCCGCCGCGCTCCTCGTCGATGCGCTCGAGAAAGCGCCCGACGCGGCTGGCGAGTGGCTCGCGCGCGGTCGACTGCTGGCGCTTCTCGTCGGGGCCGGACATCGCGAGGGTGCGCATGAGCAGTGGGAGCACCTGCGCGCGGGGCTTCGCGGAGACGAGGCCGTCGACGGCGTCTCGTCGTTGCTCCGAAGCGGATTGCGGATGGCGCCGATGCTCGAAGGAAACGCCCGTGCCGATCTCGCACGACTCCTCGTCGATCGATGGTTGGCGGGTGACCTCGCGTTGCCCGCAGCGCACCCCAAGATCCAGAGTCGTCGAGGATCCGTGCAGCTCATGACGTCACTGAGCTGGCAGCTCCTCTTCGATCACCTGCGCGACATCGCGCCGCCGGTCGAGCGCGCACGGCTCGACGCGCATCGCGACCGACTCCAGCTCCTCGTCCTCCGTGAGCGCCTCGGCGAGCTTCCGGTGGCACCGCGCGAGCGCTGGCGTCTGCTGACGATTCCCGGCCTCGTGACTCCGGCCGGCCCGCACCTCGCCATGCGACGCCTCGGCGACCAGGTTCGCACGTCGCTCCTCGATGCCGATGCGTTCTTCGCCACCCTGCGCAGCAGACTCACACCCGAACGACTCGGCGGCGACGATCTCGTGCTCGAGCTCGAAGGGGACACTCCGATCGGTGAGCGCATCCGACGACCCGAGCGGCTGCCGGGCAGCGATCGCGCATTCGCGATCCGGCACAGCGATCCGAAGGCCCCTCGCCGCGAGGAGGCCCGCCGGCTGATGCTGCTGCGCAGCGGCTTCGTCGTGCTCGGTGTGCTCGTAGCCCTCACGACGCTCCTGGCCGCCCGCGCCCTCGCCCGCGAGCGACGCCTGCACGTCTTGCGCACCGCGTTCGTCGCGAGTGCCTCCCACGAGCTCCGCACGCCCGTCGCTTCGCTGCTGCTGCTCTCCGAAAATCTGGTGACGGACAAGGTGACCGACGCGGAGTCGAAGCGGCGAACCGTCGACTGGATTCACCGCGAGGCGAAGCGGCTGCGACGTCTCGTGGACGACCTACTCGATTTCTCGCGCCTCGAGCGCGGTCGCTCGCCCGAGCTTCGCATCGAGCCGACGCCCACCGCTCGCCTGGTGACCGACCTCGAGCAAGCTCTCGCCGAGCGGGCCGGGACGGCCGACACTTTTCGGACATCGGGAATCGAGGGGACCCTCGCGATCGATGCGGAAGCATTCCGTCGCGCGGCGCTGAACCTGATCGACAACGCCGTCCGCCATGGCGCCGAGGATGGGCGCGTCGAGGTCGATCTCGACGTCGACGAGCAGGAGCTCGTTCTGCGTGTCCGCGACTTCGGACCCGGGATCGCTCCGCAGGATCGCGAGTCGGTGTTCGCGCCGTTTTGGACGGGAGCCGGTAACGGAAACGGCAGCACTGGCACGGGGCTCGGTCTCGCGATCGCCCGCGAGATCGCCCGCGCCCACGGCGGTGACGTGGTGTTGCGGGAGCCCGCGGACGGCCCGGGCGCTCTGTTCGAGCTTCGCGTGCCGCTCCGTGCTTCGGAAGGGAATCCCACATGAGCTCGCCGACTCGCGTGCTGATCATCGAGGACGAGCCACCGCTCCGCATGGCTCTCGAGGACGCCTTGAAGGCCGAGGGCTTCTCGGTGTCTTCGGCCGCCGACGGCGAGAGCGGGCTCCGGCGAGCGCTCGAGGACGGCCCGGACGTGATCCTGCTCGATCTCATGTTGCCGAAGCGGGACGGCTTCTCGGTGCTGAAGGCGTTGCGGGAGGACCGGCTGTCGTCGGCCGTGATCATCTTGTCGGCGCGCGGCGAGGAGCTCGATCGCATCCAGGGCTTCGAGTATGGAGCCGACGACTACGTCGTGAAGCCGTTCTCGACCGACGAGCTGCTGCTGCGAATCCGCGCCGTGCTTCGTCGCAGCCAAGGTCGTACGCCCGGCGTGGATCCATCCGCTCGCCAACGCATCGGCGATGCCGAGGTCGACTTCGAGTCGTACACCCTCCTCCGCGGCGGAAAGCGCCACGGCCTCTCTCGCCGCGAGCTCGAGCTCCTGCAGTTCTTCCTGGAGCACGAAGGCGAAGTCCTCGAGCGCGCGCGCATCCTCCGCCAGGTGTGGGGGCTCGAGGCGTACCCGTCCACCCGCACGGTCGACACGCACGTCCTCAAGCTGCGCAAGAAGCTCGAGCCCGAGCCCGACCAGCCGCGCCACATCCTCACCATCCACGGCGTCGGCTATCGCTTCGAGCGGTAGCTGACAGAGAACCGCGCAAGAACCCCAAAGAACCGCGCACGCAGCGAGCGGGGCAACGGCGGGCGGTACCTGCCAAGGACCGGCACCCGCGAGCGCAGTCAGCGGCACGAGCCCACGAGCGGAGAAGGTCGTCCGTCGCGCCCGCTGAAGAGACCCGCCCACGATCGAGTGGGCCGCAAAGAACCG
The DNA here is from genome assembly GCA_029260795.1 of Planctomycetota bacterium. Taxonomy (GTDB): domain Bacteria; phylum Planctomycetota; class OFTM77; order OFTM77; family OFTM77; genus OFTM77. The sequence continues at coordinate 88,792 of JAJDCO010000098.1, read as the reverse complement.
CGCACGCAGCGAGCGGGACAACGGCGGACGGTACTTGCCAAGGACCGGCACCCGCGAGCGCAGTAAGCGGCACGAGCCCACGAGCGGAGGAGGTCGTCCGTCGCGCCCGCTGAAAAGACCCGCCCACGATCGAGTGGCCCCCAAAGAACCGCGCACGCAGCGAGCGGGTCAACGGCGGACGGTTCCTGCCAAGGACCGGCACCCGCGAGCGCAGTAAGCGGCACCTACAGCTCCGCATCACTCACCCATGTACCCTCCCCGGCGACAAACACCGCCATCGGCTCGCCCTGTTTGCGGGCGCCGTACACCATGACGTTCATCAGGTGTGTCTCGTCAAAAACGTGGCGGACACTTCCGCCCTCGACCCACCGTCGGCGTCGCTCGAGGTCGAAACCAGCCCGTCGAAGGCCTCGCGTGGCTCGAGCCTTGAGCTGCTCTCGAACGCGCCTCGGAGGAGCGTTCGCTGTGAGCGCGGTATGAAAATGTGTGGTCCGTGCATGCGCCATCCAGAGCTTCCACTGAAAGCGGAGGCAGGTCTCCTTGATGGACTCGACGACGACTTTGGCTCGATCGATGTCGAGCCAGTAGGGCGGCTCCGAGAGGCGCTGCTGCATTTGCGCGTGGCGGACAGGATTCCCTGGAACGTATGGCGTGCCGTACTCATTGTGGTGTCGGTCGACGGTTCCGCGCTCGTCACCCGGCAGGCGTTGACCGTAGCACAGAACCGTCACGTGAAAGGCGATAGCCTGCATCTCATGTCCCTCCTAGGCAGTCCCAAGAACAGACGCGGGACTTGGAGGGAGGGACACTTTTTCTTAACGGCTCTGCCGCTTACTCCGCTCGCGGATGGGCGCCTGACCCGTGAATCGACATCCTTGCCCCGCTCGCTTCGTGCGCGGTTCCTGGGGCGGCGACTTGGATCCAACGCACGATTCCATGGCCCGGGGGAGGCGGACGACCTTTGCTGATTCGGCACGCGTGCCGCTTACTCCGCTCGCGGATGGGCGCCTGACGCGTGAATCAACATCCTTGGCCGCTCGCTTCGTGCGCGGTTCTTTTGGGTCTTGTATCCTTGCGAGCCGTTTTCGCTTCCCAACTTCGCCGGAGCTTCAATCATGCCTCGCCTCAGATCGCTCGAACCGGTCGACATTGCGCGCCGTGAAGAGGAGCGACAGGCTCGTGGGACCTCGGAGGTCGCCCTCGAAGCTGAGGCGATCAATGGCGGATGGATGGGATTCGTCGAGCCGGGATCTTGGGCCAATCAGGCCTGCGGGCTCGGCTTGACCGGTCCGATCACGGAGGCCGAGCTCGATCGCCTGGTCGAGTACTACACGTCGCGCGGTGTCGAGCCGCGCATCGAGGTGGCCGCGTTCGCGGATTCGACACTGGTCGAAGGGCTGGCGGCGCGAGGCTTCGTGCTGCGCGAGTTCGAGAATGTCCTGGCACTCGATCTCGAGAAGGGCGTGAGACCTCCACCCCATTCGCCTTCGGACGATCTCGTCATCGAGGCGATCGACGCCCGAGACCCAGGCGCGCTCCGCCACTATGCCGAGCTCACCTCGAAGCTCTTCGCGAAAGAGGGCCAGGTGGTCGAGGAACATGCGATCGAGACGGCGATGCGCATCGCCGCCCACCCGCGCTGTCAGGGCTATGTGGTACGACTCGGCGAGGAGTGGGTCGCCGGAGGGACGCTCGAGATCGATGGCGACATCTGCAGCCTGATCGGCGCGGCCGTCGCGTCGGCGTATCGTCGCCGCGGCATTCAGACTGCAATCATGCTCCATCGCATCGAGCGAGCCCGGCAATCGGGTTGTCGTCTCGCAGTCATCCACTCGCGCCCCGGCATCGCCACCGAGCGCAACGCCGCTCGCCTCGGCTTCTTCCTCGCCTACTCCAAGGTCGTCCTCGCCATGCCCGGTGACGGCTTGGTGCCTTCGCCCTAGGCGTCGAAGGCAAAGGAGCCGCGCACGAAGCGAGCAGCCGAAGGCAAGCCGGAGTCGCGCCCAAAGAACCGCGCGCGAAGCGAGCGGCCTACGGCGACGCCATCGCGACACGCGTCACCGCGAGCGGAGCAAGCGGCACCGGCGCCCGAACGGCGAAGGTCGTGCCGGGCGTCACCTGAGCGTCGTACTCCGAACCGGAGTCGCGCCCAAGGAACCGCGCGCGAAGCGAGCGGCCCAAGGCACTGCCATCGCGACACGCGTCACCGCAAGCGAAGCAAGCGGCACCGGCGCCCAAGCGGAGGAGGCCGGACGCGGCGCGGTTCCTCAGCCTTCTTCGCTAGCGCTCTTCGAGCAACCCTCGGATCACGGCCTGCAGGTCGTCGTGCAGCGTGCGGGAGTAGCCCACGTGCGACCAAACGATCTCGCCCTTCGGTGACAGGACGACGGTGTGGGGGATCGATTGGACCTGGAAGCGCCGTCCGATATCTCCACTGGGATCGAGGCCGACCTCCACGTCGAACTGCCGCCTCTCGAGAAAGCTCCGAATGAGCTCGGGCGTCTCGCCTTGGTTCACGGCGATCAAGGTCACGGCGTCGCTCTCGAAGCCCTCGACGGCACGGATGATCTCGGGCATCGCGCGCACGCAGGGTCCACACCAGGTGGCCCAGAAGTCGAGGACGATCACCATGCCCGCCTGAGCATCCGACCGGAAGTCTTCGCCGTCGAGGAGCTTCATCTCGAAGGGGCCCGGCAGCGTGCCGACCAGCGGACCAGCCCCCACCTGGACGTCGCCTCCACCGGCCCCGGGAACCGCGCACGCCGCCATGTCGGGCTGCGGGGCGGGCCGGGTGGACCAATCCCCATAGGCCTCCGAATCGGATTCGAGGGCCAGGTCACCGAGGAACAGCTCATCGATCTCGTCGAGCGGAATGCTCAATGGTCCGAGCAAGGGAGACCGCCCCAGCAGCTGTCGCTCGCGAACGCTAGCCGGATCCAAGAGGATGCACGAGCCATCCGCCAAGAGGACACGGGCCAATGCGCTCGTCGGCGCCGGCGCCTCGTAGAGGTCCTCCGCGGGGCGGAGCCAGAGGAGGCCTTCGATCCGGTCGCGCGGAAAGTCGAAGACCTCGAAGCCCGACACGAATCGAACGGAGTCTTGCGTGACCTTCTCGAGGCGCCCGCGCACGACGTCCCCATTTCGGCCTGCCAGCAGATGCGTCGGGGGACGCTGCTCGAGCTGACGCGGCACGGTCAAGACCTGCTCTCGCAGGCCGGCGTGAAGGCGGCTTCCAAACGCCGCCTCGAAGCGCCGCACTTCGAACCGGGTCATCCGCAACGGCACGAGCTGATGCGTTACGCCTCTTCGCATCGACCAAGAGGCGATGCTCTGAGCCTGGAGCTGAAGAGGTCCGCCCCACGACTCGGCAGCAGCGAAGGCCTCGTCGAGCTGCTGCTCGCCATCGACCCAGACCTCCACTCGCTGCGCCCGGAGCCGAATGCGGATCTTTGCGTGCTTCACTCCCGACTTTGCCGGCTCGCCATTGAAATTGAAGACATTCGTGCCCAGTCGCCAGCGCGCCTCGTCCTGCAGCATGCAAACGAGCGTCTGATCCTGCCGCCTCGCGGTGCGGGGCGAGAGCATGACGTACAGCATGAAGGGGCTTCCGGAGTCCCAATGCAGATCGAAGCGCATCTCGTTCCCTTCGAGCGCGCTCTTGTGTATCAGCACTCCATGCTCTTGAAAGATGGCCACGTCATCGGTGACCTCGACTCCGGTTTGCCCTTTCCAATCTGAACCGACGAAACCGCGATGAAGCGCCCCGCGCCGCGTCGCCAGCTCGATCGCCGACAGGTGCCTCAGCTCGATCTCCAGCGGCGGACCATAAGGGGACTCGAGTCGAATCGACGAGGCGTCCAAGTCGAGCAGGCGACACGGCAGCACGTCTCCCCCCCGGAAGTAGGCGAGGTCCGCGAAGCGCTGGGAGTCGAGCTCGGTTGCATTCGCATTCGCCCGACGGATGCGGGCGTCTTGGTCGAGCCGGAGCGGCCAGGTCGAACGGCTCCCGACCGAGCGCCAACCCAGAGCCGCCTCGCCATCGGCGTCGTCGACCAGCTCACCATGGAGCGTCCGACCGTTGCGCGTGAGGCGATCGGGCGCCGTAAGATCCGGACGTGTGTGGCGCATCTCGATCGCCGTCACGCGTTCGAGAGGAATCCGAACATCCTCCCTCGCGCTCGCGCAATCGAGTGTGACGGCACCGTCCCGAATCGAGATGATCCGACCATGATGGGACAAGCCGTCCGTCATGCGTAACGTCGCCCCCTCGTCGCCGATGCTCGGGCGCCGCTCGGAGAAGCGGAGGCTGCGCACCCGGCCCAGCTCGACGGCTCGCTGCCCGGCCTCCGTCTCGATCGCAAGCCGCCCCGACTCGGGATCGAACCCGGCGACCTTGCCGAAGAGGAGCTCGCCGTCGACCAGTTGCAGGCTCGTCTCGGTCGACACGTCCGGGGTCGGCAACTGACCATTCCACGGGCTGACCGCGAGAGCGTCGAGCGTCAGGCATTGCCCTTTGTTCCGGAGGAAGAAGCCGGTCCGCGGCTTCTGAACGGCCGAGGCCTTCGTCTCGGCCAGGACCTGTCCTTCGGGAGTCGTCACCACGAGTCGGCCCGCGTGCTGGTTCCAGAACAGTCGCAGATGGAGCTCATCGCGCCCCTTCGATATCGTCAGGACGGGCTCGAACGTTTCGCCCGACAAGAGCACCAGCTCGTCCTTCCAGGTCTCGAGCCCGAGGTTCCATTGATGTCCGGCAATCCAGTCCAACTTGTCCGCGAGGCACAAGAGGAATGAAGGCACCTCTCCGGAGCTCCTCAGAGTGAGCTCGAGTTCGAAGGCGCCGGGCAGGCTGAGATCACGAAAGAGCTCGGCGTCGCGGGTCGTGGTCGTCAGCCCGGGCTCGTTCCCGGACCTCCATGTGAAGCTCTGCTTCGACTTCGGCAATGCCTGCCAGCCCTCGCTGCCGTTCGGCCCCAGGTAGAGGTGGGCGGTCGGGCTCAGCGAGTCGATGCGCAGGAGATCGGCCCGCCGCAGTCGCATCCTGCCGAACGCCTCGCTGTCGAGAACGATGTCGTCCTCCTCGATCGCGACGAGCTCACCGAAATGGACGTTGCCGTCTCGGAGGGCGACTCGGAGGCCGTCCTTGGGAGTGAACGGCGTCGGCTCCCGCTCGAAGGAGATGCCCGCGAGCGCGGTCCAGTCCAGCGAGAGCGTGGTGCCCTCGAAGACCCAGTCGAGCTCCTGCTCCGTCGCCCCCACCACCACGCCGGGCACCTCGTCGCCGTTGCGCCAACGCAGCGTTCCTTCGTCATCGGCACGCGCCGGGCTCATGACGAGCAGCAGGATCGTCCCCAAGAGAAAGAGGCGTTGGGCGCCGAAGCGGACCATGCGATTACCGTTCGTAGATCGGAAGGAAGCGGTAGTTCAGTGCCAGTGCCAGCAACGACATGCCGGTCGCATACGCCTCACCATGACCTCCGCTGAAGCTACCATCATCGCGTTGCAGGCTGGCCAAGAGCAGCGTCGTCTCTCGGTTCCACTTCGCCCACGCCTCGGGGTCTCCCTGGAAGAGCGCCTGCGCCATGTAGTAGCGAAAGTAGAATGGGTAGCCCGACTCCTGGTGCTCGAGCCGCGTCGTGATGTGCTCCAGCGTCGAGCGGTAGGTATCGGTGTCCCGACGCTTGCCGACCGCGAAGACCAGCGTCGCGATCGACGAGCGGTTCATCGACTCGCCGAAGCCGCCCATGCCCTGGCTGTAGACCACCGTGCCTTTGGTCGAGGTACACTTGGCGAAGTAGTCGAGCGCGCCGTCGATGGCGACGTCCGGGACCTCGATCCCGGCATTGCGAGCTGCCAAGAGTCCCATCAGCACCGCGCCGCTCACCGAGGTGTCGGCACCGCGCCCATCCGGCGAGTAACGCCAAGCCTGGTGGACATTCCTCTCCTGCGACGTCACCGCGCGCCGCACGGCCAGCTCGAGCGCGCTGCCGATCGTCGGCGGGTCAGCGGGCGCCTGAACACCGATCCACAGCGACTCGTCGTCGACGGCTCCGTAGGCCTCGGCCAAGGCGAGCATCGCAAAGCCGTGCTCATACATCGAGCTCCCGATGTACCCGGTCTTGCGGTTCTGCTTCCGAAGCAGGAAGCGCGTCGCGCTCCGAATGTTCTGAGTGTATCGCCCGAAGTCGGGATCCTCGCCCTGCGCCAAGAACGCCATCAAGCCGATGCCCGTGATCCCGCAAGCCTGACCCCAGCTGCCGTCCTTCATCTGCGACTGGGCGAGGTAGGCCAGACCGCGATCGGTGATGCGCGTCACCTCGGCGGGGACACCGGCTCCATACCGCACGACCGGCTCGTCCTGAGCATTGGCCGACGGCCAAGCGATCGCCAGCAGGACCGCGACCATCCGAATAGGGAGCCAACCGGTCTTCCTTCGATGCGCTCTCGTCGACATGCGGCTTCCTCAACGATCGCCGTCGTCGGGTGCGGCATCGGCCTCTTCGTCTTTCACAGCGGAGACGGCGTAGACGGTCAGGCCCTCGTGGGTCACCTCGATCTCGAAGTCCTCCTCCTGCTCCAGCCCGAATCCTCCAAAGCGCCGGGACAGGCTCTCGGTTCGCAGGCTCTTCCAAAGCTTCATCTGAAGCCCGTCCAGGATCTCTTCGACTTCGTTCGATCGCACGAGCATCAGGGCCGATGGGAGCTCGCTGTCGACCCCCATCGACGCGCTGCCGAACATCTGGAGCACGAGGCCGATGTTGGCATTGTCCCGGATCGCCAAGCGACGCTCCAGCACCCCGCGAAGCTGCTCGCGTTGCTCGGACGAGAGCATGAGAGCCTGGTCGATGGCCGCGACCAGTCGGAGCGCGAGAGCGGTTTGCCGGAACTTCGCGCGCTCGGCGAGCGCGGCCTGGTAAGGCTTCAATTGCCCCTTCGTCAGCACGCTCCGCACCGCCTTCACCCACACCACGTTGTCGGTGATGCTCGAGAGATTGGGCTGATGGCTACCGTTGATGGTGACCACTTGTCGGCGCCCCGCATTCGGGCGCGCCTTGGGCGGGTCGACGCCAGCGCCGAACCCGACCCCGATGTGGTCGAGTCGGTCGCCGTCGGCGACCTTCGCCTCGGCGGGCCCTCGCTGGTGGCTCTCGACGGCACCCTTGACTGCGACGCGCAGCTTCGTCAGCTGCTCGGGATTCAGCTCGCAGACGCGTTCCATCTCCATGAGCGCCGCCGTCAGAACGCCGGCCAGTCGATCCTCCTCCTCGTCGCCACCACCGCCTTGACCTCTGATCGTTACATCGCGGAACTCTTGTCCTTGTGCCCGCGAGATGAGAATCCCGCTCGCGATCACGGCCAGCAGCGAGCACGTCATGACTCGAAGCATTCTCATCGAGAGAGCCCTTCGTTCTCGAGGGTGTTGAAGTAGGTATCGAGCCCGAAGCGGAACTCCTCGGGCAGCTCGCGACCGGACTTGCCGACGCCCTGAGCCACCTCACGAGAATCCGGAGACGCATGGGGAGCCGTGCCTTCGCCGAGCAACGCGAGCGCTGCCTGCTGCGTCGTCCCACTTCCGCCGCCTCCCGGGCTCGAGCCGCCCCCGCCTCCGCCTCCGTTGGGGTTGATGCGCTTGGCTGCCAGCAGCAGCTCGATGGCCTCGGTCTCGGCGGCGATCGTCATCGGACCGGTCTCGGGTCGCTGCAGCAGGCTCGTCGCTTCGTCCATCACCTGCTCCACCCGATCCAGCAGGGCCAGCTCGCGGCCGAACTGCCGGGAGCCGTCAGGAAGATCGCGAATGCTCTCACCCACGGCCTGCACGCGCTCGCCGAGCGACTGCTGGGTGTCGGCGAGGGGCGCGGCCCGAGCCGCGAACGCGTCGGCGTCGAGGGCCGGACGAGCTTGTTGAGCAGTTCGAGTCTCATCGCGGAGGTCGATCTCCTTCTCGAGGATCTTGAGGATCTCGAGCACGAGGGCGGGCGGCAAACTGTCGCCCGAAGGGCTCTCGGAAGAGCCCCCGCCGGGTCAGCCCGGGCCGACGAGCTGCTCCGCCCATCGGTCCAAGGCATCGGCCCAGTACTCGGCCCGTGCGATCGTCTGGCCGTCGAGGCCTTCCTCGACATCCGCCGAGAGCGTGTGCAGACCGTTCACGACGCCGACGTCGATCATCTCGCGAAGCACCGTCTCGAACTTACCCTCCTGGGTGCGATTGAAGTACGCCTCGAGGTCCTCCTGGATGAGCGCGACTTTTCCGCTCTCGCGCACCTCCCGATCCGCCAGCAGTGGGGGCCAGGACTCCTCCTCGCGCTCTTCCTTGGGAATGCCGAACGAGGACAGCAGGTTCCGATTGACGTCTCGGGCGACCTCGATCTGCATTCGCGAAGCGGCCTTGAAGCGCTTGACGAAGGTGCTGCCTTCCAGCTCTCCCAAGATGCGGCGCAGCTCGTCGCTCACGCGAGCGAACTCGGCCAGCAGCTTCTCCTGCTCCTCGAGCGCGCGATCGAGCGGGTCCTTGGGTGCGGGCGGCTCTGAATCCTTGCTCGGCGGCGCCGTGCCTGCCAGCGTCGTGGACGGCAACGTCAGACGACCGGGCGGCGACTCCTTCGGCGTCGACTCGGACGGCTCGTCTTCCTCCTTGCCACCGAGGCTCGACTCGGTGTCGCCCAGGCCGGGGATCGGGCTGGGCTCGGCCGCACCCGAGCTGCTGGCACTCTTCGAGTCTCGATCCGACGAGACCGACGGCGGCGTCTCTCCGGCTTCGCTCGCCTTCGGATCCACCGGGCGTGGTGAGGCCTGGGCGAGGGAGCCGGGCGAAGCCGCCGACTGCTTCAGGAGATCGGCCACGGAGGGCATGCGATTCTCAGCCAGATCGGCGAGCGCTTGCAGCACGCGAGCGAGGTCTTCGAGATTGGTCGCATTGAACTGATCATTGCGAGTGGCCTCACGAACGAGCTCCTCACCGGCACGCGTGAGCGCTTCCAGCCGCCGCGCATTGGTCGCTTCGGCCCGAGCTTGCGTCTCGATTCGACGGCGATTCTCGGGTCGATCGATCGCGTCCGCGGGCAACGCGCGCAGCTCCCGGTTGGTTTGATAGAGCTGCTGCTCGCGCTCGTAGACTTCGAGGTTTCGGCGTTGCCACTCGTTGAGCTGGCGCGTGAGCCAGATGGCGTGATCCTCGGCGCTCAGCACCACCACCGTGAAGGGCCTCGAGGTGACTCGCCCTCGCTCGGGGTGATAGTCGATCGCAGAGAGTCGTAGCTTCAAGGTCTGCGGCGGGACGCCGTCGCTGCCGGCACTGAACGTCGCCGAAGCCACGACCCGCTCGAGATCGGGTCGGCCGGCCGCGATGATCTTCTCACCGTGCGCGGGCTCCGGGTTGTCGAAGCGATCCTCGACACCCGCCCACTCCAGCCCCACCTCTCGCACGCCGAAATCATCGTGCACTTCGACCTCGAACGACAGCACGTCGTCGACCAAGAGCACGGTCTCGCTCGCCAGCTCGTTCACGATCAGGGTCGGTGCCTCGTCCTCGGTGCTCCGCACCTCGAACGCAAACGGCGCCCGCGCCTCCAGCCCGAATCGATCGCGCCAGGAGAGCTCGTGGCGGCTGGGCGCGAGCACTGGCACGGGGCGGGTGGAGATCTGCGCGCCCGAGACATTCTGTCGGAGGCCGTTCATCGTGGCGAAGGCGAGCTCGCGGCTGGCGGTCGCCACGAAGTGCACCTCACTCCCTTCCACGATCGAGACGCTCCCGCCGCGCAGATCGCGCGGATGCTCGCCCGGGCGTTGCAGATAGTCGGGCAGGAGCACCTGGGCGACGATCTGCGTCAGCTCGGGTCGCGCCGTCGGCAAGACGCGGATCGCGGCGCGCGCGTCGCCGACCGCGAGCTCGAGCAGGCCCGCTCGATTCTGTGGCGGTACCATGAAGGAGTAGCGACCGGATTTCTTGTCGGCGGTCAGCTCACTCTGGTCGGCATAGCTCGCGGTCGCGACGTCGGGTGACCACAAGGTGTCGGGCGCCAACGTCAGCACGACATCGAAAGGCTCGGCCGCAGGCACGACGATCTCGGCAGGGAGCGGCTCGAGACGAGCGAAGGTGAAGCGCTCGACGTTGCCCCAAGGGAGAAGCCAACGCCACAGAGCGTTCTGGCTCGCCTCGGGCGCCAGAGCGACGGCCGTCACGATCAAAGCGAGCGGCATCGCGGCGAAAGCCGTCCAACGACGATGACGAGTGGCCGGAACAGCGTGGGAGAGGTCATGACGAGCCACCTCGCCATCGACCTGAGCCAAGGCCGCCCGACACAGGGCTTCCGAGCGCTGCTGCTCCTGGGGATTGCGCACCAGCTCGATCACGCCGAGCAGCTGATCGCTCAGTCGAGGCGATCGATGCCGCAGGAGTCGCGCCACCTGCTCCCACTTGCGCGTTCGCCAGATCCAACGTCGGCAATGCAGCGGAAGCCACACGGCCAAGACGCTGGAGCCGGCGATCAGGATCGTGCCGCGCAGCCAGCTCGGGGTCTCACCGAGACGATCCAAGCCGAGGACGGCGAGGTAGGAGACCGCCAAGCCGAAGAAGACTCGCAGGAAGCCTTCGAAGAGCTTGAGGCGCCAAACGCGTCGTTGAAGCTCGCGCAGCTTCGACCGAGTGCCGGCCGGGAGCTCGAGCGGGTGAGAGGTCGATCGCAGCTCCATGAGAACCCGTTCCTTTCGGACAATGGTGGGAGAGGGTTCGCGGACAACCGAGCGGGATCAGATCGATCCGACCAGTTTACGCCCAATCCAGAAGATTCCGAGAAGCAGGACGAGAAACCCAATCCAGGCGGGATGACACCACAGGCGAAGTCGCCGGATCTCCGGCTCGGGCTCGGGCAGCGCTCGGATCCGCTCGATCATGGGTCCCAGCTCGAAGGTCTCGAACATCTCCCCGCGAGTGAGCGAGGCGATCTCGGCGAGCACGTCGGGCCGAGCCGGCTGTCCCGGACGCTCGGGGTCAACGCCTTCGACCGTGAGGCGAGTCTCGATGGCACCGCCCTCCGAGTTGGAGACGTGAAGCGTGAACTCTCCTGACTCGTCGGGGAGAAAGGAGCCCGTGAAGAGCCCCCATTCCTCGTTGCGGGCCGTGAGGCGAACGGTCTCGGTCTTGCCCGACGGAGCGACGGCTTGTACCAGGACCTCCCCCTCCTGCAGGGGCTCACCGCCGGCTCCGCTCACGTTCGCGTTGAGCGAGACGACCCGACCGACCTCGGGGCGATCGGGTGAGTAGAACAGCCGAATCGACTCGCCGCGCGCCATGTGTCGCTGGTACGCCATCCAGCGAACGACCTGTCCCCAGAATCGATAGTGGTAGCGATCCTCGACACCCTCGCGCCAACGCCACGCCGAGTCCGTCCCCATGAACAGGATCTTGCCGGTCTGGGAGGTGCGCGACACGATCAGCGGCAGTCGGCCCCAGCGGTTCGACTCCGACCCATGAACGGCCAGCACCTGGCTTCCCGCCTTCGCCCGCACGACCGGGGCATACCATTGGAATCCGGGCAAGGTTCTCCAGAGCTCCGCGTTCCTCGCCTCGCCTTCGACGAGCTGGGTCAGCAGACTGCGCCGACCGGTCCCGGTCAGCTCGAAGGCCATCGGGAGCCGCGAGCCCCAGCCCCGCGGCTGCAGCGGGTCGAGCAGGACCGGTGATATCTCCTCGAGCTCGGTGCCGATCAGCGAGTGCTGATAGCCGCGGCGACCCGGGAGGAAGACGATGCCGGCGGCCTGATTCTGTACCAGCCCCTTGAGCAGGCGACATTGCTCCTCGGTGAGCTGCCCCTCTCGAACGCCGACATCGCCGAGAAACACGACGTCGTACCGAGACAGCTCCTCGAGGGTAGCCGGAAAGGCATCGAGGTATCCGGGGCCACCACCGGGCTTGGCGAGGCCGGGATGGAAGAGGAGGCAGGACACGTTCACGCCCGGATCGCGGAAGAGCGCGTTGCGGAGGTACCGATACTCCCAGCGCGGGAACGACTCGACCACGAGCACCGACAGCGCCTCGTCGCGAATCGCGATCGGAACGCGCCGCGAGTTGTTCTCGAGGAGCGACTCGCTCGAGTGGGCGGGAACCGTGAGCACCAGCTCGCCTTCGCCCGTCTGCTTCGGCGTCCAGACGAGGGTGTCCTCGAGCCGTCCCTGAGCGGGAATCGTGATGGGATGGGTCACCTCGTCCCCGAAGGTCGAGGTCAAGGTGAGGGTCGTCTCGAACGGACGCGGCAGCCGGCTGTCGATGACGAACGGAATCACCAGCTTCTTGCCGGCGACTCCGAAGCTCGGGACGTCGACGGATTCGATCGCGAGATCGGGCACTCGAGTCTCGCTGCCGACGCCGATCGGAAACACGGGCACGCCCTGCATGCGGAGTCGCGTCGCGGCGGTCACCGGAGAGCGGCCGGCATTCCAGTCTCCGTCAGAGGCGAGCACGATGCCTCGCAAGTTCGCATGTCGGTCCAGCGTGCTCATCAGTGCCGTCGACAAGTCGGTCACGTCGGGGCTCTGTCCGGCCGCCGACGACAGTGGCTCGATCACGACATCGAGTCGATCGAGCACCGGCTTCCAATGCTCGCGCTGGGTGAGCGGCTCGGTCCACTCGTGTCGGGTGCGTGCCGCCTCCTGTGGCTGGTCGGGATCGCGGACGTCACGCGTCTGCATGCTGGTCGAATCATCCCACAGCACGACGAGCGTCGGGCGCGCCTCGGGCTCGAACTCGATCTGCCACTCGGGCTGGTTCATCGTCACCGCAACGCCGATGGCAATGAGCACGCGCAAGCCTTCGAGCAGGCCGGTGCGGGATCGAAAGCCGCTGCGTCGCCAAGCGACGACCGCCAACACCGCGATCGCCAGCACGAAGACGATCGAGACGATCAGAGTGAGAGTCGTGCCTTGGAATGAGAGGAACTCTTGCCCCTTCATGCGCTCGCCCCTCCGCGAGCGACCTTGCGCTCTGGCATCGAGAGCCAGGCCTCCCCCAGCAGACACAGGCCCATCACGATCAGGAAGATCTGCCACACCTCGTTCGCCAGCCCGGCCGAGGACCCGACCTCGTCGTCGACTCGCTCCATGCGCAGGCCTTCGAAGAGCCGCGCGAGCGCGTCGTCGGACACGATCTCCGCCTGATCCTCACTCGGCGGCCGGTTGACGGCGATCCAGTCTCGATTCAAGTGATAGACTCCGGCCTGCGCATCGCGCTCGGAAGGCAGCGTGCTCGAGTCGCTCGAGGCGACGACCTCCCACCCATCCATGGACTGCTCACCGGTCGTGAGCTGCCGTGCGCGGGCGAGCGAAGCGGCGCCGGACTCGAGCGCGCGCTGCACCATCACGTAGAGGGCGATGCCGTCTCGGGCGAGGCTGGAGTGGCTCGCCCGCGGCAGCGTCGAGCAGAAGTACACGCCGCCGCCGCCGTCGCGCGTTGCTCGCCGCAGCAACGCGTCCCCCGAGTCGAAGCGCGCCAAGTCGCGGCCCGGACCCTGCAGGGAGCAGAAGCGATAGGTCTCGAGCTCCCCGATCGGTAGGGAGCGACCGCTGGCCGCGTTGGCCAAGAGATCGGTATCCCAGCGCCAGGTCGAGATCTTCATGGCGACGCCCGGATCCTCGCGCCAGGTGCTCCAGCGAAGCCCGAACAGCTCGCGGTCGTTCGGAGTCTGGGAGGGAAAGACGATCAGGGCGCGTCCGCGTGCGACGAAGTCCTCGAGCTGCTGCGCCACGATCCCGTCGGGCAGCGGAGCCTGCCACAGGATCAATGCCGTCGCGTCCCATTCGATCTGGTTCGTCTGCTGAAGTGAGAGCTCGATGGCGGAGGTCGCGATCGCGGGATCGAGGGAGCTGCCGGCGGCGATGCGCAGCGCGCGAGCACTCACGGGATCTTCGCTCACGACCACCGCGCGCCGCTCGGGGCGATCGGCGAAGGCGAAGTAGATCACGTTGTCCAGCGGGTTGCCGTCCCGAGGAATCTCGACGCGGCCATGACCTTCCTCCACCTCCGGATCGATCGGAATCGTGTGCCCTTGCAGCAGAAGCTCGGTGTCGATCAGCTCGACGGGCAGAACGGACCGGGCACCGTTCAGGACGATCTCGATCGGAAGCTCGAGCGGCCGACTCGCCTCGGCGCGCTTCAGCTGGAGGTCGAGGACGATCTCGGCACGGGAGCCGACCTGTCGGCGCTCGACTCGCGGGACCGTGATCGTGACGTTGTCGGAGGGAAGGTCGGGATAGCAGAGCAGGTAAAAGCGAACGCTCTCGCGCTGGAGGAATCTCTCGCGCAATGCCGGCCAACGGCCCCCCTGCGGATCCCAGTCACTGCGTCGCAGATCGGAGCACAGCCAGACATCCGTGCGCCCCGTCTCGTTGATCTTGATGTAATCGTCGGCACTCTCGAGCAGAGCCGCGATGTCGGCGGCGGTCGAGGTCCCTTCGGTCTGCGGCAGATCGAGCAGCGACTCTGCGCTCTCGATCGCGATCGGCTCTTGACGAGTGCTCTCGATCAACACGATCCGCGGGCCCTCCCCCCACGCCTCGATGAGCTCCGCGATCTTCTCCAGCGCCGTCGCTCGCTTGGAGCGTCCACTCTGGAGATCTTGATCCTCCATGCTCACCGAGCGGTCGAGGAGCACCAGGATCGTATCCGGCGGTCCACCGGCTGCGACGCCCAGCCAGCCACTGGAGAGAGGACGGCTGGCCGCGAAGATCAAGCCCGCGATCGCCAGCGTGCGCAGAGCGAGGATCAGCCACTGCTTCAGGCGGGCCATGCCCCGGGCCATCTTCTTCGCGTCGATCAGGAACATCATCGGTCCCCAGCGCACGGGAAGATGACGACGCCGATTCAGGAGGTGAATGAGAATCGGCAAGGCGATCGCCGGCAACGCGAAGAGCATCAGCGGTTGCAGGAAGCTCATCGGCGAGCCTTCTTCGGAGTGCGGCTCAGGAGAAAGCGCGCCAGGACGTCGCCCGGATCCTCGTGAATCTCGACGCGGTGGTAGTCGATGGCCGCCTCGCGGGTCACGACAGCCAGCTCGGCGAGATACGCTTGCACGGCTTGGCGATACTGTCGCGAGATCATCTCCGGATCCGCCAGCACCGCCGGCCCCCCTTCGAGGTCGATGAAGCGCACCGGGCGATCGAAGTCGAGGTCGAGCTCACGCTGCTCGAGGAGATGCAGGACCGCGACGTCGTGCTTGCGAAAGCGCAGATGCTGAAAGCATCCGCGCAGCTGCTCCGGTGGCAGAAAGAGATCGGACAGGATCACGATCAGCGCCCGTTGGCGAATCCGCTCGGCCGCCTCGTGGAGCGCCTCGCTCAGGCATGTGCCACCCGTGGCTTTCAGCCGCCCGATCTCGTCGAGCACCGTGCGTAGGTGCGCGACGCTGCGCTTGGGAGCGATGTCCAGCCGTCGCCCCTCACCCGCCCCGGTCAACCCGACGGCATCGCCTTGACCGACGGCGAGATAGGCCAGCGTCGCGGCGAGTCGGCGCGCGGTCTCGAGCTTGGTCCGTCCTCCTTCACCCGCCCCCATCGATCCGCTCACATCGACGAGCAGACACAGGCGCAGGTTCGTGTCCGCTTCGAACTCCTTGATGTAGAAGCGATCGCTTCGGCCATAGGCTCGCCAGTCCAGGCGCCGCGTATCGTCACCGGGCACATACTTGCGGTACTGCGCGAACTCGAGGCTCGAGCCCCGAATCGGGCTTCGGTGCTTGCCAGACACGCTGCCGAGCATCGGTTGACGCGCATGAAGCGACAGCCCCGCCAAACGGCTGAGGACCTTCGGATCCAGGAAGTCGCGCTGGAGCTGATCCGCCACGGTCTACCCCTCCTCGCGCAGCTCCTCGACGAGACGGCGCACGACGTCACGGCTGGCGATCCCTTCCGACTCGGCCGAGAAGGTCGTGAGAACGCGATGCGTCAGCACCGACTCGGACACGGCGATCACGTCCTCGAGGCGCACCATGTAGCTGCCGAGCAGCGCGGCGCGCGCCTTGGCTCCGAGGACGAGGTACTGCACGCCGCGTGGCCCCGCGCCCCACCCGACCAAGGGCTCGAGCCAGTCCGGCGAGACCTCGTCTGTCGGTCGCGTGCGGCGAGTGAGGTCGACGGCGAACTCGTAGACGTGATCCGGGACCGGGACGCGGCGAACGAGATCCTGGAAGCGGAGCACCTCCTCGGCATTCATGATCGGCTCGAGTGGCGGGAGCGAGACGCCTGTGGTGCGGCGTGCGATCTCAATCTCCTCGGCGCGCGACGGATAGTCGACCTCGATCAAGAACATGAACCGATCGAGCTGCGCCTCGGGTAGCGGATAGGTACCCTCTTGCTCGACCGGGTTCTGCGTGGCGAGGACGAAGAACGGGCGCTCGAGCTGGAACGTGCGCCCGGCGACGGTCACGCGCTGCTCCTGCATCGCCTCGAGCATCGCTGCCTGCGTCTTCGAGGGAGCACGATTGATCTCGTCGGCGAGCACGATGTTGGCGAAGACCGGACCCGAGACGAACTCGAGCTCGCGGCGACCGCCCGGAGTCTCCTGGAGGATGTCGGTGCCGGTGATGTCCATCGGCATCAGATCGGGCGTGAACTGAATGCGTCGAAACTTGAGATCGAGCGTCTCGGACAAGCTGCTGACCAGCAACGTCTTCGCCAGCCCCGGCACGCCCATGAGGAGCGCGTGTCCGCGAGCAAAGAGGCAGATGGCCATCTGCTCGATGACCCCCGCTTGGCCGACGATGACTTTCCCGAGCTCGTCACAGAGCTTCGCGTAGCAATTCCGCAGCTCATCGATCGCGGCGACGTCGCCTTCGGCGAGATCGGTGCCGGGTGCCCGCTCCATCGCGTCCCTCCTGTATCCCCATGGACGAGTTTTCTCGATACTCCAACCTCGATTCTGAACCGAGGAGCGCCCCGGTTGCCAGTCTCGAAATGGGTGAACCGCGAAGCAATGCGGCTGGCTCGGACGCAATTCCAAGAGCGGGCAAGCTGCCCACGTTCCCAGGGAAGAGGGATCGATACGTTCCCGGGGAACTGGTCACCCTGGGGCCCCGGCCGGCCCGGACGCATTTCCAAGAGCCGCGTCTTGTCCGCGCTAGTCGCCGACCTCGACCAGCTCCTGGATCTTTCGATCGACCTCGGGGATGTCCTCGTAGCGCTCTTGGGCGAGGAGTCCGATGCGGCGGAGGTAGAGATCGATGATCTCGATGCGATGCGGGTGGCTGGTCTCGAAGAAGCCGGCGAGGTTGAGGACGTCGCGGATGAAGACGGTGCCCCGAGTCAGATCCTGGAGCTCGCGGACTTGACCTTCGATCGAGGCGCCCGTCTCGCGGGCGAACATGAGCTCGCTGACCTTGCGATTGAGCATCTCGACGAACTGCGCGGTCGGCAGCGCACGGACGTCGATGCGCGGCGGAGGGCTTCCGGCTTCTCCGGTGGGCTTCTTCGGTTTCGGCGCGGCTGCTTCGCGTTGGAGGAGATACTGCGCCAAGTAGTGCTGCGCGTAGCCCGACAGCACGAGCCCCGCATACGTGATGCTGGGAACGGGCTCCGCACGCACGACGTCGCAGCTTTGCTCGTAGGGCTCGATGACACCGGGATCGAAGCCGACCAACGGCAGGAAGCAGCCATGGAAGGGATCGCCCATCGGCTCGTCGGGTAGGTCCTGCAGATGCGCCAGCTCTTCCTGCATCTGCTCGCGAAGCTCTTCGGGGAGCCCCGTCCGCTCCAATCCCTGCGAGAACGATTCCCGCATCGCCTGAAACATCGACTCGCCGAACATGGTGCGAGACCAGATCTCCCGATACTGGCGGATGCGATCGAGCAGATGCTGACGCAGCTCGGGTGGCAAGGGGAAGACCGACGACAAGAGCTCGAGCAGCTCGGAAGGATCGGAAGCGACCGCCAAGGCCGGGTAGCGAGGATTGAACGGATGCTCCGAGCCGCCCTCGTTCTCGACGAAGAGGATCGCTCGCCCCCGCAGCTCTCCGGGGTCGCCGACGATGAACTCCAAGTCTTCGAGCATGATCCACCTTTGTCTCTGAACGATCTCGTGCGCGACCCCTCGGTCGAGCGGTCGGTGTGTTTGCCAAGAGGCTCGCGGTGCTTCCAGATTGCCATCTCGGCCGCCGAACGGCCACGCCACGGCTGAGCGCCCTGGATATAGCGCACGCCCTTCGCCCCGCGACGGTCCGTGAATGGCGAGTGGCTAGCCCCCCAGCGTCGAGGATTCGGATCGCCGAGACGGAGCCCGGGTGCCCGTGCCCGGCAACGACTTCTGTTAAGATGGGCGACGTTTTGAGGTGCGAGCCGGAGGAGGAGGAGAACCCCTCCTGGCCTTCTCGGACCGCCACCGCGAGGCCGAGCCTCGCTCGATTCTCACGTCCCGCGCCAGTGCCCGTATCTCCAGAAGCATCCGAGTGATCGGCCCTGGCGAACGACCGGCTGAGCTCTCTGGAGGAGTACCGCTTCGATGACACCCGTCCGTATTGTCGCCGGTCTGTTGATCCTGGCCCTCGCCGGAGGGCTGGGCTGGCTCGTCTGGGTCAAGGTCCAGGAGAAGAGCCAGACCGAAGAGCAGGGGCGCCCGCCGGCAGGGCCGATGGCCGTCGAGATCGCGCCGGTCGGGTCCGAGACGCTCCGAGATCTGCGCACGCTGACCGGGACCCTGGTGGCGGCCTCCGAGTTCGTAGCGGCACCGAAGATCAGCGGAAGGCTCGAGCGCCTGCACATCGATATCGGGGACACGGTCGAGCGCGACGCGATCGTGGCACAGCTCGACGATGAAGAGTTCGTCCAGCAGGTCGAGCAATCGCGCGCCGAGCTCGATGTCGCGAAGACCAATCTCGAGGAGACGACGGCCAACCTCGAGGTGGCGAACCGTGAGTACGCCCGCGTCCAAACGCTCCGCACCGACGGGATCGCCTCCGAGTCAGATCTCGACTCGGCACGCAACATCCTCCAGGCCCAGAAGGCGCGGCACAAGGTTGCCCAGACGCAGGTGATTCGTGCCGAGGCTGCCCTCAAGGCGGCCGAGGTCCGGCTCTCGTACACGACCATTCGGGCGAGCTGGCAAGGAGGCGACGACCGCCGGGCGGTCGGGGAGCGCTTTGCCAACGAAGGCGCGATGCTGTCCGCCAACTCGCCGATCGTCTCGGTGCTCGAGATCGACCCGGTCGTGGCCGTCGTTTTCGTGGCCGAGGTGGACTACCCGCGCCTGAGCATCGGTCAGGAGGCCTCGATTCGCTCGGTGGCGTTTCCGAGCCGTGAGTTCCCTGGCAACATCGTGCGCATTGCCCCTCTCTTCCGGGCTGCCTCTCGTCAGGCGCGGATCGAGGTCCAGGTCGCCAACGCGGAGCAGCTCCTCAAGCCAGGGATGTTCGTGGGCGTCGAGATCGAGCTGGCCGTCGCCGAGGCGTCACCGGTAGTCCCGATCGAAGCCCTGATCGATCGCGCGGGTCGCCGCGGCGTCTTCACCGTCGACGCGAAGACGAACGTCGCTCACTTCGTCCCGGTCCGACTCGGCATCCTCGAGCGCGGCCTGGCACAGATCCTCGAGCCGGCTCTCGAAGGCTCGGTCGTGACGATGGGCCATCACCTCCTCGAAGACGGCGGCGCGATCCGTATCGTCCAGCCACCCGGCGAGGCACCTCGCCCCGCTCCCGAGGCGTCGGAGACCGACCCGGCGCCCGGCGAGAAGGGGCCGCCGGCGCAGCAGGTGCCGGCCACCGCCGGAGGCACGGAATGAAGATCGCGCGCTTCAGCGTCTCGCGTCCGATCTTCACGACCATGGTGACGCTGATCGTCGTCATCTTGGGCGGCATCTCGCTGTGGCGGCTACCGATCGACCTGATTCCCGACGTCTCGTACCCGACCCTGACCGTCTCCACGCGCTACGAGAACGCGAGCCCCGAGGAGATGGAGGAGCTGATCTCTCGGCGGGTGGAGGAAGCGGTCGCTGCGGTGCCGGGTGTGGAGGAGCTGACGTCGACTTCGGCCGAAGGCATCAGCAACGTGCGCGTTACGTTCACCTGGGGCTCGGACCTGGACGTGGCGGCGAACGACATTCGCGACCGCCTGGACCGAATCAGCGACGACCTGCCCGAGGAGGCGGAGAAGCCGCAGCTCCGCAAGTTCGACATCGCCTCGTTCCCGATCCTGCTGCTGGGCGTCGCTTCCGAACTCGATCCGCTGGAGCTGCGTCGGCTGATCGACGAGCAGGTCAAGTACCGCATCGAGCGCATCCCGGGCGTCGCGGTGCTGGACGTGTGGGGCGGCTTCGAGCCCGAGATCCGCGTGCTGCTCGACGCCAACAAGATCAAGGCCCTCGGCCTGCCGCTCGACGGCATCATTCGCTCGCTGCGCGAAGCCAACCTGACGGTGCCGGCCGGGACGATCGAGCGCGGTCATTACGACGTGACGCTGCGGACGCCGGGCGAGTTCACGAACCTGGACGAGCTGCGCCAGACGATCGTCGCCGCGCGCGATGGCGCGCCCATCTACCTGCACCAGATCGGCACGGTCGTCGACACGCATCGCGAGATCACGCGCATCATTCGGATCAACGGCGATCCGGGCGTGCGGCTGGCAGTCCGGAAGCAGTCGGCCACGAACACGGTCGAGGTCGCCCGCGACGTGCTGGCCGAGATCGAACGCATCAACGCCGACTACTCCCAGATCGCCATCGTCCCGATATCGGACTCGTCCGAGTACATCGAGAACTCGATCAACAACGTCAGCCGCTCGGTCCTATACGGCGGCGCGCTGGCCGTGCTGGTGCTGCTGTTCTTCCTGCGCAACGTGCGCAGCACGCTGGTCATCGCGACCGCGATCCCGATCTCGATCGTGGCGACCTTCGCGCTGGTCTACTTCGGCGGGTTCACGCTCAACCTGATGACGCTCGGTGGCCTGGCGCTCGGGGTCGGCATGATGGTCGACAGCGCGATCGTGGTGCTCGAGAACATCTTTCGACTGCGACAGGAGAAGGGCGTTAGCGCCCGCGAGTCCTCGATCAACGGCGCCGAGGAGGTGACGGCCGCCATCATCGCCAGCACGATCACGACGCTGGTGATCTTCCTTCCCTTGGTGTTCGTCCGAGGCATGTCGGGCGTGCTCTTCCGCCAGCTCGCCTACGTGGTCGGGTTCTCCCTGATCTGCTCGCTGGTGGTGGCGCTCACGCTGGTGCCCATGCTGGCTGCCAAGCTCGGGGGCGGCGTGCGCGCGGCGAGCCTCGCCAAGATCACCTCGGGCGGACGGATCTTCCAAGGGCTCGAGCGCTCGTATGGCAATCTGCTGGGTCTCGCGCTGCGTCGACGATTCGTCACGCTCACGCTCGCCGTCGGCTTGTTCGGCGGCTGCTTGCTGCTCTACCCGCTCATCGGCAGCGAGTTCATGCCGCAGACCGACGAAGGCGAGGTGAGGATCTCCGCCGAGATGGAGGTCGGCACGCGGTTGGCCGTCGTCGACGAGCGCATGCGACGCATCGAGGAGAGGGTCGAGGCGCTGGTCCCCGAGGCGCGGGCCTCGGTCGTGAGCATCGGCGCTTCCTCCTATCGCCCGGGCAACGGTGCCACCGGCGACGTGCAGCTGTCCTTGGTCCCGATCAAGGACCGGAGCCGTTCGAGCCAAGAGATCGCCGACGCGCTGCGCAAGCAGATCGGCGACCAGCCCGGCATCACCCTGCGCACGCGCGCCGGCCAAGGGCTGTTCGTGCTGCGCATCGCCTTCGGCGGCGGCGACGAAGGACTGCAGCTCGAGATTCGCGGCCACGACCTCGAGACCCTCGACGCGCTGTCGGCGGAGGTGGCCAAGTCGATCGAGGACATCCCGGGCGTGACGGACGTGCGCTTGAGCCGCGAGAGCGGTGTACCCCAAGAGCTGCTCCGCATCGACCGCAACCGCGCCGCCGATCTCGGCGTCTCGATCGCCAAGGTCGCCCGCATGCTCGAGACCGCCATCGCCGGCTCGCAGGCCGGTACGTTCCGACGAGACGGCGACGACGTGCGTATCCTGGTCCAGCTCAAGGATGCCGAGCTGCTGGCGCTCGACGAGGTGCTCGACCTCACGATTACCAATGACTACGGCGAGCAGGTCATCCTGCGCAATGTAGTCTCGCTCGAGTCTCGGCGCGGTCCGATTCAGATCGACCGCAAGAACCAGCAACGCGTCGCCACCGTCTCCGCCAACATCTCCGATCGCGATCTGGGCTCGATCGTCGCCGACGTCGAGCAACGCCTGGCCGAGATTCCTCGCCCCAGCAATACCGACGTCTCGGTGGCCGGAGACTGGGAGGAGCGCCAGGAGGCCTTCGCCGAGCTGCTGATCAGCCTCATCCTGTCGCTGCTGCTGGTGTACATGGTGATGGCGTGCCTGTACGAGTCGCTCACCGATCCGCTGGTCGTGATGTTCTCGGTACCCTTGGCCGCCGTCGGCGTGCTGCTGACGCTGTTCCTGACCGACACGACCTTCAACGTGCAATCCTACATCGGCTGCATCATGCTGGGCGGCATCGTGGTCAACAACGCGATCCTGATCGTCGACCAAGCAACGCGCCTGCGCCGCCTCGACGGCCTCGAGATCTTCGAAGCCGTCCGAGAAGCCGGGAGAAGAAGGCTGAGGCCCATCCTGATGACGTCGCTGACGACGATGTTGGGACTCCTGCCCCTGGCGTTGGGATTAGGCGAAGGCGCCGAAGCACAAGCGCCATTGGCGCGCGCGGTCATCGGAGGGCTGCTGAGCTCGACCCTGATCACATTGTTCGTGATCCCCGTCGTGTACTCGCTGCTGCATCGGGAGCAAGAGGCGGTTGTGGCGTGAGAAGCAGATCCGCTGACGACATTCGACGCGGTCCCGTTCGGAAGCGACCCGCGCGGGCGGGAGAAGAAACAGAGCCGCTGACGACATTCGACGCGGTCCCGTTCGGATGCGACCCGCGCGGGCGGGCCGCTTCGCGGTAGAAGAGCATCGACGAGTCCGCGGTAAGAAGGCCGATGCGGCGCTCCGGCGGGCGGGACGCCGAGCGCGGCTCGGCGGCTCTCCGCAGAGGGGGCGCTTCGCGAACCGGGTGAATGGGCGCAAGATTCTCGGCGGCTTGGCCAAGAACTGGCCTGCCGGCATGCGAGGCAACCGAGACGCAAACGGCCGCCTCGGCGAATCGACGATTCGGACTCTGCCAGGACTGTTTCCACTGTCACCAGCTGAGCGCGAGACTGGCGAGGGCTGACAACCCTCGATCGAGGCGGTGCGCCGCGCCAAGCTCAGAGAGAACGGGCCATGTTTCAGACCGATCCCATCCTCTGGCTCTAGTCCTGGGTGTCGCCCGGCCTGACCTGGCTCATGTCGGCGATCTCATGGTTGGGATACACGCCGATCTACGCCACGCTGCTCACCGTCCTGATCTTCGGCGTGCGAATCCGGCAGGGGTTCTTCGTCTTCCTGGCTCTCCTCATCAGCGGCATTTTGACCGACGGCTTCAAGCGAAGCCTGATGATGCCTCGGCCCAGCGATGTCGAGCCTGGCGAAGCTCGTCCTCCGCTCCTCGTCGACGGGGGTGGGGGGGCGAGAGCTTCTGGTCTCTACCCTCATCGGAGGCGAGGGCTGCTGCCCAGAGACAGACGGACTGGAGCTACGGATTGCCTTCGGGCCATGTCGCGGCGGCCACGGCCTTCTTTCTGGCCCTGGCGCTCTTCTTCCGCTCGAGAGCCGTTCTCGCGCTCTCGGTCGTTTGGATTCTCTTGATGGGCTTGTCCCGCATGTACCTGGGCCGGCACTTCATCGCGGACGTGCTCGGCGGCGTGGCGGTCGGGATTGTGGCAGTGTCCGTCGCTGCCTTCCTCGTGCGCCCGCTGACGCGTGAGGACTCGACGTCACCGGGTGTTTCCACTCTGTCGCGGTGGACGGTCTGGGTAGTCCTGCTCGTCGTCTTGGCTCCCTTCGTCGACCTGCTCGACAGAGAGAATGTCGGAAGGCAATTGGGATTGCTCGCCAGCTACGCCCTGCTGCTTCGAATCGGGATGCCATCCGATCATGGAGCGGCGTGGAAGCGATCGGCGCGTGTGCTCTTGGCGGTTCTGGCGTACCTCGTGATCGACCGATTGCTCAATCCCGTGATGGACGCCGTGTGCCTCGAGGATTACCCCTTGGGCATGCTGGTCGCGCAGTTCTTGATCACCTTCGTCAGCTTCACAGGCACTATCTTGATTGCTCGCCGGCTCAGGTTCTTTGAAGCCCGCGAAGTTCAGAGTGCGCCGGGATGACGCGCCCTTCGGCGTCGGCTCCGCTGATGCGTTGGCAAAAGAATCGACACCGTCGCCTTCGTGGTGGGCGTGCGGCCCCGCTGGTCCACTAATCCCAGCGAGCTCGAGACCGCTCTCTCGTACACGTGATTCGAGGTCGGATCGCCCCGCCGACAAGCGACGACGGACGCCAATCGACTCCTCGAACTCCGTTCACGTCTCTGTTGCCCACGTGCCGGCGAAGATACGTGCCCAGCCGCTGACGCAGGGTCCACGCTCGATGGCGAGCAGCCTGCGCGGACGCACTCCAGAATCCCCGCGTTGGTGGGCCGATTCGCACTCAAACGCTCCGCGGACGCACGCCCGAGCTTGCGCCGATTTGGGCCTCGGACAGATTCCGCGCCTCCAGCGGTACCGCTCTCCGTCCCGGCAACGCAAGAAGCTCAGAGGAGTATCCTCATGTTCGCTCTCCGTATCGGCCTCCTGATCGCCGTGATCTCTGCCCTCTCCTTCGCTCAGGACTCGACTTTCCCTGCCGCCAGCGCCAAGAGCCAGGGTCTCGACCCGGCGCTGCTCGAGCAGCTCTCTGGTGTCGTCCGTGGCTTCGTCGAGGACGGGGACATCGTCGGCGCCGAGCTCCTCGTGATCAAGAATCGCAAGACCGTCCTCCACGCTGCGTTCGGCGCCAAGGACGGGGAGTCCCGTGCCGAGTGGACGCCGGAGACGATCGTCAACATCCGGTCGATGTCCAAGCCGCTGACCGGCACCTTGGCGCAGATGATGATCGACTCGGGAGATCTCTCGCTCGACGCGAAGGCTTCCACCTACTTGCCTTCCTTCGCTAAAGGCAAGGCCGCCGCGATCACGATCGAGCACCTGATCACGCATCGCAGCGGGCTTCCGATGTCGTGCATCGATCGCGAGCTCGACACCTACGACAGCCTGAAGGAGATCGCGGATCAGGCCGGGGGCGTCGGCCCCGACTTCGAGCCCGGCAGCCGCTTCCGGTACAGC
Organism: Planctomycetota bacterium; assembly: GCA_029260795.1. Taxonomy (GTDB): domain Bacteria; phylum Planctomycetota; class OFTM77; order OFTM77; family OFTM77; genus OFTM77. The sequence goes on along the minus strand of JAJDCO010000098.1, from coordinate 63,542 downwards.
GACGCGGGCAGCGACTCGCTGGGCGCAGTGCTCGAGGTGATCGGGGAAGCTCGCCTCGATCAGCAGATCCGCCAGCGCATCCTGGATCCCGTGGGCATGTCGGACAGCGATCACCAGTTCGCCGATGACGACTCGCGTCGCGCCCGACTCGCCAGCATCCATGTCGGAATGAAGGGCGCCTGGCACCGCTACTGGAGTCCCGAGGACAAGGCGTTCTACCCCTTCGCCATGGGATCCCAGAGCGTCTGGTCGACGCCTCAGGACTACGCTCGATTCTTGGCACTGTGGATGGACGGAGGCAAGGTCGGCGACGAGCGTTTGCTCTCCAGCGAGGCGATCGCGCGCGGCCTCGAGCCCGTCTCGGGCATGAACTACCCGACCTGGCTCCGAGGCCTTCAAGTCCACTATGGCCGGATGTGGCAGCTCTGGCTCGACGACTCGAAGCAGCTCGTCGCCTTCGGGCACGGCGGATCGGACGGCACGTATGCGATCGCGTTTCCGAAGCGCGACCTGATCGTGCTCTACTTCACGCAGTCGCGGGGGCAGCAGACGATCTCGATGTTCGAGCGCGCGCTCGACGCCGCCGTCCTGAACCCGGACGCGAAGCGTCTGGAGGAGCTGACCCAGGAAATTCCGACGGACACGCTGCGCCCCTACTTGGGCCTGTACCGAGTCGAGGGCGAAGAACGCTACCGCGCGGTCGTCCTGGAGAAGGGGAAGCTGTCGGTCGAGGTGCCGGGCGAGCAGATCCTCAGCCTGCAGCCAGGCGAAGAGCCCGACGTTTGGACCCTCGAGCAGCTCGCGGCCCAGAAGCTGCACTTCGTGCGAGACGACAAGGGCAACGTCACCCACATCGACGTGAAGGGCCCCGTCGCCGAGGAGCAGATGGTGCGCTTCCACCCGGACCCGGAGGCGCCTTCGGTCGACGCTCTCATGAAGCGGGTCTTGGACGCCCACGGCGCGGCGAACTTCGACACACTCTCGCCGTTTCGTTTGACCGGGAAGCTGACCATCCAAGCCCAGAAGCGCACGGGCACGCTCGACGATCTTTACTCCGGTCGCGGCCACCGCTTGGTCACGATGCAGTTCGAGGGCCTCGGCGAGCAGAGGCTAGGCATGCTCGGCGACCGGGCTTGGAATCAGCGGCCGGGCGGCCGACCGACGGCGATGGTGGGGGTGGAAGGCGAGCAGGCCATCCTCGGCAGCTTCGGCGCGATGTTCGATGATTGGCGCACCGTCTATCGCGAGGTCCGCGTGCTCTATCAACGGGACTTCGCGGGCGAGCCCTGCTGGGTCGTGCGGGCCGTCCCTCACCTGGGTACGTCGACGACGAAGTACGTGAGCGTGAAGTCGGGTCGCTTGTTGGGCGAAGAGCGCATCCCGTATCTCCCCGGCATCGGGGCCCTGGGATCCACGGTGACCTTCGAAGACTACCGAGACGTCGGCGGCCTGCTCCTTCCGTTCCGGACGACGTCAAAGGCCATTCACCCGATGATAGGAACGATCGTCACGCAGTACGAAAAAGTCGAGCTCGAGGTCGACATCGACGAGACCGCCTTCGCGATGCCGAAGTCCGACGGCGATTGAGCGATCTCTGGGAACGCGGAGAGATCGCCTCATCTCTCTACCGCCCCTCGTTCCTCGAGGCTCGGGCCATGGCTTCGTTCAGCGACCGCGCTTAGAATCTCTGCCGTCGGAACCGTCCCACGATTGAGGTGAGCCGAGAGAGGTGTGGCCATGACTGTCAAAGCGTTCGAGCCGAAGTTCATGAAGGTCGGAATCCTGACGGCTGCCTTGCAGGAGCTGACGCCTCGCGAAGTCCGGGATCCGGATCCGGATCGCGCGGTGGAGGATTGGCTGCAATACGCTCGCGAGTGCGGCGCCGACACCATCCAGCTCTCGGCGGCACTGCACCCGACCGAGACCGACGTGCCGCCCGAGGCGATGCTCGACCCGGTCGCCAACACGCTCGATCTCCGGGCGCCGTTCGATGAGAAGCGTGCGCAACGTGTGCTGGCCGCGATGAAGGAGACGAAGGTCGGCCTGTCCGATGTCGCCTACTTCGACAACATGCTCCACGACGACGCGGCCACTCGAAAGAAGAAGATGGACTTCATGCTGCGTTGCTTCGACGCGGCGGCGCTGCTCGGCGTCGATGCGATCTGCGGCTTCGTCGGACGCAACCAAAAGCTCTCGATGGACGAGAACCTCGGCTGCTTCGAGGACGTCTTCATCCCGATGCTCAAGGAGGCCAAGGCGCGTGGGCTCACCTACCGCGTCGAGCAGTGCCCCATGCCGGGCTGGGTGCCCGGTGACAACTGGCACAACAACATCGGCTACACGCCCGGCACCTGGATCGCCCTGCACCGCATCTGCGAAAAGCACGGCGTCGGGGACCAGTTCCGCATCCACTACGATCCCTCCCACGCCATCTTGATGGGGCAGGACACACGCTCGATCTTCCAAGTCCTCAAGGACGAGGGCTACCCGTTCCTGATCGACGGCTTCCACGTGAAAGGCCAGGTCACCGACGCCAAGGGCGTCTCGACCTGGGGCTACGGCGGCCAGACGGTCGAGCGCGGCGACTACGTGAATGGCAAGATCTCCGACAACCCGGCCGACCATCTCAATGCCTGGAAGAAGCAGATCGTCCTCTGCGAGCATGAGCTACCCGGTACCGCCAAGCACGACCCCCTCGCCTACCTGCAGAACCGCAGCGTCGACTGGCTCGATCACCAGCTCGCCGCCCGCGAGCTGCTCGACATCGACCCGGCCAACACGCACCTGGTCGTCGAGCACGAGTACCCGCCGGCTCGCATCCAGGAGCGCGACAAGCTCAAGCCGATCCTCGAAGGCTCGATCGCCTTCACGCGCAAGATCGACGAAGCGGCTGCGTGCATGTACGCGTTGCAGAACGAGGTGCTGAAGGCTCAGGGCATTCCCGTGCAAGGCAAGGGCCGCCAAGCCTATTGGACGTGAGCGACAGCGCGTCCGCTCGTCCGCCCGCCGATCTCGTCTTCGAGACGATTCAACGGATTCAAGAGATCGGCTGGGACGGACTCGAGGAGATGTGCCAGGCGCATCCTGATGAGGCAGATCACCTCCGCCGACGGCTCGGTCTGCTGCGAAGGGCCGGTCTGCTCGGACAGCTCGGCAGCGGCGGTATGGGCGTCGTCTACCTCGCCGTTCAGGAGTCGCTCGAACGCGAGGTCGCCCTCAAGCTGATCCGCCCCGAGCAGCTCTACTTCGAATCGTTGCGCGAGCGGTTCCAACGCGAAGCCGGCGTCTTGGCCGAGCTGAAGCATCCGGGCGTGGTTCGCGTGCTGAGCTACGGCGAGGAGTCCGGCATTCCGTACTTCGCGATGGAGCTGCTCGAGGGCCGGACGCTCGGCGAGCGATTGGAGACACTCCCGGGCCGCGCAGCCGGCGCCTTGAGCGGAAGCGACTGGAGTCGGTCGGAAGCCGTGCCGTCCCACGACTCGGCGCCGACCGCGGTCGACCTGCATCGCACCTGGCACGAAGGAGCGCTGCGCTTGATCGCGCAAGCCGCCCGCGCACTCCACTACGTTCACGAGCGCGGCGTGCTCCACCGCGACATCAAGCCGTCGAACATCATGGTGCTGGACGACGGACACCCGGTGCTCTTCGACTTCGGCCTGGCGGCTTCCGAGCGTTCGGACAAGCTGACGCGAACGGGCTCGGTCATGGGCTCCTTGTTCTACATGTCGCCCGAGCAGATCCGCGGTGAGCCCCTCGACGCGCGCAGCGATGTCTACGCGCTCGGCGTCTCGTTGTACGAGACGCTCACGCTTCGATGTCCCTACCGTTCCGAGGACGCACTGACCACGCGGCAGCTCGTTCTGGGCGGCCAACCGCGCCCATTGCGCGCCCTCAACCCGGCCTTGCCTCGCGACGTCGAGACCGTTTGCCTCAAAGCGATGGACGTCGAGGAGAAGAACGTCCAGCTCGAGGCGGCTCTCGAAGATCGGGGCGCCAGCCTCGAGACGATCGAAGATGCTCTCCAGTGGCTGGTCAACGGCTCGCTCAAGAACGTCCCCGGCATGGAGGCGGCGCAAGAGCAGCTCCTCATCAAGGCGGGCGAGAATAGATCGCACTCATGGAGCGGGTGGCCGAGATCTTCGGCTCGGTGCATGAGCGGCGTCCCCAGGATGACGACATCGCGGTTCGGCTCGCCAAGACGTGGACGATTCTCGGCCGGTCCCTGATCCGGGAAGCCCCGGAACGCGCCGAATCACTGGCTCGTCAAGCGATCACGTTGCTGCAAGTGCGCCGAGATCGAAGGCCGGATCACCTGGACCTTCATCAACAGCTCCTCCGATCCCGCCTGACGATGGCCGAGATCGCACTCGCCCGCTCCGACTTCGAGTCTGCCGACCAGGCCGTCGAGGAGGTCCTTCGCGAAGACCTCGAGCACGATGAGCTGAGATTCGGCTTGGCGTACTCGCTGACGGAGATGGCCCTCACCCTGACCGAGCGCTCGGAAGGGAGCGTCTGGAGTCGCTGGGGTGACACGGTGGCCTCCCTCCTCGATCCTCTCTTGAACCGAGACGCGATCACGATCGACGAGCTCGAGGTGTGGCCCTGGTTCCAACCGGCGTGGGGCGAGCATCCAGCTTGTCAGAGACTCCTCGAGCGGGATTGACGGGAGCGCTCTGCCGTCGCCTCAATCCTCGTCGAGCAAGGAATCGATCACGGCTTCGCCGCGATCGGTCCAGAGCTGCCACTCGGTCTTGATGCGCTCGAGCAGGTTGTGCCAGGCATCGTCCTCCACCGTTTCGCCGGCATGATGCTCCCGGGCCTCCTCGTACGCGGTCAGCACGCGCTCGGTGCACGCGTCGACCGAGAAGGCCTCGGCGGTTCGACGCGCCGCCTCGCTGCAAGCGGCACGCAAGTCGACAGTGAGCTCGGCCAGCTCTCCGAGCGCTTGCGCGAAAGACGCCTCGTCCTCGCTTTCGAGCAACCGACCGTTCTCGCGATCCACGACGATCTCGCGTGCCCCGGGCGCGTCGATCGCCACCACCGGGACACCCGCCATCATCGCCTCGGCGAGCACCATGCCCTGCGTTTCGCTCGTCGAAGCGAACGCGAAGACGTCCATCGCGTGGTAGGCGGCCCGCAGGTCCTCCCCGCTCATCACGCCCGTCATGTGCAGCCGCTCCGACAGCTTCTCTCGCCGGAACACCTGCCGGACCTCGTCTCCAGCTGGACCGTCCCCGACCACCAAGAACCGAGCATCTGGATGTTGGTGCAGGAATCGCGCCACCGCGCGCGCCAAGAACGGGAGGTTCTTCTCCGGCGCCAGCCGGCCGACGTGTCCGACGACGAGCCCTTCTGTCGGGAGCTCGCAGCGCCGACGGCTCGCGACGCGATCCCCATCGGCGAACTCGGCCGGGTCGATCCCGGTCGGGATGGCCGTCATCGGGGTGGTGACTCCGCGGGCCCGAAGGAGCTTCGCGATGCTCTGGCTGGGCGCGATGACGTGGTCGCACAGGTTGGCGTAGTCGGTGGCGAGCCGGATGGTGAAGCGCTTGAGGGCGGGTGAGTCACCGGGCACGTACTGGGTGAAGCGCTCGTAGAGCGTGTGATGGGTGAAGACGATGGGAACGCACAGGCTGGCCGCGACCCGCAAGGCGGTGTCGCCCAGGAGGAATGGGTGATGCGAGTGGACGAGCTCGGTTCCGAAGTCCTCGAGGCGCGCTGTGAGTAGATTCGGCAAGGGCAAGCGGACCGAAAAATCGCTGCCGTTGAAGTTCTGGAGCGCGGCGAGCCGGATCACGCCGTCCTCGTCCTCGATCGCCTCATCGAAGTCCGGCGCCACGATCGTCACTGGATGCCCGCGCGCGAGCAGCGCCCGCCTCACGGTCTCGACCGATCTCGCCACTCCACCGACATGTGGAAGGTACGTGTTGGTCATCATCACGACTTGCATGGCGCAGCGCTCCGGCTTCGTCCGGTCCTCGAGCGACGCTCGACCTTGACACGTCGGCGTGTCGATTGAAACCGCGCTTCTTCGATGAGGGCCGCACCTGGCTGAGACACGACACCCTGCGCGCTCCACCCGCAGGTTGGGGGTGATCCCTACATCCTGCCGGAAGGTCGTCCCCGCCCTTCGCCGGAGGGCACTCACCCGGAAACGCCCTGCCAGCGGGCAGGCGCACCCGCCAGTCGGCTTCGTCTCGACCTTGGAGCGGTGCTTGCTTCCGGAGGCTCCCGTCGCAGCTCGGAATCGAAATCCGAATGCGACTCGCCACACACCGACGTGGCGCTCGTCCCGTTCGACCATTCCGGTCGCGACGGGGCAACCACCTTTCTCAATGGAGCTCGCCCATGAAGTTCATGACGCTTTCGATACTGACGGCCCTTTTCGTCGCCTCCTCCACGGATTCCGCGACGGCGCAGCCGACCCCGAAGAAGCAAGACACTCAGCTCACCGCCGGTCACCTCGCCAGCTGGACGGTTCCCGTCACCGGCTTGACGAAGGACAACGCGGTGCGCGCTCAAAAGATCGTCAACGACCTGCAGCTCTCGGCGCTTCCTAAGCTCAAGCTCGACAAGCCCGACAAGCTCGACAAGCCCGAAGGCAGCTGCTTCCACAACGTCCGCCTCGACACCGAGAAGAACGAGCTTCATTTCACGATCCTCGAGAAGCGTGAGCTCCGTCTGACCGAGCTCGACAAGGCTCTCAAGCCGATCGGCATTCGCGTCGACCAGGCCAAGCTCGCGATCGAGAATCACAGCGAAGTGCTCGTCCAGGGCGACGTCACGGCCGACCAGATGGCCGAGATCGACACCGCGATTCGGGACGCCAAGCTCTTCAAGGAGTTCAAGCACGTCGCGAACGAGAAGACCGATACTTGCCACTTCATCATCACGGCCACCACTCCGATGGCCAAGCTCGCGAGCTTCGAGAAGCTGCTCACCGAGTTCTACGGTGATGACATGAAGACTGACATTCTTTGGACCGGCGTCCGCCTGCCCGTCGGAATCAAGGGCTGAACCGAGCTCTCCCGAATGATGCGGCCCGTCGATCGGTCCTCCTTTCCCGGACTGATCGACTGAGCCCGGCGCGCCCGGCCTTCCCCCAAGGTCAGTCGTGAGCCGGAGAATCGCGGCCGCGTCGCCGACGCACGACCCTCGCTCGAGCGTCGCGTCGGCCGTCGCTTCCAGGTGCTCCAACCGCCCTCGAACGGCACCTGATTGAGCGGCATGCCTTCCCGAGAAAAGCCGAGGTCCCACCCTCATCGAGTGGGACCTCGGCTCGACTCATGCCTGGCCTGACCGATCGCCGGGGATGCTTCGCCCGGGCCAGTGGGTTAGGATCCGTCTCCGCAACCCCTCGAGTGAGAGACAGCGCGGACTTCTCCAACCGAGGGTGCGTTTCACGACGCGCCGAGAACGGCTCTGGAAAAGCACATGGCCTCAGGGAAAGTTCTCCTGGTCACCGATCGGGGCCTCGAGCGGGGCTGGAAGACCGCCTTCGCCGCCCAGGGGTTCGACCTCGATACCCGTCCGGACTCGACTCGAGCCATCGAGCTGATCGACACCGAGGGTCTCGATGCGGTGGTCATTCGTCCCCCTTTGCGGGGCGAAAAAGTGGAGGAGGTTCTGGCCGCGTTGCGGTTGACGACGCCTCGGGTCCCGGTCGTGATCGTGGACCCAGAAGTCACGCCCCGAGAGGTCTTTGAGATCTGCCGCACGAGCAGCGCCGAGTACCATTTCGATGCGCGGTCCCCCGGGCCCTTGGCGGGTACGGTGCGCCAAGTCGTCGAGCGTTCCCGCGCTGCACGATCGGGTCCGCCGACCGGCAGCATCGACGCCATTCTGGGCCAGGCCGCCATCACGCGCGAGCTGCGAGCGACCGTCCTCAAGATCGCTCGGAGCGCCGCGACCACGATCCTGCTCTTGGGAGAGTCCGGTACCGGCAAGGATCTCGTGGCCCACGCACTGCACGAGTCCAGTCCTCGTGCCGCGGCAGCCTTCGTCCCGATCAACTGCTCCGCGATTCCCGAGGCCCTGCTCGAATCCGAGCTCTTCGGTCACGAACCGGGCGCCTTCACGGACGCGAAAACCCTCAAGCTCGGGCTGCTCGAGCTCGCCAATGGCGGCACGGTGTTCCTCGACGAGGTCGCCGAGCTGAGCATGCCCATCCAAGCCAAGATCCTCCGCTTCCTCGAGGAGCGCACACTCAAGCGCTTGGGTGGCACGCGGGACATTCCGGTCGACCTCCGGATCATCTCGGGAACTCACGTCGATCTCGAAGAAGCCGTATCGCTACAACGCTTTCGTCAAGATCTCTTCTTTCGATTGCAGGTCGTCCCCGTCCACCTGCCGCCACTCCGCGAGCGAGTGGAGGACATCCCGGTCCTGGCCCGGCACTTCCTGGATACGTTGAATCTCCGCTTCCACAAGCGCTTCGGCGGGTTCGCCCCCGACGCGATGAGACGGCTGGTCGAACATCTTTGGCCCGGGAACATCCGTGAGCTGAAGAACGCCGTCGAGCGCGTCGTGCTGCTTGAAGACGGCTCGAGCATCGAGTCCTCGATGCTCGACTTCCTCCGTCCGGCGTTGGAGGCGACTCGCCCCGAGCCGGTCTCGGTCTCCCAGCCACCCGATCGTGCGAGCCTGCGGTGGGACGACCTCGAGCTCGATACGCTTCTGCGCGCCCTCGAGCAGTGTCACGGCAACCAGAGTGAGGCCGCTCGTCGGCTCGGCGTCTCGCGGGACACGGTGCGCCATCGAATCAACAAGTTCGGCATCCGTCTCGAGACGCGCGCCATCGTGACGCTGCCATTGGACCGCAGACTGCCGGCCCGGGAAGCCGAGAGCGGGAGCTGAGCGATCGAACCGACGTGGCAGCTGCTTCCGCGTCGGCGTACCATGTCCGACCTCGCTCAACGAGTGCCGGCCCCCCCTCGATTCGATTTCCCAGGAGATCTCCCAGCATGCATCGCCTTCTCATCGCCGTGGTTCTCGCGGGCCTGGTCGCCCCGGTCCACGCCCAAGACACCGAAAGACCAACCTCGATCGATGCGGGCCTCGTGAGCTCGCTCAGCTTCCGCTCGATCGGACCCGCCCTCATGTCGGGCCGAGTCGCCGACATCGCGGTCGACCCTTGCCATCCCAACAGGTGGTACGTGGCGATCGGCTCCGGCAACCTCTGGAAGACCGTCAACGCCGGAACGACCTGGACACCGATCTTCGACGGCTACTCGGTCTACTCGACGGGTTGCCTCACGATCGATCCCAACGACTGCGACACGCTTTGGCTGGGCACCGGGGAAGCGGTCGGCGGCAGGCACTCCTCGTTCGGAGACGGCGTCTACCGGAGCCTCGATGGCGGCGCCACCTTCGAGCACCTCGGGCTGAAGCAGACTGAGCACATCGCCAAGATCGTGGTCGACCCACGCGACTCGAATGTCGTCTTCGTCGCGGCGCAAGGACCACTCTGGTCCCCGGGTGGAGAGCGCGGACTCTATCAGACGACGGACGGGGGCCAGAGCTGGAAGCTGCTCCTCGCCGCAGGTCCCTACACGGGTGTCACGGACGTCGTGATGCATCCCGAGAACCCCGACATCCTGTTCGCGGCCACGCATCAACGGCACCGCACGGTGGCGGCACTCCTGAACGGCGGCCCCGAGTCGGGTGTTCACAAGTCGACCGATGGCGGCCGCACCTGGCGGCAACTCCAAGGCGGTCTTCCGAGCGGCGATGTGGGAAAGATCGCGCTGGCTCTTTCGCCACAGGATCCCGAGGTCGTCTACGCGACGATCGAGCTGCCGGGGCGCACCGGTGGATTCTGGCGAAGCGAGAACGGCGGCGAAGCTTGGAACCGGCAGAGCGACTATGTCAGCGGCGGTACCGGGCCCCATTACTATCAGGAGATCTGGGCCGACCCCCATCGCGAAGGCGTGATCTATCAGGCCAACGTCGTGCTCGGACGCAGCGAGGACGGCGGTCGGACCTGGCAAGGGATCGGCAACAACAACAAGCACGTCGACAACCATGCGGTCGCCTTTCACCCGACCGACCCCGACTTCCTGCTCGTGGGCTGCGATGGGGGTCTCTACAAGTCGTACGATCGTGGCGAGACGTATGCGTTCACGGCGAACTTGCCGCTGACGCAGTTCTACAAGGTCGACGTCGACTACGACTGGCCCGTCTACCACGTCGTCGGTGGCACCCAGGACAACAACACGCAGTACGGTCCGACGCGGACGCTGACCGACAACGGCATCCGCAATGCCGATTGGCGGATCACGATCGGCGGAGACGGGCACGACTGCGCCATCGATCCGGATGATCCGAACATCCTCTACTGCGAGTCGCAGCAGGGATACCTGCGACGGTTCGACCGCCGCACCGGAGAGTCGATCGACATCCGGCCTCAGCCCGAGCAGGGCGCGGAGGATCTGCGCTTCAACTGGGACGCCCCCATTCACATCAGCCCGCACTCCCACACGCGGCTGTACTTCGGCTCGAACAAGCTCCATCGGAGCGACGACCGGGGCGACTCCTGGCGAGCGATCAGCCCCGATCTCTCGCGGCAGCGCGATCGGTTCACACTCGAGATCATGGGACGTGTCCAGAGCATCGACGCGACCTGGGACCTCCTCGCCATGTCCCAGCACGGCAACATCACCTCGGTCTCCGAGTCGCCATTGCAGGAAGGTCTGATCTACGTCGGCACCGATGATGGCCTGATCCACGTCACCGAGGACAGTGGCGAGAGCTGGCGCCGCGTCGAGCGCATCTGGGGCGTGCCCGAGTTTGCGTTCGTCAACGACATCAAGGCCGATCTTCACGACGTGAACACGGTCTACGCTTGCCTCGACAATCACAAGGAGGGCGACTACCGGCCCTTCTTGATCAAGAGCACCGATCGCGGCCGAACCTGGACCTCTCTGGTCGGAGACCTGCCCGATCGCCACCTGGTCTGGCGCATCATCCAAGATCACGTGCAGCCGAGACTGATGTTCCTGGCGACCGAGTTCGGCATCTTCACGACGCTCGACGGTGGAGAGCGCTGGCTGAAGATGTCCGGTGGCCTGCCGACCATCTCGGTCCGCGACCTCGAGATCCAACGCCGCGAGAACGATCTGGTGGCCGCCACCTTCGGCCGCAGCTTCTACGTCCTCGATGACTACACGCCGCTGCGGCATCTCAGCGCCGAGCGGCTCGAGAAGGACATCGCTTTCTTCCCCATCAAGAACGCTTGGCTGTATGAGCCCGACGACGTGCTCGGCGGACGAGTGGGCTCTCAAGGTGACAGTGTCTACTCGGCCAACAACCCGCCCTACGGTGCCGTGTTCACCTTTCACGTGAAGGAAGGCCTGAAGACGAAGAAGAGTGAGCGACAGGAGAAGGAGAGCAAGCTCGCCGAGTCGGGAGCCGGCACGCCGTACCCGGGTTGGGCCGCGCTAAAGGCCGAGGATCGCGAGGAGAGCCCACGTTTCTGGCTCGAGATCCGAGACTCCGCGGGACGCGTCGTGAACCGCGTGTCCGGTCCGACGGGCAAAGGCCTCCACCGCGTCACCTGGAATCTGCGTCATGCGTCCGTGTCGGGTGGGTTTGGCGGCCCGCGGGTAACGCCAGGTCGATACACGGTGCAGGCGTATCGACGCGCCGACGACCAGAGCCAGAAGCTCGGCGAGGCCCAGTCGTTCGAGGTGCAGGCCATCGGCACGCCGAGCCTGCCTCCTCAGGACCGCGGCGAGGTGCTCGCATTTCTTCAGGATCTCGATGAGCTCCAGCGAGCGGTCGGAGGCGCACAGAGTGTCATCGATGAAGCGATCGGCCAGGTGCAAGACATCAAGCAGATGATCGATCGCACGGTGAAGCTCGACCCGGAGCTTCTCGACGAGGCGCGGCGGATCGAGCTGGCGTTGACCGATGCCCGCGAGGCGCTCTCGGGTGACCCCACCAAGCCGGACCGCTTCGCGATGGGCTCGCCGTCGATCTTGGGACGCCTCCGCAACGCCTACTTCGGCTCGTTCGGACAGTCCTATGGTCCGACCGGCACCCATCGTCGCCAAGCACAGATCGCACGTGAGGAGTACGGCGCCACCATCGATGGCGTCCGTCAGCTGATCGAGGACGATCTCGAGCAGCTCAAGACGACGCTCGACGAGGCCGGCGCCCCGTGGACCCGCGGTCGGAAGATCCCGGTGCTGCGCCGCTGAGGGAATCCAAAGGGAGTCGGCTCACGACCGGCTCCCCCAATGGCCCAGAAAGCCGGATGCCGGCGGGCCGCCTGGCGGGACGCCCGCGGTCCCAGGGAGGAGGTCTTTCCGACTCAGCCGTTGTAGTAGAAGGTCTCGTGCACGATCTTGCCGTCGCGCCAGGTCTGCAACGCCACCTGACGCCCGGGCCATCGGCGCGGGCACATGGCCCGTCCGGTCGTCGCTGGAAAGCGGATCTCCGATGCCAGCACCGAGCGCCCGTATCGGACGCCGATGTTTTTTCAGTCGCGCCCGCGCACCGACGTCTCTCCGGTGACCGAGTCGGACCCATCAGAGTCGCCGCGAGGACTGCCCATCGTCCGACCGACTCTCCCCGGAAACCGGGAATGGCGGAGCGTGGGAAGAATGGCACTCCAGTCCTGAGCCGCGTCGACCGAAAGAGGAAATGCCGGGTTCCAAAACACGGAGGTCCGGCTCAGGTTTCCATTAGGAGGAAGCCACCGGGTTCTCTATACTCTGCGAAATTCTCATCCCGCGGCTCGGCCCCGCCGTACGCCTTCGCCCAAAACGACTCGTTTCGTTCTTTCCGGATTCACAGCCGGAGAGCGGTTGCGAACCGGAGCCTTCTGCGACACCGTCAAGCGGACTTGTCCGCCGGACGTTGACCGAAGATCGATCGCCATGGTTTCGAGGGGGAAGCTCGATCTTCTGGGGATGTCCAGCCCCTTGAAAGTCCACCCGAAAGGTGGGCGCCACATCGTCTCTGATTCGGATACCTGTTTCATGTCCCAGAAGCTCTACGTCGGTAACCTTAATTTCAACGCAACCGAAGACGACATCCGGGAGATCTTCTCGCAGTTTGGCGAGGTGCACTCCGTGTCTCTCATCACCGATCGTGAGACCGGCCGCCCGCGCGGTTTCGGCTTCGTTGAGATCGACAAGGGCAGCGCTCAAGCGGCGATCGACGGCCTCAATGGCACCGATTTCCAAGGTCGCAACCTGACCGTCAACGAAGCTCGCGAGCGCAGCCCGCGTGGCGGCGGTGGCGGCGGTGGCGGCGGTGGTGGTGGTGGCGGTGGCCGCGGCCGCTGGTAAGAAGCCTTCTTCGGGACGAGGCGAATAACCTCGTCCCGGCCTTCGGCGGGCGGCGATCTCGATCGACGCCCGCCGATCAAGTGTTCCGGCGGACACGACGACCTATTGCTTCGGAGAGTCCGCGCTCGGACACGAGTCGGGTTCAACCCTCTTGGTCGTGGTGCATCCGCTGCCGGGTCTGTCCTGGCCGTGAGCGTCTCATCGCTCCGGCCCGCGCACCGACGAGAGTCCTGACTCCATGACCAACCAAGCTGCGCCCGAAGAGCGCCTCCCCTTCAACTGGCCGAGCTTCCTCTTCGTCACGCTCTCTCCGATCATCGCCATCGTCGCAGGTGTCTGGTACATCTCCGAGTTCGGCGTCCACCCGTGGGAGATCGCGCTCTTCTTCGGCTTCTATCTACTGTCCGGTCTGGGCATCACGGCGGGCTATCACCGCTACTACTCCCACCAGACCCACCAGTGCCACCCGTTGCTCCAGGTCTTCTACCTGATCTTCGGGGGCGCTGCGCTCCAGTTCTCCGTTCTCGACTGGGCAAGGAATCACCGGATCCACCATCGCTATTCCGATACCGATCGGGATCCGCACAACATCAACAAGGGATTCTGGTGGGCACACGTCGGCTGGCTCTTCTGGCGCGCCCCGCTCGATGACGACTACACGATCGTCAAGGACCTCGCGGCCAATCCGTTGGTGCAGTGGCAACGCCGAAACTACTGGCTGATCGTCGCACTGGTCACGTTCGTGCTGCCGACCCTACTCGGCGCCCTGGTCGGCCGACCCTTCGGTGGCTTCCTCTGGGGCTGCCTGTTCCGCGTCGTGCTGCAGAGCCACGCCACCTACGGCATCAACTCCTTCGCGCACACCTTCGGGCGCCGACCGCACTCGACGCAGACCGAGGCGCGCGACTCGCTGCTCCTCTCGCTCGTGGCGCACGGCGAGGGCTACCACAACTTCCACCATCGCTTCGCGTCCGACTATCGCAACGGTCACCGTTGGTACCACTGGGATCCGTCCAAGTGGCTGATCAAGACCGCCTCGCTCGTCGGGCTGTCCTGGGATCTGAAGCGCGCGCCCGACAACCAGCTCCTCAAGGCCAAGCTCGAGACCGATGTTCGGCGGATGCGGGAGCGCATCGCCGATCTCTCCGCCGACGTGCAACACGCCTATGAGGAGCGCGTCGCCGCCGCCCGCGAGCAGCTCGAGAAGCTCGCCCAACGCTGGCACGAGGCGCGGCTCCAGTATCGCGAGATGCGCCGCCGCTCGCACGACGATTGGTCGGACTGGCGAGAGAAGCTGATCGAGATTCGCGAGGAGTTCCAGATGGCCAAGGCACGCTGGGCCTCCCTGATCGCGCGCCCCGCCCTCGCCTGACGAAGACGCGGCAGGCCCCGAGTCACTCATTCGGGGCCGGTCTTCCTCACTGCGCGCATTTTCCGGGAACCACGTTGCGCGTGTCTGGCTTTCACGAGCTGAAGTCCAGAACACTCGAACGCCCGTTGAATTGGCGCCGCCCGTGGCTCTCCCGCACTCCACTCCTCGTTGCCGACCGAACTCCGAGACGAGCGATGCCGAGCTCGTGGCGCGGGCCAAGGGGGATGCGGACGCCTTCGCGCTGCTGTATCGCCGGCACTATCCAGCCATCCAGCGCTACGTGAGGCGACGCCTCGGTGGCTCGGGGATGGTCGACGACGTGGTGGCCGAGACCTTCTTGACCGCACTCGAGTACCTGCCCCGGTATCAAGAGCGCGGCCTGCCTTTTCGCTCATGGCTCTATCGACTGGCCACGAGCCGCATCAGCCGCTGGATTCGCCAAGCCCGCCGTCGCCTCGAGCAGCTCGAGCACGAGCCACCGGCGCGCGATATCGTTGCGCCCGACGAGAGAGAGATCGTGCGCCTCGCCCTCCTCGGTCTGGCGGAGCGGCTCCAGTCGGTCCTGGGCTTGCACTATCTCGAAGGACTCTCGGTCGACGAGGTCGCCGCGGTCCTGGAGTGCTCGACCGGTACCGTGAAGTCCCGTCTCTCGCGCGGGCGAGACGCGTTGCGTCGACGCCTCGAACAGCTCGGAGAAGGCCGATGAACACTCCTTCGAATCATCCCGTCGACGAGGCCCTCGAGCTGCTGCGCCAGGACGACGTGCTCGAACGACCCAACCCGGAGCTCGAGCGCCGACTGCGCCAATGTTTTCAGCGTCGGCGCTTCGGGCGCGGATTGCGGCGCGCAGCCGTTCTTCTCGTCGCGATCGGCCTGTCCGCCGCTCTCGTCGAAGCCACCGTCGGCCTCGAAGCGCTCCGCACTTGGTGGGTGGAGATCGTCATCGACGGACAGCGAATGCAGGGACCGCTCAATGAAGACGGCGAGCAGACCTTCGAGTACACGACGCAAGATGGCTGCCGCGTCTCGGTGCGCGTGCATCGTCGACAGACGGGACCGGACGCGGTCGAGACCGGCATTCAGGTGAATCGCCGAACGCCCGACGGCCGCAAGGAGACCCGGATCGAGCTCGAGACCATCGAAGGGACCGACGAGCCGTCGCGAGCTCGCCTCGAGCGCACCTCTCTCGCCGGAGCCACTCGCCTCCACGACTGGATCGACGGGGGTGGGCAACGCTGCGCCCTGTTCTGGCAAGACGTCCCCGAGAGCGATGAGGGCCGCCTCCTGGTCGAGTACCTCGACAGCTCGGCGACGGAGCCGGTGCTGGTGATCGGTCGGACCCGGCGCGGCCCGGGACCCGATACCCGAGCCTCCCTGGTCGAGAACTCGCTCGGCGGTCTCGAGATCGAGCTCGCCGACGACTCGGGATGGCAATACGCGATCGGCTTCGCGCACGGCCCGCTGTCGGATGGCTCCCTCAGCGACGACTCGACGGAGATCGTGACGCCGGACGGCCGCGTTCGATTCCGATTCGACAACGAGCGCGACTAGGCGGAGCCGAGCGGCTCCGAATCGATACGCCTTCTCCGGGCTTCCGTGCCCGGCCCGCTCACGGTGCGTGGTCACCGTGGCACTCCCTTCGTGATTGAAAGGACTCTCCCATGAAAGCTTCTCTGCTCCTCGGGCTCGGCCTGATGCTCACCGCGAGCCTGATCGTGACCTCTCCGGCTCACGGCCAAGGCGACGATCTCCAGACGGCCCTCCAGATGCGATTTCAGGCCCTCGAGCGTTTCGTCGACACCTCGACGCCGGCTGCCCTCGATCGCTTTGCCGAAGAGCATCTCTCACCTGAGCTCCGCACCCACTCCGCGGCGCTTCGGCGCCAGCTCGACGGCATTCGCAAGGCTTGCCGGAGCGCCGGCGGCATCATGGTCGAGCCGGGCGGTGCGGCGGGGGTCACAATGACCTTCGAGCACGACGATCGTATTCAAAGCGTGCTCCTGGAACTGGAGCCCACTTCACCCTTCCGAATCACGAAGCTCGAGCTGAAGCGAGCGAGCACGCCGGCGAAGGGTCCCGAAGTCGCCCCGATGACTTGGGAGTCGCTCGAGCAGCGTCTGGAGGAAGAGGAGGCGAAGGGATTCTCCGGGTCGATCATCGCAGTCCACAACGGCTCGATCGTCCTGCAGCGCGGCTTCGGCTGGGCCGATCGCGAGCGCAAGATCGAGAACACGAAAGACACGATCTTCGCCATCGGCTCGACACCCATCGATTTCACGCACGCCGCCATTCTTCTGCTCGCCGATCGCGGCCAGCTGAAGACCTCGGATCCGATCACGAAGTACTTCGACAGCGTGCCGGCCGACAAGCGCGGCATCAGGCTCGATCAGCTCATGACCGGCAAGTCGGGACTCAAGAACTTCCCCGGTATCCACGGCGTCGATGTCGACCTCGACCTCTCATGGCTCGATCGCGCCGCGTTCCTCGATCGCATTCTGGGAAGCGAGCTGCTCTTTGCGCCGGGTTCCGGCAACGCCCACTCCCACGCCGCCTGGGGCGTGCTGACCGCGATCATCGAGATCGTCTCGGGGCAGGAGTATCACGACTTCCTTCGCGAGCATCTGTTCGAGCCCGCTGGCATGACCCGCACCGGCTCTTACTCCTTCACGCACGAGTTCAACCCGGACGAGCTCGCCGTCGGCTACGGCCCCAACCGCATTCGACCGACGAACTCGCCCGTCCATTGGGGCAAGACGTCCTGGCTCGTGAAGGGCAGCGGCGGCATGGTCTCGACGCCCACGGACCTCTACCATTGGAACCGCGCCGTTCGCGGCGGCCAGCTCCTCTCGCCAGAGTCGACCAAGCGCTATGCGGGGAAAGGTGAAGGCATGGCCGCCGGAGGCAACGACCGCGGCTTCTTCACCCTCTACAACACCGGCATCGACACGATCGTCATCGTGTGCAGCAACTCGCACGAAAAGCCCCGCGATCACGCCGGACAGGTCTCCATGACCGCCGTTCGACTCGCCATGCAGCGCTGATCCGCAAGCGCGACCCACGCACCCCGCCAGCCCCATCGCAAGCGCGACCCACGCATCTCGCCGGCCCCATCGTAAGACGCGGCCCACGCATCTCGCCGGCCTGAAAGGCCGACATCATCCAGCCCCAGGGAAGACGCGGCGCGCAGCGCCGTGGCTTGCCTGGGGTCATGTCGTCAACACGACCTCGATCGAAATCGTCGCCAGGCGCGCGCGTCCTGAAGGGACGCCACCCCCCGCGCACCCTCAACGTCCGACGAAATCGCCAGCGTTGCCGCGGTTGTTCCCGTCTGCGTCGAGCCACGAGTCGAGGACGATTCCGGTCTGCGGATCGGAGAGGCGCTGGATGAGCGTCGCGCCCAGCGGTCCCGACATGCCCGGGAATGAAGCGCCGTCACGTAGGTCCGAGGTCTGACCGGGAGCTCGGAACGGATGATTGCTCGACCCCATCGAGCGCCCGCTGAGGTCGACGATCTTGTCGAGGTTGAAAACGGTCCGCCCCGGGTCGTACACCTGGCTGGGCGGCGTGCCGTTGCAGCCGGCACGATCCGGGTTGTCGTCCACCGGGTTGTTCGGGCAGCCATTCTCGTCGAACTGGAAGAGCCCCGAGCCCAATCCCACGACGCTGTGGACCCAAAGCGGTGAGTCGAGCTGGTTGTTCGGGTTGCGACCGAGGTGCTCCGTAAGCAGTTCGTAGTCGAGCCCGGTGAAGTCGTTGGTGGCCATGGCGTCTCGGTAAGCGATGTAGTTCGCCTCGCCGAACTCGTTGAGACCTTTTCGGGTGAGGTGACACGCGTTGCAGTAGCGCGGTCCTTCGTTGCGGTAGTCGACCTTGCCGCGGATCGAGTGAGGCATCATGGCGTTGTGGCTCAAGGCCGGGTGTGCGGCTGCGTTCGGATCGTTGCCCTGACCGCGTCGGTCCGAGAAGGCGAAGACCTTGGAGAGCGCGTTGTTCTGGTCCTCGTAGGAGAAGAACATCGCGGTGTTGCCCGCCATCGGGGCCACCTTGTTGCCGCTGTCGATGCCGAGCTGGAAGAACACCGGCGACTGGTAGACGAAGTCGGCGATCTTCTCGCGGAAGTCGATCTCTTCGCCTGTGATGTTGCTGAAGTTCCCGCGATCGAACTCGCCGACCAAGTGGCAGCCGATGCAGTTGTTCGTCCACGAGGCATGGCAGGACGCGCAGCTCAGGTTGTCCATGTGGCTAAAGCCCGCCGTGACGCCGCCGGTCTGGGCCGGACCGATTCCGGTCTGCGCATCCCCGTCGACGCGACCCATCGCATACGAGCCCTTGGCCGAGTAGACCGGATCCTGCGTGATCGGGTTGATCCGGCCTGAATCGACGACGACGTCCCGCACCTGCTTCACGAAGTGACGCTTACCCGTCAGACGGCTCGTCAAGTACAGGTTGCCATCGGACTCGCGTGCGATGTGGCGCAGCGCGTTGCCTTCGGCATCGACCGGCACCTCGGCCGGCTGGCCAGCTGTGTTCGTGTCGATCTTCGTCACGGCGAAAGCCGCGGCGGAACCATGACAGCTCTCACAGCGGATTGCCACGGCTTGCCCCATCCGACTCAGGATGCTCGCCCCGTCCGGATCGCCGACTCGGCCACCGTGCAGATCATGGCTGCCATGGCAGTCGATGCAGCCCAGGCCCGCCTCGTAGTGCACGTCGGCGGGCGTGTCGTCGCGGCCATCGCCGTCGTAGTCTTCCATCAGCAGATACTGATTCTCGTTGCGGCCGTTGAAGGTGCGGTTCTCGACCTCAGGGTCAAAGAGACGCGTGTCGTCCCGGGTCGTCAAGAACGACGCCGGGTTCGCGGGATACTGCCGGCCACGACGCACGTCCTGATTCTGATCGAGGCGGATGCCCCAGTACTGCATCACGGTGCGGTTCGAGCCCTGGTGGCAGCCCGCACACGTGTAATCGTCCATCCCCTTCACCTCCTCGCCAGTCGCCAGCGTCTTGGCGATACTCACGATCTGATGACGGCGCACGTGCGGTCGCTCCGGGGCATCGATGTCGTCGGGGTCTTCGGGCTCGAGCTTGTTGATGTTCGGATCGGTACTGC
Organism: Planctomycetota bacterium; assembly: GCA_029260795.1. Lineage (GTDB taxonomy): Bacteria > Planctomycetota > OFTM77 > OFTM77 > OFTM77 > OFTM77. The sequence continues at coordinate 43,765 of JAJDCO010000098.1, read as the reverse complement.
GGCTTCGCCCATCGAGTGCGTACGGCATGTGGCACGACGTGCAGCCCGACGAGCGAAAATCGCCATAGCGATCGTTGGCGCCTGCACTGCCGAGGTGGCAGTTGCCGCACGTGAAAGCCACCTGCTCGTGGTAGAGGTTGGCGAGCGGCGAGTTGAGGATGGCCCGTCCGTCCGCGGCTTGCCCGACCGGCAGGGCATTGGCGAAGTAGTCGGGGTTGTCGTCGATCAGATCCTCGTCTCGCCCCGCGTACACCGCGAACTCGAGCAGTCGCCCGACCGAGCCCACCGGAGACTGGCCTTCGATGTAGCGGTCGTCGGTGAGCCGGCGGAAGGCCTTGTCGACGGCCGTGTCCTCGTAGAGATCCTGACTCTCGACGACGCCGCTCGGCAAGCCGACCGCGAACAGCGCCCCCGAGAGAATGCCCGCCGACGTCGCGAGCGGACTCTTGGAAACGCAATCGACGTGCGACTGATGACACTGACCGCAGCTTCGGTTGTCATTGACGACACGAAGGTCGCCCGGGTTGACGAACTGCAGGTAGTCGAGGGCGGTATAGATCTGCCCGTCGATCTCGTAGTCGGGAAGCTTGTCCAGGCCGGTCAGCGTGAGCCGGTTGAAGTAGGCGAAGCGGCTCTTGCGTTGATTCTCTCGATCGCCGATCGCGGGGTGCGGCGGCACGTGCGCCCCCTCCGGCGTGTCCGCAGCGGGATTGCCGCCGTGGCACTGAGTACACGTCAACGTGCCGGCTCCCGGGAACGGGTGCGGGTTCTCGAGCCCCCCGCCACCGTAGTCGTCATGGAGAGCACCGTTGTGGCAACGCATGCAGGATTCGGAGGTCGAAAACGCGAGCGACGGGTCGGAGTCGCTGTCGCTACTTCCCCCGAGGAAGGAGCCCGAGCAGCCGGTCACCAGGAGGGCGGCAGTCAGGGCAATCAGGGCGTTGCCGAGCGATCGGGTCATTGGCTTGTCCACCTCTATCCAGACGGAGCATCACTGGGCCTCACCGCCAATCCCCCCCGCCTTATCGGAGGTTTCGGGAGACGCCTTGACGGAGAATGCCCGTCATCCGGGCTGGGAGATCGACGGAGGCTGCAAGCGCTGCAGAGTGTGAGCGCGACGTCCGGAGATCGTGCAGGCGAGGTGGAAGAGCGAGCCGCGGACGACCTTCGGAAGGCGGACTCGCCATCGCCTCGACCTTCGGGCGGGCGAGCTACCCGCGGTCCCAGGGAAGAGGGCGTTGCAGAACGCGCGGCTTCCGGATCGTCCCTTCGGAGGCCCGTCTCCTTGGCGGCCCGAATTCATTCGGGTGGGAGGTCGTGGACCTTCCAACGGCCGTGAAGCGGACAATGACCCTCCAGCGGACTGAAGTCCGCCCTCCGGGGCGCGCCGACCGTCACCACCTCAGCGTGAAGCCCAGCTCCAGGAACAGGCGCTGCACCTCGTCGGCCAGCGAATACGAGCCGGCGACGAAGAACTCCCACCTGCGCGAGGGTCGCCAGTGGCTGCGCAGCGTCAGGTCGCCGAAGCCGAAGGTGTCGTCGCCTTCTTGGTAGTCGACGTACCGGAACGACATCGACGGTTGGAAGTCCACCTCGCCATCGCCGGCCGGAAAGTAGGCACCGATTCGTCCGCCGTAGCCGCGCTGCTCCTCGCCGAGGAGGTTGAAGACCGTGAACGAGCCTTGGGCGCCTGGAGCGCCGAAGAGCAGGCGCTTGATGAGGCTCACTCGCCAGCGCACTCCGTCGTCGGTCGTCTCGGACTGCGTGTACGAGACCTCCTCGTCGAGGCTCAGCTCGTCCGACAGCTCGTGCCGCGCGCCCACGTAGAAGCGCCAGTAGCTGTCTTCCAGGAAATCATCCGTCGGCAGGATGACGATGTCGAACAGGTCTCGCTCAGCGGCGGTGTCCAAGAGCTCGTAGCGGGAGGCACCGACGCGCGGCGCCCAGCCTTCGAGCTGCGACGAGATCCCGACATCGAGTCGAGTGAGCCGCACACCGTCACGCTTGTTCGCCGCTCCTACATCCAGATCGACCTCGGCGCTGGTGAAGATATCGAGGCGTCCGATGTGCGCGGTCTGATCGATCAGAATCGCGAGGCGATCGAGGTCCCCCTCGAAGTAGGACAGCAGCGCACCTCCGGTCAGGGAGAAGTGATCGCCGTCCTCGCTCTCGCTGAGCACGGTCGCGTAGGTCGCCAGCGTCGGCTCGTCACTCGTCGGGTGCAAGTCGATGCGACTCGGCTTCCAGCCACCCAGCACACCCCAGCGAAAGCCCTCCGAGAAGACCTTCTCCACGTGCGCACCATCGAGGTAGCCAATCGAAGGCAGCTCACCGGGGATGAATCGTCCCAGGCGCAGAATGCTCTCATCGTCGAAGCGCCGCGCCAGCGCGAAGCGCTCGGCCTCGATCCGGATCTCTTGGTAATCGTCGACTCGGCGCAGCGCATCCCCATCGCGGTAGGTCAGGTCGCCGGCCCACTCGAGCGCCCAGGGTGAGCCCTGGATCCGCTCGATCGATCCCGACGTGATCAGCTCGGTGCGCCGATAGTCGAGGTCGCCGTTCGAGACGCCCTGAACCCGCTGCCGGAACGTCAGTCGCCCATGAAAGACATTCTCGGGCTCACCGACGTCCACGTCTTCGGGCGTCACCAAGAGCGGACGGAACGGCTTCTCTGGCAACGGATCGACGGGCGCCATGGCGGTCGGCGGTTTCACGTTTTCATCGAGCTGGAGCGAGATGCGCTGCCCCGTGCTCGGGAACCCCGGCGTTCGCGGGGCGAGCAACCTCAAGAAGGTCGACTCCCGAGTGACCGCTCCGATCTCGAAGCGCACGAGGGGCTGTCCCTGATAGGCGATCCAACCGGTGGCACCGGTCGCCAACCCGACCTCGGACCCCACGTCGACGAAGACCCCTTCTGCCAGCACATAGGCCAGGTGGCATGGGATCTCCGAGGGCTCGTCGCCGTCGGCTCGCAGACGCGTCGCGCCGATGAGCAGCACGGCCGCGAGAGCGCCGGTCGTACGGATCCGAGTTGTCAGAGAGCGATCGAGCATGGCGAACTCGTTCTCGAGAAGACGAGACGATCGAGACGTTCTCGGCGTGGGGAGTCGACTCACCTCCAGGCGTTGGTGTCGTGGCATTCCAGGCAGTTGGTGGAGAAGCCCTGGGCGACGTGTGTTCCGGTGGCGATGTAGTCTTGGCGGTGGCAGCCGTAGCAATCGGTCGGCGTTCCGGCGATGCGGCCGCCGGCGTGGCAGGCACCACAGTCGAGTCCGGCGTGGCCACCGACCAACGGGAACCGGTCATGGATGAAGGCGACCGCCCGCCAGTCATGACCGACGGCATGGCAGTCGTCGCAGCCGCGAATCCAACCGTTGGCGACGTGATTGGGCCGCGCCCGCAGGGTGTCGCGCTGATGACACAGGTGGCACTGCGTCGGGGCGCCTCGGTAGTCGCCGGTGGTGGCGCGCTGGTGGCACGACTCACACGGCGCCATGGCATGGGCCCCGGCGAGCGGGAACCGCGTGGCATGGTGCTCGATCACGAGCCCGATCGGATCCCAATGACGCTCGACGTGACAGTCGGTGCAGTTCGGCCCGAAGGCGCTCTTGTGCGGATCGGCGTGGCAGCCGCCACAGCCGCGCGCCAGGTACGCCTGCACGGGGCCCCGATCGTTGTGGCAGCGAAGGCACGCCGCATCGGTGTGCGCGCCGACCAACCCGTAGCCCGTCTCCGCCGCATGGTCGAACTCGAAGTCTTCCTTGATCTCGTCCCAGCGGTCCGGCACGTGGCAGAGAGAGCAGTCGTGCGGGAAGGTCTCGTGCGGGACCATCGGCCCCCATTGCTCGCTCCACTTGTGACGGGGCGCGAGCTGTTGATATACCGAGCAGCTGACGACGCCGCCCAGGAGCGCCAGTCCGAGGACGATGAAGATCTGACGGTTCATCACTTGTCCTTCGTTCTCGGATCGATCTCGTGGCAATCGATGCAGTCCGTGCCGAGCGGCTTGAAGCGCACGAAGTGCGTATCGTTCCCGATCGGCACCGGCTCATGACAGCCCGAGCACGCGACCTTGAGGTGCGAGCCCTCGAGCTTGAAGCGCGACTGGTTGTTGTGATCGAACTGGATGTCCGACCAACGGCTTTGCGAAACGTGGCAGGTCGCACAAGAGCGGTAGTCCTCGAATTGGCCCCGGTGAATGTCTTCGTGGCAGGAGCCGCATTCCTGCGACGTCTTCACGAAGCGCTGCGCGACCACCGGCGCCCCATCGACCTCGAAGGTCTGCTCGACGTGGCAGCTCGCGCACTTCGCCCGCACGTGCGCCCCTTGAAGCTCGAAGCCCGTCCAGGCCTGGTGGTCGAACGGACGAATCGTGAACGTGTCGGCCTGGCCGTTGTGGCAAGCACGACAGTCGTTCAGCTCGATCTGAAGGGCGAATTGCCCGGCGTGCGGATCAGCATGACATTGCTTGCACGACTGCGCCGTCCCCTCGAAGAGCCGCGCCGAGGCCACGGTCGGCTTGGCGTGACACGACGTGCAGGGGATCGCCTCGTGCGCACCGGTGAGCGGGAACACGCTGGCGTGGTCACCGTGATCGAAGGTCGTCGGTTTGAAGAACCGGGTGTCGTGACAGCTGAGACAGTCGCCCTCGCGGTCGGCGAACTGACCTTGGTGCACGTCCTGATGACAGAAGGTGCAGTCGCGCTCGGTGCCCTCGAAGCGTCGGGCTAGCTGCTTCGCTTCCTGGTGCTCGAAGAGCTCGTTGGGATGACACTGCCCACAATCGACCTCGGCGTGTGCACCCCGGAGCGAGAAGCCGGTGCGATCCCCGTGATCGAAGGGGCGAATCGCGAACGTGTCCGCGATCTCTCGATGGCAAGCCGTGCAGTCCGCCTGCGAGATCTGCCGCTGGAACTGACCCGCGTGCGGACCAGCGTGACATGCGCGACATTCCTGCGGTGTGCCGCTGAAGCGTCGGAAGTCGTCGTCGGCATGGGTGGCGTGGCAGGTTGCACATCCCAAGTTCTGGTGCGCCCCCGTCAGCTCGAAGAGACGCTCGTGATCGACGGGGTCGAAGGTCGACGGCACGAAGGCGTGGCTCTCGTGGCAATCCAAACAGGCGCCGTAGCGACTCGCGAACTGACCGCCGTGCACATCGCCATGACAGCTTCCGCAGCTCTCGGGCTTCCGAGCCGTCGCCGCCGAGAGCGGATCCGGGTGGCGCTCTTCGAACGGCTTCTCGGGCGCGTGGCATTGGCTGCACGCCACCTCGTCGTGCGGATGCTCGAGCGGGAAGCCGGTGCGCGCATGCCGCGCCACCGTCATGTCGCTCACCGCAAACGTCCAGTGCGACTCGTCCAGCGCATGACACGACTCGCAGCTCTCGCCGAACTCGATCTGATGCGGCGACTCGTGGCAGGACGCGCACTCCTTCCCCTTCGGCTGCCCGAACGGGAACGGCAGCGGCGCCGGCGCCGCGTCGGCAGCCGGCATCGGATGACAAGCCTGGCACTCCACCTCGACATGTGCGCCCGCCAGCGAGAAGTGCGCGGCGTGGTCGAAGTGCTCGGGCGAATCGAAGCTCTCTTGACTATGGCAGTCCGCGCACGGGGCCCGGCCGTCGGCATGCGGGTCGACGTGACAGGTCGCGCAGTCCTGCCTCAACCCCAAGAAGGTCCGGAGTCGAACGGCATCGGGAAACGCCTCGAGCGTGAACGGCTTCGGCAGCATCTCCCGGTGGCAGCTCTCGCAGTCCAGCTCGGTGTGGCTCCCCTCCAGCCCGAACTCCACGTGCGGATGGCTGAAGCTCGTCGGATCCAGATCGCCCCACGACGCTTCGCTCACCAAGGGGAACTCGTGTCCGAAGTGCTCGGCGTGACAGGCACCGCAGCGGAGATCTCCTTCGCCCGCCAAGAAGTCGTGGAAGCCGTGATCGCTCTCGAGCTGGGTCGCGATCTCACGATGGCAATCCAGGCAGCCTTCCTCGAGGCCACCCGCCTTGTGGCAGGTACTGCAGGTCGTGATCGTTCCGCCACCCGACAACCCGGCATGCGACAGCGACAGCTCGCCAGGCGCCGGTGAGAACGCAAAGAGCGTCCACATCAAGATGAAGATCAGGCCGCAGCCGACGGCGAAGTGGAGGCGAGAGTCGAGCAGCATCAACGGCCTCCTCCGAAGATCCACAGCTCACCGAAGCGCAGAGCGACCCCGATGTGAAAGAGCGCTCCCGTCACGAGCACCACCGTGAGCCAGCGATGCAGGAATCGCCAGGCACCGACGAGGTTCCGGATCTCCGACGTGCGAATCAGCACCTGGCGCTCCCGGCACAAACGGCGCGCGAGCACGAGGATCAGCTTCGCCTCATGGCCCAGCCCGCCGTGGGAGCGGACCGCATCCTTCAATCGGCGCAGCTCCGCTCGCCCTTCGCGATCACCGATGAACACTCGCCGCAGCCCTTCTTTCAGACCGCCGCTGCGTGGCTCGGGCAGCTCGGAGTGCATCAGGAGGTCCGGCGGCAGGCCGAGGTCAACCAGCTTCTTCGTGTACACCTCGAGGCGCTGTCGCAGGCCGGCACTGTCGATCTCGCCACTCTCGACGGCGCGGAGGTTGACGAGCAAGTAGCGTCCGGTCAGGCCGCTCAACACGATGACGGCCATCGCTGAGAAGGCCACGAAGCCGAGCGCACTCGTGACCACGAAGCCGGTGTGAAAGGCGATCAGCGCCGGGCCGAGTAATCCCATCAGCACATGGAGCCGCATCCAGGTTCGCACCGTGGCCCACGCTCGCCCCCGCTTCGCCAGCAGCTTGCGGATCGGGTATCCCAGGCTAGCACCGATGAGCGCCGTGCCGAGAAGACCGAGCGACAAGCCGACGGTTCCGGAGGGTCGGAGGATCTCGTGGAATCGGTGGAAAGGCCGCGATGCGTGGGCGAGGGAGTAGTAAGGCCAGCCGACGACGAGCAGCACCGGCAGTGCGACGGCGCAGACGAGCGCCACGGCTTGGCAGACTCGAAGGGCCGAGAGGCGACGAGCGCCCTCGAGCGCTTCGTACTGGAGCTCGTCCTCGAGCTCGCGATCGATCGCGGCCTCGGCCTCGCGGAGCAGCGAGTCGTCGGGTGCGGAGGGAGCGACACGCGACTCTCGGCCGACCGGCGCCCGGGCGCCCGAGGCCGTCGCGAGATCACTGGCGGCGATCGCACGGGGACGAGCGCCCGACTCATCCAACAGGATGACGAACGGGACGTCGTCGATCGAGCTGCTTTCGCGGGGGTTTCTGTCGTCGGCCATCGAGTCCCTTGGGAGATTCAAGGCGTCACGGGTACCGAGCGCCGAGGCGTCTCACGCAGCACCGGTACCGCCACGTCTCCACCCAGGCGGATTCCGGCCTCGGCCAAGAGCGGATAGGGGGGCTCCCCACCTGCGAAGACGAAGACGAAGTCGTTCTCCAATCGGGCTTTCTTCGGTGGGTCTCCGTCGATCGACAGAATCACCGACCTTTCGTTATCGACCCGTTCGAGCGTTGAGTTGAAGACCAGGCGAATCGACTTGCCGGTGTACTGCTCGAGGCGCTCGCGATTGCGCGCGGTCAGTCGGAAGAACTGGTCACGACGATAGGAGATCGTGACGACATTGCCGGGTTGGTTGGCGAGGGCGGTCGCGGCCTCGATGGCGCTGTCGCCGCCGCCCACGATCAAGACGTGCTCGTTGGAATAGGTGGCCGCGTCGATGAGCTGGTACTGCACCTTCTCGAGCTCCTCACCCGGCACGCCGAGCTTGCGGGGCGTGCCTCGGCGGCCAATGGCGAGCAGGACCCGACGAGCTTCGATCACACCGTCGCTCGTCTGAACGCGAAACGCGTCCCGCTCGCCCTCGACTCCGAGGAAGCTCACGCCGGTTCGGATATTCAGGCTGTACTGCTCGATGATCTGCTCCCAAAGCTCGATCAGCTCCTCCTTGAGGAACTCGGTCTTCGGCAGGCGGCCGTAGAGCGGCATCTCCATCGGGCCCGTCAAGGTGAGCTTGCGGCGCGGGTACTTGCGCACGGTTCCCCCGACGTCCTCGCGGTCGATGACGAGGTAATCGAGCTTGCGTTGAGTCGCGCGAAGAGCGGCAGCGATACCGGCCGGCCCCGCCCCGACGATCAGAAGATCGATCGGGCCGCCCGCCGGCTTCTTTCCTCGCTCGAAGGCGAGGTCGGTCGCGACGGCATCGACGACCTGCACACCCTGCTTGGTCGCATTGCGGATGAGCGCCAACCCGCCGAGCTCGCCGGCGATGAAGACGCCCGGCACCGAGGTCTCTCCGCGCTCGTCGAGCACGGGGATGTCGGCGCGCAGGGGCGAATCCCCGAGCCCGACCTGGATCGCGCCCACCGGACAAGCCTCCTCACAGAGCGAGTGGCCGATGCATCGCGAGGCCTGAATGACGCGCGCGATGCCGTCGACCATGCCGAGGACCCCCGACTCGGGGCAGGCATCCACACAGCTCGCACAGCCGATGCAGCTCTGCGTGTTGATCTGCGGATGCTGCGCGACCGGCCGATCCAGCCCTCGCTCCCGTGCCTCATAGATATCCGCGAGCGCCTCCTCCCGCTGAGCCTGCGAGATCTTCTTCTGCCACAGGGCGAGCAAGGCCAGGATCGTGACGAGCAAGCCTCCGATCGCGAGTGCGAGGGGAATGTTCACGGAGGGCGCCCTTTCGAGGGAGGACCAGCGATGGAGTATCGTCGGCACGATGTCCGAACGGCAGACAAGGAGCCGCGAACCCGACAGTCGTTCCGCCTCGTCTCGTCGACCGTCGACACCCGCCGGCTTGACCCCCGATCCCCCGCACCACGGGCGGTCTCCGGGCCGGAGTGCGGCCGAAGGCGAGAACCGCGCGCGCAGCAAGCGGGGAGAGCGGCGCCTCACCGGATCCACGCGAAGGTATGTGCCGCGCGCGCAGCAAGCGGGGCGGACGTTAGAAGAAGAGGGTCGTCCCCGACTCACGGCGAACCCATCGGGCGTCCGAGCGCCATCGAGCTGAACGAGCCGCGAGCGCAGCGAGCGCTCGGCGCGTCAGCTCCGCGGACTGCGGCGGTGGTCGTCTATTCGAACGTCGATGACGGTCCGCTCCGCGAACGCACTCCACCTCGTCTTGTCGTCTATTCGGACTTCACCGTCGGTCCGCTCCGCGGACCGCGCGGCTTATTCGCCGTCGCGCTTCACGTACTCTTCCAGCTTCCCATCCCGCAGCAGCGAGAAGCCTCGGATGCCACCTTCCTCGGTGCGCTCGAATCGGACGTCGGGAAGCGACGCGTTGATGCCGCGCGGTACCGTCAGCCGAAACGTGTCCGAGCCGAGCAGCTTGAGCTGGAGCGCACCGCCACCCGAGCGACGGTACTTCAGCTTGCCGTCTTCGAGGAAGATCGCTCGCTCGCCGTACTGCCCGACGTAGATCTCGAAGGTGGACGGGTCCGAGCCTCCACCGTCGCTCCCGGATGCGCGGAGCTCGGCCAAGTCTCGCTCCAGGCTTTGCCTCTCCTCCGGGCTCGTGGCCGACTCGAGCAGCCCGGTCAGGGCCAGCGTGTGTGCCTCTCTCAGGGCCTCACCCGAGGACACCGCGACATGAGGCGTCACGCCCACCCCGTCGAAGCCGGCCCCCGTCTCGGGATGGATGACCTCGGCCGCGGGGATCGTCGCCGAGAAGCCGTCGCCGAGCGGCGCCATTCGGGCACTGTGTCCGCCGCCGACCGTGGTCTCTCCCAGAAGCGTGGCGCGGCCGTGATGCTTGAGCGTGAAGGCCAAGTTCTCGGCCGCCGACCCGGTGGACGAGCTCGTCAGGACGAAGAGCGGGAGCTCCGGTCGTCGCTTCCCACCGACCTCGTCGGACGTGAAGTAGCGCTCCGATCGATCCTCGGCTCCGAAGTGCCGCGTGTAGAGAAGCTTTCCTCCCTCGGCGAAGAAGTAGCTCATCAGATAGGGGATGAAGCCTCCGACTCCGCCGGGCGTGTCCCGCAGATCGATGACCAAGGCATCGGTGTTGGACAGAAACACCATGGCCGCATCGAGCGTCGGCTTGGCCACGTCGAGAGGGGGCATCATGTCGAGGCGGAAGTATCCGACGTTGCCCGGCAACACCTCGAGCTTGGGCATCGAGAAGTTGCTTCTTCGAAACTGCTCATGCAGCGCTTGGAAGATCGGCGAGTCGGGGTCGAGGGACGGACCACCCGGCCCCCCGATGCGAATCGCCTGCGGCGAGCCTGAGGCACCGGCTGGCGAATCTCCCTGGGGAGCGGACGCCGTGCGCATTCGCATGCCTGGGACGCTTCGCATTCCCAACAGGTTCTTCCCTCCGGATTGGTGACGCACCGAGAAGTGCAGATCGTGGGTCCACTTCCGAAGATCGTCCGTCAAGCGCGCCGCGAAAGTGAAGCGGCTGACCGCATCCTCATAGGCGCCGGATTCGAAACGCTCGCGCAGCTGGCGTGCGATCTCGGGCGCGCGATCCGGATAGAGATACGCCTCATCGATCGCCTCGACGAGGGCCTCGATGACGGCCTGCTTCTTCTCACGGTCGAAGTCGCTCTCGTCCTGCGGGTCCTGCGCGCGAGCACCGGCCGTCAAGAGCGACCCCAGCACGAGCGCCAGCAAACCGAGGGGGAGTCGGACGGTCTTCATCGGGAGATCCTCTGAGAATGGTTCGCGGCAAGGGTGCGCCGAGCAGTTAGCCGGTCGACGAATAAGTCAATATTCTACGTTTTGTAGTACTTATCAGGAACGGGCTGCGTTAGCTTTTTCTCCATGCCGCGAGAGACTGTTCAAATCGTCCCGGTGCCCGCCATGCGAGCCCTCGCTTCGGCTCGCCGGCTCGAGATCGTCGAGGCCCTGATGAGCGAGCAGCCAGCGACCGTCGAGGAGCTCGGGCACTACCTCGGCCGCGAGCCCCGGTCCCTCTATCACCACCTACGACCGCTGCTGAAAGCGGGATTGATCGAGGAGGCGGGGAAGCGAGAGACCGCTCGACGGCCGGCGACGCTCTATCGACTGCCGGCTGATCGATTGGAGCTCGACCGGAACGACGACTCTTCGCACGCGAAAGCCTTGTTGAAGAAGCTCGCGCGCTCCGCCCTCCAGAGCGCGATGCGCTTGCAGGAGCGTGCGATCGACACGCCCGATCCGCGGCTCGGCGCGCGCCGCAACTCGGCATTTCTCACGCATCGCGCGGCCCGGCTGTCGAAGAATGGCCTCAAACGCGTGCACCAGAAGATCAACGAGCTCTCCACGCTTCTCGGTGAGCTGCACGACGAGAACGGCGTCCCATTCACCCTCACGATCAGCCTGGCCAAGGCCCACGACCGCGAGTGAGCCTTTGTCGACTCACCGGTCCAGGCTCGACGGCCGAGAGAGGACCGGCGCGGGCGACGATCGGTCTCCACGGCACGCTGCCGGCGCCTCGCTGAGCATCGGGCTAGCTCGGTCATCCCTCGGGAATGGAGCCACGTTCACCCCACTACTGTGTGGTCGAGCTCTTCGTCGGTGTCACCGAGACCACGGCGCCTCCCGGCGCGACCGAGAGGCCGACGAAAGGATGGAGTGCGCCCGCGAAAAGACGGAGTGCGCCCGCGAAGCCGAGCACAGCACGCCCACGAGCTCTCGTGACGCTCCCCCGCGAGGCGGAGCTGGCGCCGAGAACACGGAGCCCGGCGTCAGCTCCGCGGACCACGACCTCCCTCGAGGTCCCGGACTTCCCCGTCGGTCCGCTCCGCGAACGCACTCCGGCATCCTCTCGTCGCCACAGGCTCCAGAATCCCCGTCACCCAAGAAGGCCCTACTCGACCCGCAACCGGCTTCAAGTGACGGAGGCTCTACCGTCGATGGTCTCCCCGAGACTGTTTTCTCGCCCCGGTGAGGCGAGAGCGGCAAGACCGGGCATTGGATTTCGACAGGATCGAGTGATCATGCACGCGCCCCAGAAACCGCCCGACGAGACGGCACGCCTCGCCGCGCTGCGCCGGCTCGCGATCCTCGACACGCCTTCGGAAGAGCGATTCGATCGCATCACGCGCATCGCCCAACGGCTCTTCGATGTTCCGATCGCCATCGTCAGCCTGGTCGACGAAGACCGACAGTGGTTCAAGTCGTGCCAGGGGCTCGACGTAACCGAGACGAGCCGAGACGTCTCCTTCTGCGGACACGCGATCCTCGACAACCATGTCTTCGTGATCGAGGACGCTCGCCAAGACGAGCGCTTCCATGACAACCCGTTGGTCACGGGGGGACCGCGTATCCGATTCTACGCAGGCGCACCGCTCGCGACCGTCGACGGACTGCGCTTGGGAATGCTCTGCATCATCTCGCCAAAACCGCGCGACTTCGACGAAGGTGCGCGGGCTTGTCTCAGAGACCTCAGCGAGATCGTCCGTCAAGAGCTGATCATGTCGGATCTGTCCCGCGCCCGAGATGCGGCCGTCGAGGCCAGCCGGGCGAAATCGCAGTTTCTCGCCGGATTGAGCCACGAGATTCGCACTCCGTTAAACGTCGTGATCGGCATGTCCGAGCTGCTCGAGGAGAACCAACTCAACGGCGAGCAACGGGATCGGATCGAGACCATCCGAGCCTCCGCCAACGCGCTCCTCGCGCTGATCAACGACATCCTCGATCTGTCCAAGATCGAGGCGAGCCAGCTCGAGCTGGAATGCACGGCGTTCCAACCCGAGAACGTCGTGCAAGCAGCCCTGCGGCTCATCCAGCCCAGCGCGCGGGCGAAGCGTCTCCGCTTGGATCACTCCAGCCCGGGCCTGGACACGTGGACGCTCGGCGACCCCAACCGACTCCGTCAGGTGCTGCTGAACCTGCTGAACAATGCCGTGAAGTTCACTCGCAGGGGACACGTACGCCTCGAGCTCTCCGTGCTCGAGCAGACGCCCGACCACGTCCAGCTCAGGCTATTGGTCGAAGATACCGGAATCGGAGTCTTCCCTGAGCACGTCGCCAAGGTCTTCTCGGCGTTTCAGCAGGCCGACACCTCCATCACGCGGCGCTTCGGCGGCACCGGGCTCGGGCTCACCATCTCTCAGCGAATCGTCACGGCGATGGGCGGGCAGATCCAACTCGAGAGCCTACCGGGTAAGGGAACACGCTTCTGGTTCGACGTCACGCTTCCGGTCACGGATCCTCCGGCCGCCGTCTTCGAGACGGTCGACGGCGACGTCGCCGACCGACGCATTCTCGTGGTCGAGGACTTTGCCCCGAATCGCAAGGTCATCCTCGCGCAGCTCGCCAAGCTGGGCTGCCAGGTCGACGCCGTCGACTCCGGTTCTGCCGCCTTTAAGAAGCTGGCGCACGAGGCCTACGACGTCGTCCTGATGGATGTGCAGATGCCAGGTTGGGACGGGTTGGAGACGACGCGTCGTCTACGGGCCGAGCCTTTCGGTCGCTCGGTCCCGATCATCGCCTTGACCGCGAATGCCTTCGCCGAGGATCGCCGCGACTGCCTCGAAGCCGGCATGGACGACTTCATCTCGAAGCCGGTCCGCCTCAGCGAGCTCCGCGAAGCGCTGGGGCGAAACCTCCGGCCACCCGAAGCCCCCCCGAGCTCACGCTCGCCCGCCTGACGAACGAGCGCCTCGCGATCCGGCACGTCACTCTCGGTCGCCGGTGCGGGTTGCTGCTGACGACGGGATGCGGGCGGGTCGCCCGCGCTCCCAGGGGGCCTCGCGCGCAATACAGAGACGCGAACGGAGCTCGACACGTCGGCTGCCCTGAATCGTCGCCTAGCAGCGGGCCGCTTTGCTTTCGAATCACCTGGACGAGAGAGTGGACGCCAGCAGTCGACGATGAAAAGAGATGCGGGCGGGCCGCCAGGCGGGACGCCCGCGGTCCCAGGGGGCAGCGGACCCAGGGGGCAGCGGACCCAGGCCCACGTCGCGAATATCCGAGCGGGACATCCGCTCTCCGAGGGCTTGCGTGCGCTCGCCGTTCTGGAGAATCGGCGGGCCGGGCGGGCGGATGACGTTTGCAGGGCGAGGACCGACGCGCCATGCTTGCGCGGGGGCCGCTCGGCCTTCGCTCGGGAACTGGATTCACGCACTCGCTCGACAGATCGTCTCCCCGTGTCCACCGCGTCTTCGGCAAGCCCATGGACAAGAAGCTCTGGCAACGCGTTCAAGACCTCCATGCTCGAGTGCTCGAGAAGGCGCCCGAGGAGCGGGAGTCGTTCCTCGAAGCCGCTTGCGAGGGAGATGCGAAACTTCTCCGCGAAGTGCGGCGGCTTCTCGAAGGCACCGTCCCGGCCGACTTCATGGAGCCTCCGTCCGAGGTCCGCTCAGCTGCGAATGCTCCCTGGCCCGAGATCTCGGGCTTGAGCATCACTCGCCGGCTAGGCGAGGGCGGGCGCGGGGCCGTGTGGCTGGCGCACGACGAAGCGTCGGACTCCTTGGTCGCCGTCAAGGTGCTCTCGCCGGCGGCCCAGCTCTCCACGCTCCAGCTGGAGCGCTTTCGGCGCGAAGGTGTCGTCGCTGAGAAGCTCGATCATCCCGGCATCGTGTCCGTCCTCCGCACCGGCGCCGAGAACGGGCTCCCATTCATCGTGATGGAATGGGTCGACGGCCTCGATCTCGCCCAGGAGATCTCGATGCTTCGGAGCATCTCTCCGCGCCCGTCGGACTCGAAGGCTCTCCTGGCGTCGATCGATGCCAGCCGACGGATCGAAGTCTGCGCCCGCATCCTTCGGGAGGCCGCCGAAGCGCTACACTTCGCCCACGAGCAGCAGATCATCCATCGCGACATCAAGCCTCAGAACATCCTCCTGGCGGGAGAGCTGCAACCGCGCCTGGTCGACTTCGGGCTCGCCCGGAACGAGAGCGCCGACACGATCACGGTCAGCGGCGAGGTCGAGGGCACGCCCAACTACATGAGCCCCGAGCAGGTGCACGCGCGCCGAGCGATCATCGACCGGCGCACGGACGTCTACTCGCTGGGCGTGGTGCTCTACGAGCTGCTCACTTTGACCCGCCCCTTCGAAGCGCCGACACTGCGGCAGGTCATGGACAACATCACCTCCCGCACGCCGCCGCGCGCCCGGAGCCTCAACCCCGACATCCCGATCGACCTCGAGACCATCTGCCATCATGCGATGGAGAAGCGGCCGGAAGACCGCTATGCGACCGCCGCCGAGCTCGCCGCGGATCTCGATCGCTTCCTGAGCCATCAGTCCATTGAAGCCCGGCCCGTGCCCGGCCGCGTGCGGGCCCTTCGCTGGTGCCAATCCCACAAGTCGATCTTGGCCCTCGGCCTGTTCGCGGTGATCGCACCGGTCGTAGCGTTCTGGCTGAGCGTGAATCAAGAGCGGAGTCGCCGATTCGCAGAGATTGGAGAATCGCTGCGCGCGGAGGTGGATCGCCCGAAAGTGACACCGGAATCCCGCCGCATCCTCGAGCAGGCCCAAGCTCTCCGGTCGAGACTCGGATCTTTGCCTCCCGATCTCGAGCGCCTTCGAGAGCGCCTTCGAGAGCGTCTGTCCGCAGCGGCCGCGCAGGTAAGCGGTGAAGGCCGCGCCGCTCTCTCGAGGGTACGAACGCGGTCACCGCGTCTCTCCATCACGACTCCCGACACCAGCGAGAGCCGGGCCAACTTCTTGGAAGGACTCGAGAGGACCGTGGAGGCGGCGCTCCTGAGCGGCGGTCTGAATGCGACGCTGTCTCAGATGCTCATCGAGGCGGCGAGTGCCACCGTCGTGATCGACATGACGTCGGACGACGTGGATCCGGCAGGTGCCGAGGTGTTCGTTCAACGCATCGATCCCCTCACCGGAGAGCTCGCTTCGGCCCAGTTGATGGGCACCATCCCACTGGATCCGCAGCTCCTCTCGCCCGGTCACTATCGATTCAGCGTCTGGAAGAACGGTGCGGCCAGCGCGGAGTGGAAGCGCTGGTTGGAGCATCCGGGACGGACCTATCGACTGTCCGCTCGACTGGTGCCCGATGCGACAGCCCGCGACGGCATGATCTCCGTGGCGGGTGGGAGTGTCACGCAGGCGTTCGATGTGATCGACGCCAATGATTCGGCCATCACCGAGTCGATCCCGATCACCCTCGAGGTCGCTCCGTTCTGGATCGACGAGAGCCCGGTGACCCATGGCGAGTATGCCGCCTTCGTGAACGCCACCGGCGCTCCGGAGCCCTTCTTCTGGCGAGCGGACGGACCGCGACCGGACAACTGGGACGAGCTGCCGGTCGCGGGCGTCTCGCTCGATGATGCGCGCGCCTATGCGGAGTGGCGAGGCGCGCGGCTGCCGACCTTGGCGGAATGGGAGCTCGCCGTGCGCGGCCCGGAAGGGCATCCGTTCCCCTGGGGCAAGGAAGCCGATGAGCGCCTGGACGCCTTCCAGCTCGGACGACCGGACCGCTTTCCGAAGCCTCCGGAAAAAGATCCGCTCGAGCACCTGTTCGAGTGGTACGTCGCCAACATCGTCGCAGTGGGCACGACGCCCGCGGAGAGCCGAGGCCCCAACGGCCTGGACCAGCCGATCGGCAACGTCTGGGAATGGGTCGAGCGCTGCTCGTTCAATCGAGTGCACGGCGAGCTGCGCGAGAGCCCGCTGTCGGCGTTCCGGGTGGGCATCGCTTGCCACCTGTCGTTGGAACAGGTCCGAAACCATGGATTGGAGCTCCGCACGTGGGCCGGCAGCTACCTACCGCAATATGATACTGGCTTCCGATGCGCGAAGTCCGCGGGGAGGCCTTGATACCGAGGCGCCTGAAGAAGGAGAGAGAAGCTGATGAGCACGACGACCGAGACCGAGGTGCTGGCGAAGATTCACCTCATCGTGGTACCCGACCGAACGCAGTATGAGCTGGTGGACCCGGACCGTCACGCCGAGCGCAAGGCGATCATGATGCGCTTCGTGACTGACGTCCTGCTGGAGAAGAGCGGAAAGGCGGGCTTCCCCGGTCACTGGGGCACGCTCGACCGCGAGCAGACCTCGAAGCACCTCCCGGTCCGACACATCGACGGGTCCCTCGATCCAGTCGACCTGGCCGACAAGATCAACGAGCGGCTCACGAGCTACTTCGAAGCGCGACGGCAAGCGAGGTTCTCGATCCCCGAGGGTGCCGCGGGTCTGGCGGTCGATGCCTTCGAGCTCGAGGACGTCTACTACGACAGCGACTTCCCCGGCATCTGGTGCAGCACGATCGGTCACGTTGCATGGATCGATGCCGGTGGCTCCCCGCTGGCGCGCTGGATGATGAGTGAGCCGGGCGAAGTCGCCTTGACGGCCGAGATCCAGCTCAGCATCCGCTTCGAGATGCTCGCCAACTGACCGTTGTCGTCGTTGCTCCGGCTGCCCGTTTCGCGCCCGCCGATCTCGACCGTGTGCTTCGGCCGAGCTCAGTCGCTCCAGTAGCTCGGCAGGTCGCGCCTCGTCTCGGTCAGGATCTCTCGGATCGCGGCGCGGTCTTCCTTCGACAACCTCTCGACCGGGACATCGTCGGCTCGGCTCGTCAGGATCAACCAGAGGCGAGACCAGACGCGGTCCTTCATCTCGGGCGGCATCGCATCGAAAGCTGCCGAGTGGACGAGGAAGCTGCAGGGGTATCGGAAGAGCCTTCGCTCGAGATCCAGATCGCGGAGCGACCTTCCCTTCGAATCGCGTCGCCCCCTCGCCTGGAACTCCTCGGCGAAGGCGGACGTTCCGCGGACCGGCTGCGGCAACAGAGCTTCGCGAAGCAGGAGCAGATCTTCGACCAGCTTGCGCGCGGCGGAATCGAGCCGGCGAATCGTCGACTCGCTCCGATGCTCGGGCGGCTCTTCGAAGATCGCATTGAGCTCGGCCTGGTAGCTCAACGCCGAATGCGTCTCGCGCGTCGCTCGCGCGATCAGGTTATGGATCCGCACTTGATGCTCGAGCACGAGGAGAGCCACGAGATCACTGTGAGGGCTCAGGTAGCGATCGGTGTCGAAGTAGCGCGAGAGATCCGTGACGTTCGCCCCGGCATCGACATCGAGCTCCCGAGGCTTGTCCTCATCGCGCGCGACAACGTTGCCCAGATGCCGAGCCGCCCCGTGCGTGCCGCTGACGTACCAGCCTCCCCAGCGATGCTCGAACGGGCTGTTCTGATCGATCGTGTACGTGCCCCCGGACAGGATCGGCTGCCCGTCCGGAGCCGGAAACACGGAGCGCAGTAAGAAGCCCGGCACGTTCTCGGTGCGCGACGACTCGTGGCAGGAGAGGCATTCGGCTGGCCGCTCGAGTCGCGGCTGGTCGGTGTGCTGCTGTGAGAGGGCGAAGAAGATCGCGCCTTGATTCGGATCGACGGAACCGATCTCGAGGAGGCGGCCACCGGGCACCCAGCCCACGTAGACGTCGTCGTTGAAGTACAGGGCACGGGGATTCCGCGGACCGATGACCTGATGCTGCAGGCTGGTCTTCGAGAAGACGAGAGTCTGCGAGCTGATCGGAACGTCGAGCGCCCGGAGCAACGACCGCAGATAACCGGTCTTCTCGTCGGGCACCAATCGCACTTCGTCACGCTCGACTCGCCTCGCCAAGCGACTCATCGAGTCGAGCAGCTCGGGTACCTCCTGCCCGAGGGCGGCCGGCGCGACGAGCAGCAGGAGGGTGAGAGATACGACGACAGACCGCAAGCGAACACGAGGCCGATCGAGGTTCGCGCGGAAGCTCGGGACGATCGATCGATGAGGCGCCGGGTGTGCAACTGAGAGGCGGTCGTTCACAGGGAGAAGAATACCAAACCGGCAGGACACGGAAAGAACAACCTCGGACAAGAGACGAGCCTCGCGGTCTCCCTGGAGGAGCGCGACCAACGCCAGCTTGCCCCGACCGCGACAGATCGTGTGGCACCTTGACGACCCCATCGGCGATCCTGTCGCGATGCCCAACTTCGAGCTCGCAGCGCGCGCCCGTCGAGACGTGCGTTATGTCTTCCACCGCGAAGGGGGCGACCCGTGCTTCGGCGGGTCGAAGAGCATCCCGATGCTGCTGCATCATGGGTACGGCCACGTCCGCGAGCCCACGCGGTACGTGCGCAAGATCCTCTCGCCGAAGGAGGTGAGACGCGTCGGTATCTTCGACCCAGTGCGCGTGAAGCAGCTCCTGGATTACGATACCGAGGAAGGTCCCGGACGCTACGGATTGCGCCTCTGGATGCTGATGACCTTCGAGATCTGGCGCCGATGGGTCATCGAGCGCGAAGCGGTCTGAGCGGCTCAGTCGAGTGACGAGACTGGCCCGGCGTCTCGAGCGACGCGGCGCTGCCAGAGGATCAGCGGTGGCACTCCCAAGACCTCAATCCACGTGAACACGATGAGGGGTGTCGACGGCGAACCGACCTGAGCCCAGGACAACAGGCGCCCGAGGCCCCCCAGGAAGGCACACAGCCAAACGGCCCGAAACAAGGTGCCGTTTCGCTCGATCCTCGGCAGGATCCCGAACAAGATCAGGCCCAGTCCGAGCCCCATGCCGCCGAAGAACCGGAGATTGCTGTCGAGCACCGGGATGGGCGGCAGGTCGGTGTACACCGGACTACGCACTCCGAAGAAGGTCTGCATCCCCGCGAGGACGACCGTGAGGAGGGCCAGCCCACCCGTGACGAATTGGAGCATCTTGCGACTCATGTCGACCCTTCCTGATCTGTCTCGACTACTCAAACGCGTCGGCGGTCGGGTCCCAGAAGTCTCCCTCCAGCCCGAGGCCCGCGAAGATCGAACGCATCTCGGTCGGGCGAGGACGGCGCGCTTCCGCGGCGAGGCGAGTGCCGTACCAGGTCGTCGAGAGTCCCCAGAGCTGGGGCAGGCTGACGAGGGGACGGGGGGGGACGTTTCGCTCGGCACACCAGGCGCGCACGTGATCTTCCGACCGGAAGAAGAGCATGTTGCTTCAAGTGAAGACGATGTCGTCCCACCAGTGCGCAGCCGGCACGAGGCTATGAAAGAGCCAGTCGGAGGTCTCCGGACCTTCGGTCCCGACCTCGAGCCTCAACGATTCCCCCGATTGACCACAGCGAGAGCGAATCGTCGCCGGGCGGTGGAGGGCGGCCGGTATCCCGAGTGCGTCCCAAGCGCAGTTCGCGAAGTATCGGAGCGGCCCGACCTCCACCACATGCTCGGTCACCACGCCCGAGAAGGGCGGGGCCATCCGAATCGAGACGCCATCCTTCTCGAGAGACAGCACTCGATCGGCCTGCAGCCGGAGATATGCCTCTGTGACGACCTCTTCCGAGGAGCCGATGCATCCCGCCACCTCCGGGAGCTCGGGTCGACGCCCGGTCTCCGCGAACCACCGAAAGATGGCGAGCTTCACTTCGGCATCAAAGTTCTTCATGCTGGGACACCTCGAGCGCAACGAGGGTGGCCGCTCCCACGACGTTCGACCATCGTAGCGAATACCGGAGTCGCTCGCCGCACGGAAGTATCCCGCCACGCTTTGGATCCGGCCATTCCGGCGGCGGGATCCGAGGCACCTCGACGTTAGAAGTTGGAGAGATCAGCAGTTCAATGTCGGACGATTCTGCTAATCTGGGACGATTCCAGCATTGAGGACCTACCGTGACAGACAAGCTCGATCAAGCTCAGTCGATCTTCGAAGAGTTCGTCGAATCCAACCCCGCGCCCAACGGCTCCGCGGTGGCGGCTTTCCTCGATCAACGCTGTGGCCAGGACGACGAGCTGCGAGCGCTCGTATTCGAGCTGGTCGAGAACTTCGAGAGTGGCGTCACGGGATTCCTGTCGCAGGGCGCGCCTCGAATGGACTCGGGACCGACCTCGCCGGCCGGAGCGATCGAGATGGAGGCCGAGCTCGGCTTGACCTTCGAGGCCAATCTCGGCGAAGGCGCGCATGGAGAGGTCTACCGGGCGCTCGACAAGGCGCTCAATCGACCGGTCGCCGTCAAGGTGATCAAAGGGGACGCGATTGCGGATCCTCAGAAGCGCGCGCGCTTCCTTCAAGAGGCTCGTCTCGTCGCCTCGCTCGATCACGAGAACATCGTCCGCATTCACTCGGTGGACGAGTCGGACGGTCAGGTTCGCCTGGTGCTCGAGTTCATCGAGGGCCAGACGCTCCACCAAGCTCTCCAGCAGTCCGGTCGCCTGTCGCCCACCGAGGCCGCCCAGGTCGGGATCGCGCTCTGCCGAGCGCTGTCTGCGATGCATGGCCAGGGCGTGATGCACCTGGACATCAAGCCGAGCAACGTCATGCGCGCTCGGGGCGGACGCATCGTGCTCCTCGATTTCGGAGTCGCGCGGAGCAGTGACGGAGAAACGGGCTCGCCGATCGTGGTGGGAGGAACGCCGCTGTTCATGGCTCCTGAGCAGCTCGATCCAAATCAGGGCATCGACGCACGGACCGACCTCTACGCCCTCGGTGTGATGCTCTACAACCTGGTCTCGATGCAATACCCGTTCGAGGCGAGCCAGATGGCTGAGCTCATCTCCAAGAAGGTCGAGGACGGTCAAGCGAAGCCGTTGCTGGATCACCGACCGAACGTGCCGGCGGCCTTCTCGGACATCGTGCATCGAGCGTTGGAGAAGGACCCGGCCGATCGATTCCAGAGTGCCGGTGAGATGGCGAAGGCCCTTCGCAGCTTCTTGGCCGCGGGCGAGCTAGAGGCTTCTACCGCGACCGCGACGAGCGAGCCCGTCGCCTCCTCCTCGAGATCCATGATCGCCCTGCTCGCAGCGGCTTTGGTCATCACGCCCTTGGTCTGGTGGCAGGTCAACCGCGAGCCCGACACGGCGTCCGGCGCATCCATGGTCCCGAAGATCGAGGCCTCCTTGCTGGTCGGCTCGTCGGCGGAGGGGCAGGTGCTGTCTTCCTTCCGAGCTCTCGGCTGGGACGACACGATCCGAGAAGGAGACGATCTCGTCATCGAGCTCCAGCTCGAGAAGCCGGCCTATGTGTATGTCTTTAACTTGGACACGTCGGGCTCTGTGGCGGCTCTCTTCCCGGACCCCGAGACCGATCTGAAGAACCCGATCGCGGCGGGGACGAACGTCCGGCTGCCCGGGTTTTCAGCTGGCACTCAGCAAGGCTGGGAGATGTTCACGGTGCCAGAAGGACGCGACTACTTCGTTCTGGTGACGTCTCCGGGGCAAGATCCCGATGCCGAGGACTTGCTGCGCGAGCTCCCCAACATCGGGAGCGGACAGTTCAATCAGCTCAGCGCCTCTTCACGCGACATCTTGACGCGCGGCGTCAAGAAGAAGAAGGCGATCGACACCTCGACCGCGGACCTCGGCGCCGACGATCTTCAGAGGTTGATTCAAGACCTCTTTGGCCAGGCGACCGAATCCGAGCGGACGGTACGCCGCGGCGACTCGACCTGGACACTCTTGTCGGTGAAGCACGCTGACTGACGAAGACCACTCTCTCACCTCGGCTCTTCGCTCGATCCTCGGCCCGACCTTGGGAGACGTCGCGACTGAGACCCAGTGACGAACTCCGTTCGCGTCTCTGAGAAAACGTGGGCGAAGACAAAGACTCACGAAGACCACTCTCTCACCTCGGCTCTTCGCGGTACGGGCTCATGAAGGATGGCCTGGTAGAGGCGCTCGCGCGTGGCAGCGGACAAAGGTGGGCCATGAGTGAGCCACTCGTACAAGGTCGCGCCGAGTGCATAGACGTCACTGCGACGATCGGAGAGCGAGCCACGAAGCTGCTCGGGCGCCATGTACGCCGGGGTGCCGAAGAGGTCGCCGGTTCGGGTCAGTGCGTGATCGCTGTCCTCTTGCGCAGCCAGGCCGAAGTCGAGGAGCACGGGATCGCCTTCCGGTGTCAGCAGGAGGTTGCCGGGCTTGATGTCGCGGTGAATGATGCCGGCCTCGTGAGCCGTGTGGAGCGCCCGGGCGGTCTTCTCGATCACGCGCAGGATGTCGAGGATGGCGGTGCGATCGCTCGGCTGCGGAGATCGGTCGCTCGCCTCGACCTCGGCCGGCCGAGCGAGGCGCTCGGCGAGCGTCTCGCCTTCGACGTAACGCATGGCGATGTAGGCATGATCGCCGTCGACGCCGCGGTCGAGAATGGCACAGATGCCCGGGTGATTGAGCCGCGAGGTCGCCTCCGCCTCCCGGCGAAAGCGAGCCAGCAGCTTCTCGAAGTCGGGCCCACGATGCTCGAGGATCTTCAACGCCACCGAGCGGCCCAAGCGCGTGTCGGTCGCCAGATAGACCGTCGCCTGCCCCCCTCGGCCGAGCACCCTTTCGATGCGATAGTGCTGGATCTGGCGTAGCTCCATGATCGTCGGCTCATTGAGGGTCGGCTCGGGCTCGAGGCACGGCCGCCATCCTACGGCCTCGAAAGATCGTTGTCAGCTCGGGTGCGCGCGAACTCGCGTCGAGTATGCTGGGAGCCGCGACGACCCAAGGACCGGAGCCAGAGCATGAACAAGGCCTTTGTCAGCGAGCCCGAGCCGGCCGAGCCGCGCTGCCCCACCCCGAACGGCTGCGACAGCCTCGGCCAACGCGTTACGCGGAAAACGCTGGAGTCCCAGCTCTCGGAAGACCAGATCGCCACCCTCGCCGACAAGGCCTACTACTGCTCGTCGCCCGGCTGCCTGGTCGCTTACTTCGACGACTGGGGAACGGCCGTGCCCGCGTCCGCGCTTCGAACCTCGGCGTATCCCAAAGATCCCGAAGCACCCATCTGTCCCTGCTTCGGCGTAAGCGCGGAAGAGATCCGCACCAATGCCGAAGCCGGCTCTCGAGAGCGCATCCGGGAGCTGCTCGAGAAGGCCGAGAGCCATGAAGCGCGCTGCGAGACCTGCTCACCGAGCGGGGAGTCGTGCGTCACCGAAGTGCGCCGCCTGTTTCTCCAGCACTTTCAACCGAAGTAAGCGGGAAGCTGGCGACGAATCCCGCGACGGAGTGCGCCCGCGCAGCGGCTCACCAGGACCCAGCAATCACACCAGCGCAAGAAAGCCGCGGAGCTGGCGCCGACACCAAGCTGGCGACGAATCCCGCGACGGAGTGCGCCCGCGCAGCGGCTCACCAGGACCCAGCAATCACACCAACGCAAGAAAGCCGCGGAGCTGGCGCCGAGATTCCTTCAAAAGCCGTGTAACCACACCGAGCCCTCGACGACTGAGTGACCAGGAACATCACTCGGAAGGAGATCGCTCATACCAGAACCGACAGACCGATTTCGCCCTCACGCGCCGCCTCATCTCTTCGTCGATGGCGCCGTTCAATTCGTCAGCTCCGCGACCTATCAGAAGCGCCCACTCTTCTCGAGCCGGGAGGCGCTGACCATGCTCCAGGACTGCGTCCTCGAAGGACTCGATCGGTATGGCTGGGAACCGTTGGCGTGGGTCATCCTACCGGACCACTACCATTTCTTGGCGAGGGGCCGTCGAGGAGAGGATCTCTCTCGGATCGAGAAGTGGATCCACTCTCGGTCCGCATTCTTGCTCCGCCGCGACCATGGCGGGCCGAAAGGGAAGGTCTGGTGGCAGTACTGGGACACCTTGGTTAGGGACGAAGAATCGCTTTGGACACATTGCGAGTACATCCACTGGAACCCGGTCAAGCATGGCCACGTGGAGCACCCGCGGGACTGGCCGTACTCGAGCCTTAAGCAACTTCGAGCAGACGACACCTGAGTGCGAAGGCTTGAGTTGGCACCTCGTTCACCCGCTCCGCGGACGCACTCCGCGCATCGCGTGCATCACTCCTCTTCTCCGCGTCAGCTCCGCGGAACCATTCGGATCTCGTTGGTTCGTGGGCCAAACGCTGTCCGCTCCGCGGACGCACTCCTCTTCTTGGACGCTCTTCGCGACCTCACTTCACGAGATCGCCGCTCAGTCAGCTTCGGGTGAAGTCGGTGTCATCAGCACAGTTCTCGGTCGGTTCGACCCCGAGCGGGTGCCGCGGCCAGCGCCTGCGTGCCCGGGAATGCCAAGAGTCCGGCGGCGAGCCCGCCGGCTCCGACCTGGTGCAGGGATTGACGTTGAGTGACCGGGTCCATGCGAGCCTCCACGGACGGCCAGGGTGTGAGCGCCTCCGCGACCCCGGTGGTACCGAGTCCGAGCGCCCGCTACAAGATTCTCCCCGGAACTCGATCGGGTGGCCGTTACAGGCACTCGGATCACCGCGCGCGAAATCCACTCCCGCGCCGAACTTTCCTCCACACGAAACGAGCCGTCGCCGCTCCCTGAATCCGAAGGGCGGCGCTTGCGCGCTGCTCACCCTGGGTGACTCGAGTCGGAGGAGGACTTGCCATGCATCCCCGATCACTGCTCGTGCTTCTCGTGTTCTTGATCGGCTGCCAGGGTGGCGGCGGAGGCGGCGGCGGAGGATCCGGCGTCGGAACCGATCCCCGATCCGACTCGCCCGTTGCAGCCTCGCGCGTCACATTGACCGGCACCGCCTCGCCTGAGACCCGCCAAGTGACCGTATCCGGCTTTCCCGGCTTCCTCCAGCCGGACGGCTCCTTCGTCGCGCCCGGCATTCCGTTGATCCCGGGTGAGAATCTGCTCTCGATCGACGAGTGGGACGCCGACGATCAACCGCTGGTCAGTCGCGTGCGAACGATCGAGCGCTCCGGGGACGTCGATCCGGCGCGACTGGAGCTCTCGACCCACACGGCCGCGATTGACGAGAGCGTCACGGCGCGCGTGATCAGCCCCTTCACGATCGTGCGCACTTGGGTGGACTTCGACGGAGATGGCGTCCTCGATCTCTCGGTCGACGGTGACTCGGCGACGCATCGATACGCGCTGGCCGGGCGCACGTCCGTTTGGGCGGTCGTGCTCACGGCCAGTGGCCATCACTTCTCGACGCCGCGCAGCTCCCCGGCGAGCCGGGTGACGATCGGCGCGAAGCCCGAGGTCGTGGCTCGCGCCTCATTCGAAGACGGCGTCGCGCTGGCCTCGGCACCGGACGCGCGCACGTTTTGGACAGCGACCCAGGCCGGCCGGCTGCAGCTTCGAACCGCCGCGCTCGACGAGATATCGTCGTTCGAGGCCGGTTTCTCCGTCGACGGTCTCAGCGTCGACGGAGCCGGCGATCTCTTCTTGCTCTCGACTCTCTCGGGAGAGGTCCACAAGCGGCATCCCGATGGGCAGACGGACTCCGCGTTCGGCGTCGACGGAATCCTCGGCGACTCCGGAGACGAGCGTGCCTCGTTGGTCGCTCCCAGCGCCGTGCTCGCCCTCACCGACGGGCGACTCCTGGTGGCAGACGCGGAGCCGAATCGCCTCGTTCTTTTCGACGGCCGAGGGGGCTTTCTCGCCGAGCAGCGCGTTCCCTTCCGCATTCGAAGGCTCTCGGGCAACGGCAACCTGATCTTCGTCCTCGATGGCCAGGGTCGCCTTCGCCTCATCGATGGCGGGCTGACATCCGTCGAGTTCTGGGAGTCGATCGAGTCCGCACGCGATGTCTTCGACGATGCAACCCGACATCGACTCGTCGTGTCCCGCGCCGGCTCACTCGAGCTGGTCGGCTACACCGGGGAGCGTCACGCGCGACTCACAGGCCTCGGGCTGACCGACGTCGTGGCGGGCGTCTCGCTCGCCGACCCCGAAGGCTCACGGCTGATCGTCCTCGAGCGGGGACCCGCGCGATTGAAGTCGATCCTTCTGCCCAGCGACGCGCCGGAGCTTCAACCGTCGGTGGTGTGGCAACGCTTCCTGAATCGAGCTCGTAGCTCGGACCTCGACGCCGCCAGCGAGCTCTTGGCCGTTGATCTTCGTCCGGCCTTTCGCGCGGCGGTGGAGGATCTCACGCCCGAGGAGGTCGACGCGATCTTCGGGACGTTCGGGGATGTGGTGTGGCGCGAGACGTCCGCCGACTGCGCGTTCTTCGATCTGACGGTGGCCGGCGCCGCCGGTGGTCGCTCGGTCACGCTGTGCCGCGAGGGAGCTCGCGGGCTCTGGTTCATTCAGGCCTTTTGAGGAGTCGAGCGATGAGATCCCTTCGAATCGGGACAGCCGTGCTGTCCCTCACCCTGCTCGGTGCCGGCAGCCCGCACGAGGTCACCGTGCATCACCGATTGTCCGATGTCGCGGCGCAGCGGTCGCTCCGCATGCAGCACTTCATCGACGACCTCGAGATCGACGATCTATCCTCGCCGCACTTCGGCCGGCTCGTCGGTCATGGTCGCGTTCTGACCTTACAGCAGCTCATCCGAGCCGAGATGGGCGGCCACGTCGAGGAGGGCTCCTACGGAAACGAGATCGGCTTTCCGTGGACGCCGGAAGGCCTGATTCGCGCCGGCAGCATCACCGAGGACAGCTGGAGTGGATCCTGGATGCCGCCGTTCGTGCGCCTCCGATTCTGCAATCATTTCTACCGACCGACCTCTCGGACGACCGGCCATCGGCTGACCTCGAAGCTCTGCTTGCCGGAGTTTCGAACGGACGCCGTGAGCTGGGTGTTCGGGAACGGAAACGACCGCAACTTGCACGGCTGGGACGACGCTCTCGAGCAAATGCACCTCGGTCTCACGGCCGCCGATCGCGACCAGCGTACGGCTCACCTCGCCAAGGCGTTCTACGACCTGGGGCACGTCATCCATCTCGTGCAGGACTTCACGCAACCGAGCCACGTGAGAGACGATGCCCACCCGCCCGGCAACGCGGCCTATATCGAGTCCTACTTCCACGATCGTCGACCGCTGGTCGAGTCGATCGCCGCTCGAGCCGCCTTGCCGGCCGGCGACGGCCGCTCCGCCCAACGCATCTTCCGGGAGCTCACCCACTTCACGTCCGTGAACTTCTTCAGCGACGATACGATCGACTGGCAAACGGGCGCGCCCCGCCTGGCCGAGTACCCGCCACCCGTGATCTGGCCCACGGCGTCCGACCTGTACATCGTCAACGACTCGAGCGCCGCGCGCGGCCTCTCGATGGCCCGGACGCGATTCCCGATACTCCCGGAGCCGAACGAGTTCTACTTCGTGCCTCCGCCCACACCGGACATCGACTTCCAGCCCGTGCCTCTCTTCACCATCCGCGACGATCGTGTCATGCAGAGCAACGGCGAGCGCCTCTTCCCGCCGGCCGTGACCCAGTCGGCCGCCGTGCTCGACGCCTTCTTCCGCGCTCGCCTCGCCGCCAAGGTGACCGAGGTCGAACGCGGGCAATCGAATCTCGACATCGTCACCTTCGAGATCGAGAACATCACCGAGGTGGCGCCCGGCATCGAGCTGGCACCCTTCACGCTCATGGACCTCTCCGAGCTCACGCTCTACCAGGACCTCGACCATCAGCGCCAACCGCTCGAGCTCGTCAAGCCGATTCGGCAGAGCTTCCTCGCACCGGGCGACTCGGTCACGGTCAAGGCCTTCTATCGACGTGAGGGCGCGGCGACGGCCGGTTACCCGGCCACGGTGGTCTATCGCGGCGACATCGGTGACCACGAAGGCGTGGCGGCGGCGATCGCGCGACGAGCCGTGTCCCTCTGGCAGGCTTCCGTTTCGGCGAGTGCGCTCGGTCAGGATCTCTTCAGTGGGATCTTCTTGCCCTACGACTTCACGCCGCCCGACGGCGTGACCTTGTTGCCCGAAGGGCACTTCACCGACGGCGACGCTCCCCGCCTCGCGGAGACGGAGTGCGCGCGACTCTGGGAGACCGACCCGATCGAGATCGTCCGCGATCGAGGCAGCTGGACGCTCGAGGGCCTCGACACGGGAGCGGAGACGGGGCGAATCGTCTACCGAATGGATCTCGATCGCACGGTCGAGCCCATTCGCCCTCCTACTCCCGAGGAGCAAGAGGCGCTCGATCAGAGCGAGAGGTGCCTCGGCGAGGCGGGGGCTCGGGTGGACGCGGGCCTGGTCTTCCTCCCGATCACGATTCACGAAGGCCAATCACTTCTGATCGACCTCGACCTCATCGTCTCGGAGTTTCCGCGCGGCACCGTAGACGAAGGAGAGCGCACCTCTCGCCTCGAGACCGACTTCGCCTTCGTCTCCTCGGTGGCCGGGATCGGCCTGATCGAGTGCTTCGAGAACAACGAGGACGGTCGCGGTCCGCAAGACACCGACTGCGAAGGCTTCGCCGGGCCGGGCGCCGTGACGCGCCGTTACAGCATCTGCGCCTCCGACATCAAGCGCCGCTTTCAGGAGCTCTACCCCTTTTTGCCGCCCGAGGCCTGGGAGGATTTCAGCACCTCCAACTTCGTCATACTCACGTCGAAGCTGGACCTCTACATCGACGGCATCGAGGCCAAGTCCGCGCGCGTGATCCTCGAGTGGAACCTCCAAGTCGTCGAGGAAGGAGAGCGCACCTGCTCGCCTCTGGACTGAGTCCCGGCCTGCGGCGGAGCCTCGCTCGGCATTCGTCAACTCGACTGAGTCCCCACATTCATCTCCGCCGCACCGTTGAATGATTGCCCGACATCGACGAGAGCGAGATGGTAGGCAAGCAATGCGGGCGAGACGCCCGCGGTCCCAGGTTGGCATTCGAGCGGTGGCCTCGAGTCGGCGAGACGCCGGTGGCGGGCGGAACTCAGTGCTCTTCGAGCTCGAGGAAGATCATCAGCTCGCCTTGGCATTCGCGGCGGCCGATAGCCCGATGGGCGTTGACGAGAATCGAGTCGACGTCGAAGGGCTTCGGCGCTTGCTGAAGTGCGACCTCTTGATCCCGGCAGCAGGCTTCCGCGGCACCAAGCCACCAGCTCCGATCCGCGTCGGTATCCTGGTCGATGCCAATCGTGAGATTGTTGTAGGTCCAAGGGGCTCGCCCGGCTTCCTTCCAATCCGGCTCCGGCAGCTCATGAAGGAGGAACAGATTCTCGCCTTCGATGAGCCATTCGAGGGGGACCTCGAATGGCACCCACGGGAAGATCTCGACGAGGCCAGCCAGGTCGCGCTCGACATGAAAGACGATCTCCTGATTCGGGTCTCCATTCACGCGAATCGCCATGCGCGCGTCGGGATCGTCTTCTCGCCAAGCGTGGCTCTCGGGGAGCGCGAAGATCCAGACGACGGCCCGCTGAAAGCGGCTCGGAGGCTCGTTCAAATCGAGGACCTTCTCGAGCAGATCGTCCTCGAAGTCGAGCTGCACGAAGGTCTCGGCTTGTCCGTCGTCATCGCGGACGATGCGGACTGCCGAAGGCGTTGCGGAGGTTCCCGGGCGCCGGAGAGCCTCGGTGGCGAGGGCCGGATGCTCAGGTCCCAGCCATTTCGTCACCGTCTCCAAGCCATCCCCAAGGACCTCGTGCCGATAGCCGTGACGCAAGGCCGAAAGAATCGAAGCCACGCACAGGCTTCGGCCGACCTCGAAGCTCTCATGTCCCATCGTCTCGATCCAACCCTGGTAGGCCTTGGACCAAAAGACGCCGGGTGCCCCGGAGGCGAGGATTCGATCGGCGATCGTGTCCTTTCGAAGCTGGACCTGAGCCAGCGCCTCCCAGGCCTCCAGCACGCGTCGATCTTCGTGCGACCGATGCCGCAACAGATCCGAGAGCGCACGACGCACCGAGGATTCGCATTCCCGATAGTGGACCGTCCACCAACGAGCCCGCGCCACCTCCATCGAACCGCTTTCCGAAGGCGATGGTCAGGAGCTCTTTCCGGCGCCGAGCCTGCCCACGCCTTTCTACCGGCTCGATCGCGTCCTCTACCTCGAGCGCGGCCTCCGAGTGCTCCAGCTCGCCAACCAGCCGTGGTATCGAAGCCAGGAGGCCTGGACCCTCTTTATCGAGCCACCCAGGCCGGACGCGACGTTGTCGAGCCGCGACTCGGCGCCTCGACGCTCGCGACCGCCATTCAGATCGGCGCGCCCGTCTCGTGGCGCAAGTGTCTCCGTGGCTTGAAGGCCACTCAGGGCGTCGTCGAGCAGGTCACCGATGAGGAGATCCTCGATGCCAAGGCGATCGTCGACGCGGTCGGCATCGGTGCCGAGCCCGCTTCGTGCGCGACGGTCGCCGGCCTCCGCAAGTTGGCCACGGCCGGAGTGATCGCGTCCGACGCCGACGTGTGCGGCATCCTGACCGGGCACGTCTTGAAGGATCCCGAGATCGTCGTCCGCTACCACCGCGGCGAGCTCGAAGACATCGAAGCGGCACACCGAAATGCCCCGATCTCCGTCCCCGCCGAGCTCGATGCCATCTTGCGCGCGCTGGATTGAGCCACGCGTCCGACCTCACGCCAAGTCCCCTCTCCCCGAACGCCCCGGCTTCTCGGTGTCGCCTAGCTCGCGGGCGTCGTGCAATCCCTGCTAGACTTGCGGCATGTTCCAGACCTTGGTGCTGACGACTCTCCTCGCCAGCTCGCTGACCGCGAGTCCGCGCGATGACATGCAGGCCGTGGTCGAGTCCTACTGCCTGGGATGCCACGGCGGTGGCCGACCGAAGGGCGGCGTCGATCTCGAGCCGCTGCTCGAGTCGGGTGGCCCCGACCTCGCGCTCTTGGTTCGAGTGGCGCAGGTCGTCGAGGACGAGCGCATGCCGCCACCGCGTCGTCCTCAGCCCTCCGAGCTCGAGCGATCGGCCCTGCTGTCGGCCATCGAGTCGACGCTGGTCGCGGCTCGCGCCGCGGAGCCGGACCGGCTCGTCTTGCGGCGTCTGAGCCAGCGCGAGTACGCGAACACGATCCGTGACCTGCTCGGTGTCGAGCTGCCCGACGAGATCTCGTTCCCGGCCGATGGATCCGGCGGCGAGGGCTTCGACAATCACGCCGACTCTCTCTTCTTGCCGCCGTTGCTGATGGAGCGATACCTCGAGGCCGCCGCGGCCTGCGTGAAGGCCTCGTCGCTGGGCATGGGCCTCGCTCGAGCGAGCGGCACCACCGAGCTCGAACGCGCGCGCTCGATGCTCTCCGACTTCGCGCGGCGCGCCACTCGCCGCCCGCTCGAAGAGGAAACGCTCGATCGACTCGCCGCGCTGTACAGCCGAGCACGCTGGGCGCAACGCTCCCCAACCGAGTCCCTCGAGCTGGCCGCCCGCGCGGTGCTCGTCTCGCCGAGCTTTCTCTTCCGCATCGAGCATGTGCGCGGCGCTCGTGACGACTTCGAGCTCGCCAGCCGCCTCTCGTACTTCCTTTGGTCCTCGATGCCCGACACCGAGCTGCTCGCGCTGGCGAAGCGCAGCGTTCTTCGACAGCCGATCGTGCTCGAGGCTCAGATCGACCGGATGCTGAGAGACGCCAGATTCCGCGATGCCGCCGAGGACTTCGTCGTGCAATGGCTCGGCCTCGAGTCTTTGCGCACGACCGTCCAGCCCAACCGGCGACTCTTCCCGAGCTACTCGGTGGATCTCCGTGAGGCCATGATCGAGGAAGCGGTCGAGGTCTTCCATGCGATCCTTGGTGGCGAAGGGAACTTGCTCGACCTGCTCGATGGAGAAAGCACGTTCCTGAACGAAGAGCTCGCCCAGCACTATGGTATCGCCGGCGTCGAAGGCCCGGCATTCCGACGCGTTCCGTTGCCCGATCGCCGTCGAGGTGGCCTCCTCGGCCTGGCCGCCGTGCAGACCGTCACGTCGTACTCTCGACGCACTAGCCCCGTGCTGCGCGGTCAATGGGTGCTCGACAAGATTCTCGGCTCCCCGGCGCCGCCTCCGCCCGCGAACACCAAAAGCCTGTCCGAGGACGACCGCCCGGCCGAAGGGCAGACGTTTCGCCAGCGCCTCGAGGCCCATCGCGCAAAGCCGCAGTGCGCGTCGTGCCATCAGCGCATGGACCCGATCGGATTCGGGCTCGAGAACTTCGATCCGATCGGTCGCTGGCGCACGGACATCGGAGGTCAGTCCGTCGACGCGACCGGTGAGCTCGTGACCGGAGAGTCGTTCGAAGGCCCGATCGCGCTGAAGGCCTTGCTGCTCGAGCGGCGAGACCGCTTCCTACGAACGCTCGTGCGACGCTTGCTCGGCTACGCACTCGGCCGCAGTTTGACGCCCGCCGACGAGCCGGCCGTGCGCCGCATCGCCGCCACCGTGACCCGCGAAGGTCACCGCGGACCGACGTTGGTGCGGGAGATCGCGCGGCAGTTCTTGACGAGCTCGCCGCAGTGAGCGGTCGTTGCCGACGGAGTCTCGGCATGAAATACTGTGCTGCGAACGACCCCGAGAGGCGAGAACCATGACGAGACCTTCCCGCACCATCACGCGCCGTACCGTCCTCCGTGGTCTCGGTGTGTCCCTCGGGCTGCCGCTGCTCGAGATCATGCGACCGGTGCTCGGAGCCGTCGGAGCGCGCCCCGGTTTCGAAGTCACGGTTCCGCGTCGCCTCGTGTGCCTGTTCATGCCCAATGGCGTCAATCCGCACACCTGGACGCCGCCGAACGAGGGTCCGGGATATACGCTGAGCGAGACGCTGCAGCCCCTGGCCCCCGTTCGTGACGAGGTCTTGGTCCTCACGAACCTCTGGAACGCAGCCACCAACACCGGTGACGGGCACTACGTGAAGACGGCCGGTTGGCTCACGGGAACGACCATCACCAAGACCACCGGCGGCGACATCGGCAGCAATGGCGTCTCGATGGATCAGATCGCTGCCCACCGCATCGGCCATCACACGCGCCTGCCATCACTCGAGCTGTCGCTGGAACGCGTGACGAGTGGTGTCGACGCCAATGTCGGCTACACGCGCCTGTACGGCTCCCATATCTCCTGGAGCACGCCTCGGACTCCGCTGACGCGGGAGATCGATCCGCGACGCGCTTTCGATCGGCTCTTCCGCTCATCCGCCCAGGACCCGAGCCGGAGCGTCGAGGACGCGAGCGTCCTCGATCTGGCGCGCGCCGATGCCGAAGCCCTGCGCCGCCGCCTCGGTCGCGCCGATGACGAGAAGCTCACCGAGTACCTCGATTCGGTCCGCTCGATCGAGCGCCGGCTCGAAGCGGCCGAGGAGCAGGGACGTGAGCGAGTGCGAGACGAGGAGCGCTTCGCCTCGCGTGAAGCCCTCGCCCAACGCCTCGCCGCGTTGCCATCAGACCGACGATTGGAGACGGCCGAGCACGCCGAGCTCATGCTCGACATCCTGGCTTTGGCGCTCTGGGCCGACGCCACACGCGTTGCGACGTTGATGTTCGGGAACGCGGTCAGCAACAAGAGCTTCGCCTTCCTCGAGGGTGTCACGAATGGTCACCACGAGAACTCGCATCACCAGAACGACAAGACCAAGCTGGCCGAGTACACGCGCATCGCCCAGTGGCACGTCGAGCGCTTCGCTCAGCTTCTCCAGCGCCTGAAAGCGATGCCCGAAGGGGAAGGCTCCGTCCTCGACCAATCGATGGTGCTCTTCGGCTCCGGCCTTCGCGACGGCAACAGTCACTCGCCACGCGACCTCCCGATTCTGCTCGGCGGCCGCGCCGGAGGCACGCTCTCTCCCGGCCGCCACGTCGTCTATCCGAAGAACTCGCCATTCTGCAACCTCCACCGCGCGCTCCTGACTCGCATGAACACGCCCGTCGACCACATCGGCAACAGCACCGCCGAGCTCTCCGAGCTCGGATAACCGGCCCCGGGAGCTCTTGGAAGGTGTCCACCAAGAAGGACTCGGATCCCCGAAATCGCGGTAGCGCTCGCGTGTCGGAGCCGATGGCCTTGGAGTCCGACATGTCCGCCGTCAATAGCGCCAGCTCGTGAGGTCGGCGTCCTCGGGCGCGGTCTGGGTCATGCGTTCGAGGATGCGGTCGACATACATCACGTGGTAGCGCAGACGCGAGAGTGCGTTCGGTCGGTCGTGGTCTCCGTTCCAGCAGTGCTCGGCGCGGCACTCGTAGTCGACGACTCCGTCGTAGTAGGGCTCCTCGGTGCTCTCGAGGAAGTCCTCCATCAGGTGCACGGCGTTGTTGAGGTAGTAGTTGTCCATCTCACCGCAGTAGAGATGAATCTTCCCGACCAGCCGCGGCCCCAGAGTCTTCCAATCGCGCTCGAGGATGTACCGAAGATCGTAGTTCTCTCGCCAGTGCTCGGCGACGGAGCGGTCGATCTTGCCCGTCAGCTTGTCCCAGATCCGCTTCGGATAGCCGTCCTCGCCAACCGGGCTGTAGACGGCCTCCCAGATGTCCCACTGATCGCCCGAGCGAGATTGCGTTCCGAGCACGAGCTCCTTGTGATTCATTTGCTCGAGCGTCGCTTGCAGATGGCCGCGATGATCGCGATGCCCCGGACGCGGCACACGCTTCCAGTCGCCGATGTCGTAGTAGGCGTTCTCGTCCGAATAGATGTCGACGACGGTGTAGGCCCGGAAGTCGATCGGGTCGGGGCAAGCCGCAAAGCAGCCGTTGAACTCGTCGGGATACAGCACCTGAACGGCGAGGGCCTCCCAACCCCCGGTCGATCCGCCGTAGGTGAAACGCGCCCAGCCTTCCCCGAGGCAGCGGAACTGCTCCTCGACGAAAGGGAGGAGCTCGAACATGATTGCGTCGCCGTACGGGCCGAGGTTCTCGGAGTTGACGGCGTATGAGTCGTCGTAAAACGGGTTGGCGTGCTGGACCTCGATGATCACCATGCGCGGGAAGTCAGGCCCGGTCCAGGTGCGGTAGAAGTCGTAGGCGGCCTGCTGCTGGATGAGGTTGTATCCCTCGACCTGAAACCGCTCGCTGAACTCGGGCTCGAGGTCGGGATCGGGCGGCGTCTCGCGGAAGCCTCCAAAGGTGCGCGGGAAGTGACCGTGGTTGACGATCAGCGGGTAGCGCGCTTCGGGATGCTCGTCGAAGCCTTCCGGCAGAAGCACCACCGCCCCGAGCTCCATCGGCCTCCCCCAGAACTTCGACAGCCGATCGCTGGTGATCTTCACGTGCTTGATGTACTTCGTGTCGGCCGGCGGCTCGATGGGCGGGATCTCCTGATCGAGGACGACGTCGACGATATACTGCTGGCGCGCTCCGATCTCGACTTGACCGGGCGAGCTGTGGAGGTTGCCCGGCTTGGTGTTCCAGTGCTGTCCTTCCCCACGATCCATGGGCAGCTTGACGACATGCCCGTCACTCCGCTCGAACGTCTCGTAGCGGTTGAGCAGCGCCTGCACGTGGTAACGCCCCGGCGGCACGTCCTTCAGGCTCGGAAGCGGGTACCCCAAGGCCTCGGCGTCGAGCGTGATCTTCTCGCCCGGCTTCCAGCCCTCGACATTCACCCCAAAGATCTGCTGCGTCGAAATCGCGTCGCCGATCTGGAGGCGAGGCTCCTGCGCGTCGTTCTTCGAGAGCATCAGCAAGAGCCGCCCATCGAGCGGCTTGGCCGAACGCGCTTCGGGAAACGAGATCATGAAGCGAGTACCTTGCGCCGTCGCGGGAGACGTCATGAGGAGGAGTGCTCCGAGAGGTGCCAACCAAGGTCGAGACTGCATCGCCTGACTCCGTGATGAGAGAACCGCCCGGCGAGAGTGTACCAAGCGGCCCAGCGCGCCCGTCACCCAGCAAAAGGAACCGCGTGCATGAAGCCGGTTCGACGCAGAGGCTGCACGGTGATAGCGTGGAGGTGAGACCTCGCTGACCTGCCTCGGGAGAATGGAATGCGCGGCACTGACCTCTCGGTTCTCGTCCTCCTCATCACGCTGGGCTTGGTGCTCTTGAGTGGAGCTTTCGCTCTCCTCTTGACCGACGGCACGCCCGCTCCGACGGCGGAAGTGGCCGAGCCGCTCCTGATCGAAACAGAGCTCTCGAGCTCCGACGATCCGACGAACCTCGCCCAGCTGCGCCCGAAAGGCCAGGCGCCTCGCTCCGAGCTTCGGCGAGCCGCGGAGGCGCTCCCCGAGCATCGACGCGCCGCCATCTGCGGGCGGCTCCTGAGTGAGGACGTGCCGCTCCAAGAGCCACAGGTCTTCGTTTGGCGTCTCGATGAAGCCGACCAGCCGATCGGCGAGCGGGAGGAGCCGACCACTCTCGTCGGAGGCTTCTTCCGATACCGCTCGTTGCCACCAGGGCGATACGCGATTGACGCCGTCGCGCAATCGCACGCCCTCCGCGGACCCAGGATCTTCTCACTCTCTCCGGGCGAGTCGCGCAATGGGCTCGACCTCCTCCTCGAGCCGTGCTGCCACGTCCAAGGCTTCGTGATCAACGAGCTCGGGGACGTGATGGGCAAAGCGACCGTGATCGCGACAGCAGTCTCTCCCACCCAGCCCGGCTCCGACCCCTTCCGCAGGCGCGAGGCTTCCACTCTGCCCGATGGCTCCTACCGCCTGACCCTGCGTCCGGGCTGTGAGTATCAGTTCACGGCGGCCGCCCGTCGTCACGAGATGGCGAGCACGCTCCCTCCGATGACGTTCGATCACGACGATACGATGTCGTTCCGCCTGAGACCCCTGCATCTGCTCTCGGGCACAGTGACTCAACGCAGCACCGATGAGATCCGGCTCACGATCCCCGATCAGGGTCTCAAAACCACGGCCGACGAGCATGGGCAATTCCGGTTCCTCGGGGTCCAACCCAGCGATTCTACGGTCGA
The DNA here is from genome assembly GCA_029260795.1 of Planctomycetota bacterium. Lineage (GTDB taxonomy): Bacteria > Planctomycetota > OFTM77 > OFTM77 > OFTM77 > OFTM77. Next base: position 6,441 of record JAJDCO010000098.1, on the reverse strand, counting down.
GGTTCAGGCCGTGACCACGAACCTGCTGCGACTGGCCCGCCTGTCGATCTCGTACACGGGCGAGACCCGGTATGACGCCGTCGTACCGCTGCAGCCGGCCGCCTCGATCAGCGGCCGAGTCCTGGACGTTGAAGGGGAACCCATCCGACCGGAGCAGCTCGTCGCCGAAGTATGGACCGGACGAGATTGGCGGCTCCCGTGGACCTGGCGGCTCATCAAGATCGAGACGGTCCAAGTAAACGCCGACGGCTCTTTCCAGCTGCTGGGCCTCGAGCCGGGAGCCCTCTATCGCGTGAGGGCGAGCGGCAAGGATCTGGTCCCGCTCGCGGAGAGCCTCCGACAGGACGTCCTCGCCGGAACGAAGGATCTCACCCTGGTCGTCGAGCGCGGTGCGACGATCGCAGGAGCCGTGAAGACGACGAGCGACGCGCCGGCTCCGGACGTGATCGTCCATGCACACCGAGGAGAGAAGATCGTCGCTCGAGCTCGAACGAAGGCCGACGGGCGGTTCTCCATCGTGGGACTCGAGGCCGGCACCTATCGCGTCGATCTCGGGTGGGAACGCGAGGAGATGGAGGTAGCTCCGATCGAGGTCGTGCTCGAGAGCGGGAAGACGCCCGACGACCTCGCCTTTCAGATCCGATATGGCGAGGTCACGGGAACGGTGACGTCGCGCATCGGTGTCCCGATCCCGGGTGCTCGGGTGACGATCCGGCGGAACGTCGAGCCCAAGAGAGTCTATGAGACCACCACCTCGGCGGTCGGGACCTACCGGTTCGTGGATGTGATCGGCGGTCGATATGGTGTCGAGATCGAGGCACCGAGCTACGGCGCCGGTCACGCCGGCGTCACCGTTCCCTGGCAGCAGCTCGTCCCCTGTGATCTCGAGATCGTGCCGCGATCGGGCATCGCGGGAGAGGTCATCGGCACGGACGAACCGGTGATCGTCGCCGTGCAGCCGTCGGAGGGTCAGAGGCGTGAGCAGTTCCTCTCCCGACGGGAGGCCCGGTTCACGTTCGAGAAAGTGCCTGCCGGAGAGACCCACATCCTCGCCCACACCAGAGACTGGGAGCTGATAGGGCGGCACTCCCTCGACGTCCTGCCCGACGCCTGGCACGACGGGATCCGCCTGCAACTCGTCCCGGCGAGAAGCATCGAGGGGATCGTCGTCGATCGGATGGGCAAGCCTCGTGCAAGCATCGCCGTCGAGGCCAAGCTCCAGCCGGATGGTGTCGTGACGCGCGATGCCACCACCGACGCCAACGGTCGATTCGTGCTCGCCCCACTCTACAAGGGCACCTGGGAGTTGAACGTCCTCCAGTGCCTCGAAACGGAGCCCACGTTGGTAGAGGTCACAGACCGCACCGTCCACGGAGTCGAGCTGACGACCTACGAGTGAGTCCGACCGGGCGAAGCCAGGGCCGAATCATGCACTCAGGTGACGTCGTTTTCCCGTCGCCTCGAGCGCCCCCTCCTCAGAGGCGCGGGCTACTTTCGCCGCCGGTCGAGCTCGAGAAACCCTGAACCCGATTCTCGCCACTCGCCATCTTGCTCGTGGAGTCACCAAGCGGAGACCTCTCATGAGTGAATTCTCGAGCTCGAGATTGCTGCTGGAGCACGCACAGTTCGTGCGCAATCTCGCGCGACACTTGCTTCACGACGAAGCGCGGGCCGAAGACGTCACACAGGAGGCCTGGGTCGTTGCGCTCCAAGCCTCACCGCGGGATCCATCTCGTGCCCGCGCTTGGCTCGCCCGCATCGTTCGCAACTTCGCCTTCGAGCAGCGGCGCAGCGATGCCCGACGTCACCAGCGCGAGGCGCGCGCCGCACGTCCCGAGTCCGTGCCATCGACGGAGCAGATCCTCGAGCGCGAGGCGCTCCGGCGCCGCGTCGTCGAAGCGGTCCTCGCCCTCGAGGAGCCCTACCGATCCGCCGTCCTCCTCCGCTTCTTCGAGGACCTGCCGCCCCGCCACATTGCTCGACGCCTCGGCGTACCCGTCGAGACCGTGAAGACGCGGCTGCGCCGAGCCTCCGAGAAGCTGCGGGTGGCCCTGAATGCCGAACGTCCCGATCGCGAGCGACGGCTCCTCGGCCTGGCCGGACTCGCCGGCATCCACTTCGAAACTCAACCAGCCGCCGCCACGGCGACCGGCGCCTCCTACTCACTCGGAGCATTGATCGTGAGCACTCCCTTCAAGATCGGATCGGTGACAGCCCTCGTTTTGGCCGGAGTCGCGTTGATGTGGTCGCCGTCGACGTCGGGACCTAATGCAGCGGATGGACCGAGGGGACGCTCGTCATCGGGATCCCAGTTCTCAGAAACGATGAGCTCGGCCCAGCCAGTGCTCGAGAAGCTCGCCGTCGTCGAGCCGCCCGTTGCAGAACCGACGCCGCCAACCGAAGAGGCGGACGACCTCAGCACGACCGGCGTCGTGCAGCACCCGGACGGTCGAAGCTTTCGGATGGCACGGATCGAGCGATCGCACGGCGGGACCTGGTCGACGAACAAGATCCAGACGGACTCCGAAGGCCGATTCGAGATCGTGTCACAGGATACCGGAGCGATCGATGTGGTCGCCTGGGATCCGGGCCTGACTCACGCGCCGGTGCTCATTCGCGGCATCACGCCCGGCACGGGTGATCTCGTGATCCGATTCGGGGCTCCGGTGCAAAGGCTCCGCATCGAGGTGACCGACCTCGCCGGCCAGCCGCTCGAGCGCTGGACTGCCACGGCAATTCGTTCCGACAAGGTGAGTCTTCTGGGCGCCCACGGAGCCTCTTTCGAGGGGGCGGGGCTCGATCCGGTGGTCGCAGCCGAAGCCGCTGCAGAGGCCGTGCGCCGGTCCTCGATCTCGAGGCTCAACATGCCCCTGCGTCGACGTCCCCATAGCAGCTATCCCTGGTTTGCCGTAACGACGGCTGATGCGGAGTCCGGTCTCCTTCCGGTTCCGTGGCAGCTATTTGGCATTCACGTCAATGCGAAGGGGTACCACACGACCGACCTGGGTCCTTTCGATCCCACGGCCTTGCCCGACGCGGTGCGCGTCGCTCTCGAGCCGGAGCCGAGCTTCGGCGGAACTGTCGTGGCCAATGGATCACCGGTTCCGAATGCTTCCGTGAGGGTCTTCACTGAAGTGTGCCGGAGTTGTGTCGTCTGGAAAGATGGTCACATGATCGGTCACTCTCACCGTTCGTGCTTCGAGACGACGAGCGACGGGCAAGGACGATTCGAGATCCGGCTGGGAGAGCGGGGACGCTACATCGCGCGGGCGGAGGCGGATGGGCTCGCCCCGGGTGATCTCGGGCCAATCGACTTGGACCCCACACGACCGACGCATGATCTGAAGATCAGTCTGCTCGAGCCGGGGAGCATCCGAGGCCGTGTGTCGCTGCCGGAGCACGTCGAGCGCGAGTCCCTCGTGATCACCGCGACGCGTGGCGACGCGTTCCCTCGAAAGACCCCCATCGCTCTGGACGGGACCTACCGACTCGACGGCCTGACTCCCGGATCGTGGCGAGTCGAGCCGATGGAAAGATCCATCACTCAGCAAGGAACCGTTGGCCCTGGCGGCATCCACCACGCATCGGACCACGCGCCCAGCGAACCCCAGAGGCCCCCTTTCGCCGGAAACGTTGAAGTGGCAGCCGGTGGGGTCACGGATCTCGACCTCGACGTCGCGGACTACCTGGCATCGATCCGGGGCCGTCTCGTGATCGGTGGCAAACCCCGCGCCGGCTGGAGCGTCTTGCCCGCCCCCGCGGATCGGTTCGAACAGGCACTCGTGCCCCAGACGACGACCGACGGGCATGGGGCCGTCACATTTGCAGACCTCCGGGCGATTCGCCGGGTGCTCGTCTTCGAACGCGGCACCGAGACGATGACGCGGCACCTCGAGCAGACGATCGACCTCTCGATGGGCGACTGGAGCGAAGATTGGACGTTCATCGTCGGCACGTTGGCAGTGGTCTGTCCCTCGAATGCCGAGCAGCCGTGGATCCACTGGGAGTGGACCGGCTCGGGCAACCAGCGCGGCTCGGGCGCGTGTCTCGTCAACGCGGAGACCACCTGCACGATCGAGGACGTCCCCGCCGGCAGAGTCAAGGTCTGGCGCTCAAACAAGAGTCTCTATGACCCGAGGAACCCTGTCGATGGCTCGACCGCGATCGTCGAAGAGGGCCAGACCGCAAGGTTGACGCTTCAGTAAGGCCGAGCGGGCCGCACCCGAGGCGAGTGACCCAACACGCCCCAATCGCACCGGTTTACCGCGCCATCCTGATTCGTCGAGCCGAGACCACAGCGGCCGCGGACGCTCTCACTGGGTCACGACGACGATCGGACCGGTGACGGACTCGAAGGTCGCGTTGACGGTGTCGATTGTCACGGCCGCGCCGAAGACCGAGAGGCCGACCGGCGCCGACGGGAACGGGATCGTGGGCGTGGCCGCGAAGCCGGCGGCATCGAGGGTGCCGCTGAGGACGGCGCTCAGCTGCAGACCGAGCGCGGTGCAGGCATCGAAGGTCAGAGGCACTGTCTTCCCGCCGGGAATCAGAATCCCGCTGGTCCCCGAGCACGAGATCAGGACCAGCGCCGTGTGGCCCGCCTCCCCCCACGCCTCACTCACCTCGAAGTGCGCCGGCTGGGGCGCCGAGGGTGTGCCGTGGAATGTCAGCGTGATGCGATCGCGGACGAAGACATCGCGATCGTTGTTGAGGTCGCCGGGCAGCAGGTTGCTCGCCAAGCTCTCGAAGGCCACGCAGCGGCCATCGGCCGCCAGCGTCGAGTGCAACGACCAGTCATTGCCTTCGACCCCGGCCGCATCGGTGCTGACGCGAGTCGTGGTCTGCGTCACGCGATCGCGGACGAAGATGTCGCGGTCGAAGTTGGTGTCGTTGGGCACCAGATTGAAGGCGTGGCTCCCGAAGCTGACGAAGCGGCCGTCGCCCGAGATGGCCGGAAACCGACTGAAGGCGTTCGCCTCGTTGCCCGACGAGTCCAGGCTGACTCGCTCGAGGACGCCGGTGGACAGGTCGATCACGAAGATGTCGCCCTGATTGTTCGTGTCGCCCGGTACCAGGTTCGAAGCATTGCTCTCGAAGACGACGACCTGGCCATCGGCCGAGATGGCCGGATTAACGCTCGTGTGGTTGCCCTCGACACCGCCGGCGCCAACGCTCAAGCGAACGGTCTGGCCGGTCACGCGGTCATGACCGAAGATGTCACTCAGGCCGTTGGTGTCGCTCGGCACGAGGTTCGTCGCCGCCGAAAGGAAGGCCACCCGATTGCCATCGGCAGAGATCGAAGGCGAGCCGCTGCCGAGATCTGCCTCGTTGCCGTTGCCGTCTACGCTGACGCGTGTCGTCTGGCCGGTCAGGAGATCGCGGACGAAGATGTCTTGGAAGAGCCCGTTGTTGTCCGCCGGGACGAGGTTCGAGGCGTAGCTGCTGAAGGCCACGAAGCGACCGTCGTGAGAGAGCGACGGCTCCGAGCTCAGGTTGTTCGAGAGGACACCGCTCGAATCGACACTGGCGATGACCGTGACACCGGTCACGAGATCCCTCACGAACACGTCCCGCAGGTTGTTCGTGTCCCCCGCCACCAGGTTCGAAGCGTCGCTGTGAAAGGCGACGAAGCGGCCGTCGCCCGAGATGGCCGCACCGTGACAGTAGCCATTACCGGGGACCCCGCTCGGCGTGACGCTGGCACAGACCGTCGTCCCGGTCGCTCGATCCCGCACGAAGATGTCGGGCTCGGCATTGGTGTCCCCCGCCACCAAGTCGCTCGCCAGGCTTCCGAACACGACGAAGCGGCCGTCGGCCGAGATCTGGGCGGAGTAGCTGCCGTCATTGGCGCCGGCTCCCGTTTGATCGAAGCTGATCAGCTCGACGGTTTGGGTCCCGGCACTCGAGGCACCGAAGAAGATCGCTAGCAAACTCCAAGCAGCCACGGATCGTGTCATCGGACGGGTCCCCCGAGAATCCTGTCGGGAAGAGGAGTCGACGCCTCTCGATTGCAACGTGTCGGGCTCAGAGCGTCAAGGATGGGACCGGCGGGCGGCCTGCGCCGTCGCCCCGGAAAGACGGGCTGCGAGGTTGACGACCCCCCACCCGAATGAATTCGGGCCTCCGAGGCGACGGGCCTCCGAGGGGACGGTCTGGAGCATTTCGTTTTGCAAAGCTGGGGTTCACTCGAGCGGGAGGGCTTCTCGCGCACCGCTCTCTCACCCACGCTCTTCGAAGGCAGATCGCCCCGCCGACAGGCCACGAGGATTGAGTGGCGCGACCTGTCGAACTCCGTTCGGGTCTCTGTACCCCATGCACGTGCGAGAAGGCAGAGCCACCGACGATAATCGTCACGCGAGACCGACTGCGAAGCGAACTGAAACCCGAGCGTTGAAAAAGCTCCAGCGCGCCGACTTGAAGATCTGAACGTTCAACGTTCAA
>JAJDCO010000097.1 GCA_029260795.1 Planctomycetota bacterium | reverse complement strand
CACCCTCGTGTTTCCGGGGACGGCGCCGGTGGCCGGACAGCCGTTCTGGTTCGAGGCGCAGTCGCCTCCAGCCGAGAACGGCAACCTCGTAACGATCGTGCTCTCGCTCGACGATGGGAGCAACTCGGGCGGCATCCTCGTCCCGGGCAGCGGCGGGCGACGGCTCGATCTCGAGGCCGACGCCCTCTTCTCCTTTGGCCTGTCGGTCCTGCCCTTCCTCCAAACGACGCTCCAGAACCAGGTTGGGGTGACACCGAGTTGCAACATGCCAGCCGCCGGCTTCGGCCTCCCCATCCACTACGCCGCGGTGACCTTGGATGTCGGTGCCGGCCTATTCGTCAGCGTCACGCCGACGCACGCGTTCGTGATCCAGTGAGCCGGTGCCGCTTGCTTCGCTCGCGGGGGGTGCGTCTTGCGCGAGTGCCTCCGCCCTTGGCCCGCTTGCTTCGCGCGCGGTTCTTTGTGGCGCTGGGTTGTCCGAACGCATTCGCTTCGTGGCGGGGTTTTGGACGACCTCCTCCGTCACGGGGCGCGTGCCGCTTGCTGCGCTCGCGGGGGGTGCGTCTTGCGCGAGTGCCTCCGCCCTTGGCCCGCTCGCTGCGCGCGCGGTTCTTTTTGCTTTGGGCTGTTCGAGCGCGGTGGCTTCGAATCGGGGCGGCGGACGACCTCCTCCGTCACGGGGCGCGTGCCGCTTGCTGCGCTCGCGGGTCGGTGCGTCTTGCGCGAGTGCCTCCGCCCTTGGCCCGCTTGCTTCGCGCGCGGTTCCCCGCACGGCTGCTTTCGTCGGTGACCGCCGTCTGCTAAAGTCGGGGCGATCCTCCGAAGCCGAGTCCTCGCCCTTCGTTAGCTTCTGATGCCGCTAAGACTTCCGATTCAACGAGCCAACATGCCCGCACGTGCCATCATGGTCGCTTGGGTGCTCGCTCTGGTCGCTGGCATCGTCCCCGGGACGACACTGGCGCAGACCGACGACGAGAAGATCGCCCTCTTCAAGAACGAGGTGCGACCGCTCCTCGAGGAGAACTGTTTTCAATGCCACGGCGGACGCAAGCGCGTTCGCGGTGGATTCGACATGACGACGCGCGAAGGCGTCCTCGCCGGCGGCTTCCTCGGGCCGGCCGTCGATCTCGAGACACCCGGAGAGAGCCTGATCTTGGCGATGACCTCGTACCGCGACGAGGATCATCAGATGCCGCCCAGCGGCAAGCTCTCCGATGAGCAGCTCGCGCTGCTCGCGCGCTGGGTGCAAGCCGGTGCGCCTTGGGACCGACAAGCGCCGAAGCCGAACACCGATCCCGAGATCGATCTCGAAGAGTTCGCGACCACTCGGGACGCGATGGCGGGCTGGTCCTATCGCCCGGTCGTCCGTCCCACCCCGCCCGCGGTGACGGATGCCGCTTGGGCCGAGAACCCTGTCGATGCCTTCATCCATGCTCGCCTCGCCGCACAAGGCCTCGCGCCCGTGGGACCGGCGAGCCGCGTCGCCTGGCTGCGGCGAGCGACCTACGACCTGATCGGCTTACCTCCGAGCCCCGAAGAGGTCGAGGCCTTCGTCGCTGACACCTCGCCCGGCGCGAAAGAGCGCGTGATCGATCGCTTGCTCGACTCACCGCATTACGGCGAGCGCTGGGGCCGCCACTGGCTCGACGTCGTCCGCTACGCCGAGACGAACGGCTACGAGCGTGACTCCGACAAGCCCTACATCTGGCGCTACCGCGACTACGTCGTGCAGTCCTTCAATGACGACAAGCCCTACGACCAGTTCGTGCGCGAGCAGATCGCCGGCGACGAGCTCGACGAGGTCACACCCGAAACGCTCGTGGCGAGCGGGTACAACCGGCTGATGCTCTGGGACGACGAGCCTGGTGAGGGTCCTCTGCAGGGACGCTACGACGTGCTGGCCGACATCGTGCAGACGACGGGCGAGGCCTTCTTGGGCATGACGCTCGGCTGCGCGCGCTGCCACGATCACAAGGCGGACCCGATCCTGCAGAAGGACTTCTACCGCTTCATGGGCTTCTTCCACGGGCTGTCGGACATGCGCGCTGGTGGAACGCTGGTCCCGATCCCGACACCGGAAGAGAAAGAGGCCCACGAACGCGCGGTCGCCGAGAAGGAGGGCCGCATCGAGTCGCTGGTCGCGCAGATCCGCGACTTCGAGTCCGACTTTCTCGCGCGCCTCGCCAAGCAGGACGACGTGAGCACGAGCCGAGCCGATCTGGTCGACCTCCGCTATCGCTTTTACCGCGACACCTGGAACCAGATCCCCGACTTCGACAACTTGCGCTTCGAGGAAGAGGGTCGGCTGCCGCATGGGTATCTCGATCTCTCGGTCGCGACCCGCACCGACGCGATCGGCCTGGTCTACGAGGGCCAGCTCGTCGTGCCCGCCGAAGGAACCTATCGCTTCGAGGCCAAGGCCAAGGACGGCATCCGATTGATCCTCGCCGGCGAGCGGGTGCTCGAGCAGGACGGCGTTCACGATCGTCCCGTCGATGTTTCCGGTACCACGACCTTGTCAGCCGGCCTCGTGCCTTTCCGCTTGGAGTACTTCAACAGCCGGGGCGTCGGCGCGCTCGAGCTCAGCTGGGAGCCGGCCGAGGCGCGCGATTGGCGATACCGCTTCGAGGCTCCGTCGTCCGACGCCTGGATCACCACCGACTTCGACGACTCCCAATGGGCGTCCGGTCGCCCCGGCTTTGGCCGCCCGGGCACGCCGGGTACTCGCATCGGCACCGAGTGGACGACGAGCGAGATTTGGCTTCGCACCGATTTCGAATGGCGAGAAGGCGAAGAGCTCGGTTGGGCGTTTCATCACGACGAAGATCTCGAGGTGTGGATCAACGGGACGCTGGCGCTGGAGCGCGGCGGCTTTCGGCAGGACTACGAGAAGCTCGAGATGAGCGAGGCGGCTCGACGCGCGCTGCGTCCCGGTCGCAACCTCCTCGCCGCGCGCTGCCGCAACACGGCCGGCGGCCAGTACGTCCACGTCGTGCCCGTGCCCTGGGCCGATCTGGCCCGAAGCCAGCCGATCGATGCAGCCTTTGGGCGACGCTCGCTCTCACGGCTCGACCTGCGCAGTGGGACCGACATCCGCGAGCTCGTGAAGCAGCGCGGCGGCGACGTGCTGTCTCCGGAGGAGCAGACGCACTACGGAGAAAGACAGCAGGAGCTCGACCGCGAGCGAAAGCGGAGCATCCCGATTCGTGAGGCCTTTGCGGCAACCGAGCGGCCGAACATTCCCGACTTGCACGTCCACATTCGCGGCAGCGCCAGCTCACCCGGCGACAAGGTCGAGCCCGGGTTCCCGAGCGTGCTGGCAGACACGGCGCCGGTCCTCCCCCCGCCGTCCGATGGTGTCAGCTCGGGGCGACGTCGAGTGCTGGCCGAGTGGCTGACGCGTCCGGACAATCCTCTCACGGCGCGTGTGATGGTGAACCGCGTCTGGCAGCATCACTTCGGCCGCGGTCTCGTGCCGAGCCCGAACGACTTCGGCGAGCTGGGCGAGCGCCCGACCCATCCCGACCTCCTCGACTGGCTGGCAAGCGAGCTCGTCGCGAGCGGCTGGAGCCTGAAGGCGATGCATCGGCAAATCATGACGTCGCGCGTCTACGGCCTCGCGTCGTCGTTCGACGAGGCGTCCTTCGCGAAGGACCCGAAGAACGACTTCTTCTGGCGCTTCGACTTGCGCCGCCTCGGAGCCGAAGAGCTGCGCGATTCCATTCTGACTCTGACCGGAGAGCTGAATCGAAGAGTCGGAGGCCCCAGCTTCTTCGAGCCGCTTCCGCCGGAGGTGCTGGCGACGTCGTCTCGCCCCGACGCGGTCTGGGGCAAGTCGCCCCTCGAGGAGACGCGGCGCCGCAGCCTCTACATCAAGGTGAAGCGCTCTCTGCCGGTGCCGATCTTGGCGAACTTCGACCTGGCCGACACCGACGCGAGCTGCCCGGTTCGCTTTGAGACCATGCAGCCAACGCAAGCCTTGAACCTGCTCAATGGCGAGTTCATCCACGGTCATGCGCGCGCGTTCGCCGACCGCTTGATGGCCGAGGTCGGAGACGACCCGAGTGCGCAGGTGGAGCTCGCCTGGCGCCTCGCCACCAGCCGACGGCCGAGTACCGCGGAGCTCGAGGAGATGCTGCTGTTCCGGAAAGAGCTGACGGACGAATTCGAGCTGTCGAAGCGCCGTGTGACCGAGTTGTTCTGCCTCCTCGTCTTCAACCTCAACGAGTTCGTGTTCTTGGACTGACCCGGTGCGAAGGAGCTCTTGGATGTCCCGTTTCGACGATCGATCACCGGCCGCGAGCACGACCGACCGCCGCACCTTCTTGAAGCGCTCCGCCAGCGCGCTGGCAGCCGCGGGCTTGGCTGGCCCGCTCGCCTCGTTCGCGGGCGCGGATGATTCAGCCTGGACGAACCCCCTCGCCCCGAAGCTGCCGCACTTCGCTGCCAAGGCGAAGTCCGTGATCTTCCTCTTCATGTATGGCGGGCCGAGCCACGTCGACACTTTCGACTACAAGCCGAAGATGTACGCGCTCGACGGCAAGACGATCGAGGTGAAGACACGCGGGCGCGGCGGAGCGAAGAACCAGGGCCGCATCGTTGGACCGAAGTGGAAGTTCCACCAGTCCGGCGAATGCGGGAAGTGGGTCTCGACCCTGTTCCCGAACCTCGCGACCTGCGTGGACGACATGGCCTTCGTGCACTCGATGTACGCCGAGTCTCCCATTCACGGCTCGGCGATGCTGATGATGAACTCGGGCAACCTCATCAGCGGACACCCGACCATCGGCTCGTGGGCGACGTATGGGCTCGGGACCGACAATCAGAATCTCCCCGGCTACGTCGTGATGCTCGATCCGAGTGGTGGGCCGATCAGCGGGGCCAAGAACTGGACGAGCGGCTACATGCCGGCCACCTACCAGGGCGTCGTGCTGCGCTCGAAGGGCTCGCCGATCCTCGACCTGTCGGTGCCAAAGGACATGACGCCGCGCATGCAGCGGCGCTTGGTAGATCGATTGCAGGACCTGAACCGCCGGCATCTCGACGACCGCTCGGGCAACTCCGAGCTGGCAGCGCGCATGGCCAGCTACGAGCTCGCTCTTCGAATGCAGGAGCACGCACCGGAGGCTCTCGATTGGCAGACCGAGACCGAGGAGACGCGAGCCCTGTACGGCCTCGACCAAGAGCGCACGTTTGACTTCGGTCGCAAGTGCCTCACGGCCCGACGGCTCGTCGAGCGTGGTGTGCGCTTCGTGAATGTCTACTCGGGCGGAAGCCACAACGACCACAACTGGGACGCTCACGGCGACCTGGTACACAACCACGAGCTGCACGCCGGCAACACCGACCAGCCGATCGCCGGCCTGCTGAAAGACCTCAAGCGCACCGGCATGCTCGACGAGACGCTCGTCGTTTGGACCGGTGAGTTCGGTCGGCAGCCGACCGCCGAGTACGCGAAAGGTACAGGCCGCGACCACAACTCGTACGGCTTCACGCTGTGGATGGCCGGCGGCGGAATCAAGAGCGGCGCGAGCATCGGCGAGACCGATGAGCTCGGCAGCGCGGCAATCACCGACCGCTTCCACGTGAAGAACCTGCACGCCACGATCCTCCATCAGCTCGGCCTGGATCCGAACGGACTCACGTACTTTTACGGCGGTCTGCACCGCAAGCTCGTCGGCGTCGAAGGCGCCGAGCCGATGCATCAGCTGATCTGACGAGAAGGATGCTCGCGCCGGCGGGAGTGGGAATGCGCGCGTCCACTCAACGCTCCGAACGGTTCTCCGGAACACTCTCTCGGCCTTCGTTTCAAGGAGCGAGACAGCCCGACAACGCGTCCGGCGAGCGAGCGTCCTCAGTGACGAACTCCGTTCGTGTCTCCGTGTCCCATGTGCGCCGGGAGCCAAGAAGCGGAGTGCTTCCGCGAAGCGGCCGAACGATCGACGAGCCGCGGACGCTCCCCAAGAAGCGGAGTGCTTCCGCGAAGCGGCCGAACGACGAGATTCGTCCGAGATTCAGAGGGCTCCCGCGAATCGATCGGCCGAAACGAAGCGTCTGCCCAGCGAAGCTGAAGCCCGATCGACGAGCCGCGGACGCTCCCGGAACACTCTCTCGGCCTTCGTTTCAAGGAGCGAGACAGCCCGACAATGCGTCCGGCGAGCAATCGTCCTCAGTGACGAACTCCGTTCGTGTCTCGGTAAGGTGTCCTTCATGATGGACTCCGTTCGTGCCTCGGTGGGCCAGCCGGGTATGATTGAACGCCTTCGCTGACGGACACCGTTTGCGTCTCTGAATCCGCCGGAACGAACCATGAAGAGCTCGACGTGGGATGCGATCGTCGTCGGGGCTGGCCCGGCTGGCGCTAGCGCGGCCGGTGCGCTCGCTCGGGGTGGGCTCCGCGTCGCGATCCTCGAGAAGGAGCGCCTTCCCCGCTACAAGACCTGCGGCGGTGGCCTGGTCCCGCGAGTGCGCGAAGCTCTGCCGCCGGGCTTCGATCTCTCGAGTGTCGTCGAGCACGAGTGTCCTGTCGCCGAGCTCCGAATCGAAGGGAGGACCTGGACGTTGAATGGGGACGCCCCCTGGGTCTCGATGGCCATGCGCTCCGACTTCGATGCCGCGTTGGTCGACCACGCGCGCGCGGGTGGCGCCGAGCTCATCGCGCCGGCGACCTTGCGGGGCCTCCGCTCAGAATCCGACCGCGTGATCGCGGAGACGACGGCGGGGACTCACTGCGCCCCCTTCCTGGTCGCGGCCGACGGCGCGACGGGTCCCACCGCTCGCCTGGCAAGCTGGCCACCGGCACCACCCGGGATTCCGGCCCTCGAGTGGGAGCTCACCGTCACACCGGAAGTGCACGCCCGATTCGCCGGCATCGCGCGCTTCGACTTCGACGCGATTGCCGGAGGCTACGCTTGGGTCTTCCCTAAGTCGAATCACCTCTCGGTCGGCATCCTGAGCACCCGGCGTCCTGCGCCGTCGTTGGTCGGGCGTCTCGAGTCGACCCTCGGTGATTGGGGCCTCGCGGATTGCCCGGCCGAACGGCACGGCTTCTTGATCCCCGTGCGGCCACGAGTCGAGCTGACGCGTGGCCGCGTGCTGCTTTCGGGAGACGCGGCCGGACTGGCCGATCCCATTACGGCCGAGGGCATTTCCGCTGCCCTGATCAGTGGGGCTGCCGCCGCCCAAGCCATCCTCGCCGGAGCTCCTTCGCCGGAAGCCGTCGCTCGCCACTATCGGCGCATGGTCCATCAGCGTCTCGTATCCGACCTGAGATGGGCTCGGCTCCTCGCAGGAATCCTCTATCGACCCGGGCGAGCGCGGCGATTCCTCTTCGAGCGACTCGGGAGAACGTTGACGCACGCCGTCGGCGAAGTGATCGCTGGTCGAACCTCCTATCGCCGGTTGCTCTGTCAGCCTAGGAGCTACCTGAAGCTCGGACGACGACTGCTGCAGCGGTCTTCATGAGAACGCATCCGACCAACGGAGCAGCATTGAACACGTATCACCCGCGTTCTCCGCCGAGCCCGACGGCGAAAGGTCGTCCCTTTGGACCTGTAGGGCCGGCGTGCGCCGGGCGAAGGCGAGGCAAACGACGTCACACGAGAGAGACTCTCGGCGGTGGCTCCCAGAGCGAAAGAGGAAACCCGTGAAGATTCTGGCTTGGACAGGGGTGGCACTATTCACGATCGCGTTCGTGAGCCCGGCGAAGGGAAATGACTGGGGCCGATTCCGCGGCCCGAATGGAACGGGTGTACTAGCCGCCGAGAACATGCCGAGCGCGATTGGTCCCGAGAGGAACGTGCAGTGGCGAGCGCAGGTTCCTGCCGGGTACTCCTCCCCCGTGTTGACGAAGTCCGGTGTCATCGTGACCGCCGCCGAGGGACGAGAGCTCCTGACGATCTGCCTGGATGCCGAGACCGGTGAAAGGCGCTGGACTGCCAAGTCTCCGCAGCCTCTCGAGAAGGACCCGCGTGGACCCAACTCGCCGGTGGCACCCTCGCCGGCGACCGATGGCGAGAACGTCTTCGTCTTCTTTCCCAATCTCGGCCTCGTTTCGTACGACGCCGAGGGCAAGCTCCGCTGGACGCTCGAGCTCGGACCCTTCAACAACCCCTACGGGATGGGCGCCTCTCCGATCGTCAGCGGCTCGCAGGTCATCCTGCTGTGTGATCAGGACACCGACTCCTATCTCCTCGCCGCCCACAAGGACACGGGAAAGGTGGCCTGGAAGACGGACCGGCCCGGTGCGACGCACGGCTTCTCGACGCCCGTCGTCTACGAGCCGCAAGAGGGCTCGGCGCAGATCATCGTTTCGGGCTCCTATGCCGTGACGGCATACGCACGCGATACCGGTGAGAAGGTCTGGTGGATCGACGGCCTTGCGTGGCAGGCCAAGTGCCTTCCGATCGTCGACGGGGATCGGCTGTACGTCAGCTCGTGGATGGCGGGTGCGAACGAGCTGGGCGTCAAGAAGGACCTCGACTTCCCGTGGGAGAAAGCGCTCGAAGACTTCGACGCCGATGGCGACGGTCAGCTCTCGCGCACCGAGGCACCGGATCCTTCCATGCCACAGCTCTGGTTCCTGTACGACCTCGACAAGAACGGCACTCTCGACGACAAGGACTGGAAGTCCATCTCGGCTCGCCTCCACGCCCAGAACGGGCTGTTCGCGATTCGGCTCGGCGGCAAGGGGAACGTCACCGAAAGTCACGTTCTGTGGAAGTACGACCGGTCGCTGCCGAACATCCCGTCCCCGATCCTCTACGACGGCATCCTGTACGTGCTCAAGGAAGGCGGCGTGATGACGTCGCTCGATCCGAACACGGGCGAGGAGATTCACAAGGGCCGCGTCGACGCCAACGACGGCTTCTTCGCGTCGCCGGTCGCCGCCGACGGCAAGCTCTACCTCGGCAGCCACTCCGGTATCTTCTCGATCATCGAGGCGGGCAAGGAGTGGAAGGTTCTCTCCTCGGAGAGCTTCGAGGAGCAGATCTGGAGCACACCCGCGCTGGCGCCCGGCCGTGTGTTCGTGCGCACGCAGGTGGCCGTGTACTGCTTCGGAACGTCCGGCTAGAAGACGCGAACAAAGTTGTCGGTCGGCGAGATGGTCTGGGCTTCCCGCTTACTCGATCGACGCTGATCCGGAACGCCCTGTCCGAGCGACGATCCGATTCTCTCCGAGTCCCTCGTGCGCATGATCGTGCGCGGCTCGGTTGGGCGCACCCCAGGCGAACGGGCGCTTCGCCTGGGGTTGGGCGAGCCCACCTCTCACTTGCCGTCGAGGCGGAAGCCCCGGCTCTCGGCCTGGGCGCGGATGGCGCCGAGGATGGCTTCGTCGAAGGCCTTGTTGCGATCGCCGTTGACCTCGACCAGCTTCGTCTTCACGAAGGCATCGCGCTCTTTGCCCTTGGCTTGGATCTTCTTCTGCAGCTCGGCTCGAGTCTTGGCGAGCTTGGCGACGTGCGCCTTGCGCTCTTCGAGAGTCATCTTCTGGATGGCCTCGGGGAGGGTATTCACCTCGATCGACTCCCACTTGAACTTGGGCTGGGCGACGGCGTCGACCAGATCCCAGGTCGCGCAGTTGTACAGGCCATTCGCCTTCCAGACCGCTCGCGTCGCGATGGCTTCGTGGTTGAGAGTCGTGCAGTTCGCGTCTTGAGCGACCTGGCGAGTTTGTGCGATCGATCCCTCGGCACCGTACGGGATGTAGGTCGCATTCAGGGCGGTATTGAGCGTGGCGATGTCGACATCGAAGGGAGTCTCGATCACGACCGTCCCGTCGTTCTGATCGATCGAAGCGAAGCGACCATCCGCGCGCAGCGCCACGTCTTTCCAGCCTGGGGCGATGTCGTCGGTCGCCGGTCCACAGTAGATCGTGTTGACGATGATCCCGCGCTCGATCGCGCTCTTGGCGACATCCCGATAGTTGGCCTGCTCATCCTGATCGGCGGACTCGTTGCCGGCCACGAACACGATGCGCATGGGATCGCCGCTCGCCGTCCAAGTCAATCGGTCGAGAGCGGTCTGCATCACGCGGCCGACGAGCTCGGTGCCCCCATTGGTCGAGAGCGCGAACAGCCGCTCCGAGATCATGTCGAGGTCGTCGGTGAAGTCGCTGTCGATGCGCACCCAGCCGTCTTCCTGCGAATGGCCGTCGTTGCCGAAGGTCAGCAGCGCCACGCGCAAGCTCGGGGTCGGCTTGGCGGTGGCGAGCTCGTTGACGATGATCCAGAGCTTCTGGCGGGCGGCGTCGATCAAGCCGCTCATGCTGCCGCTCGTGTCGAGGCAGATCACGAGCTCGACGACCGGGGCGGCCGCGGTCTCCGCGACCGCCTTCGGCTGGTCATCGTCCCCAGCTGCGCTCGAGGAGCCCACCGAGCCGATCAGAATGCAAAGGGCGAACAGGAAGTGTCGTTGGATACGCATGTCGATTCTCCTGGGTCTTTCGATTCTCGAGGCTCGCAGGGGCGAGCCGGTTTCAGCGGGCAGGCGGCCGATCGGTTCGGCAGTTGGACTCAGCCCAAACGGTTCGGTTCACCGGTGATTTCGAAGCAGGATGTTGCGGCCTTCGTGTTGAATCAGCACTTCGCCTTGGAGGGACAGCACAGCCTGGCGTCCTTGCGCAGCCATCACCTCGATCAGCTGGCGATGTTCCGGGCTCCCGAAGTCAATCACCTCGGCCGGCTCGAGCGAGGCTTGATCCGCCACCAGTCGTGAGTCGATCCACTGGTTCCCGCGGCGCAGGAAGGCGCGGTCACAGACCTGCTGGATGCCCGTGTGCTGCACCGACTCGAGGTTGTCGGCGAGGTAGCGGTTCGAGTAGTTCAGCCAAGACTGCTCGCGCTGCTGAACGTTGTTGAAGCTCTGGACGACGGCTCCGCGACCCGATCGCGTGTTGATCGCCCGATCGTTCAGGTTCAACTCGCAAGCCGTGACCAGCGTGTCCCAGGATCCCAAGTCGGTCCCTTCGGTTGCCAGAAAGGCCGTGTACTCGCTGAGGATTCCGAAGCGCGTCGAGAGCCGCACGATCTCGTCGGTGAGCTCCTTCGTCTTGGGATTGGCGGTCACGGCGAGGCCGTTCGCGCCCGCCTGGCGCACCTCGTTGACCATCTCGGCGATGCGGCGGCCCGCCCAGAGGCGCGGAACGAACGCATTCCGGGTCGTCGCGCTCTCGAGGTCGAAGTCGAATCGGAAACGTCGCGCTTCGCCGCGGAAGTTGCCGGCCAGGCGGAAGCGGATCGGACCTTCGCCGAGGTAGCGGCCCAGCAGCACGATCTGATCGCCCTCAAAGAGGTCGGGCAACGTGGTCGGCATCGGATCACGTACCACTCGGGTCGTCAGCTCGCCTTGCTCATCCAGCGTCTCGAGCTGGATGTCGGCGAACACCGGGCCGTAGAGCTGCCGATAGAGCTGAGCGACCTTCACCTCGACGTCTTCGGAAGGCAGCACGTAGGTGCTCTTGGCCTTGCTCCCATCCGCGATGTGATCGAGCAGCGGCGCGTTGACGTCGTCGCCGACGCCGAAGGTGAAGATGCGGCGATGGAAGGGATTGCTCTTCTCGGCCAGCTCGCGGATCACGACCTCGGAGGTCTGACCGATCGTCGGCAGACCGTCGGTCAAGAAGAAGACCAACGGGAGACGCCCTTCACTCGGAGGCTGACGCAGTGCTTCGAGCATCGCGTCGTGAATGTTCGTGCCCCCGCCCGGTCGCAGTGCTTTCAGATACACCCTCGCCGAAGCGATCGACCGCTCGTTGCGCAACACCGGGCGCGGTGAGAAGGCTGCGACCTCGTTCGAGTAGTCGAGGATGTTGAAGGTCTCGCCGTCCTCGAGCCCTTCGACAACCTGCAGCGCAGCCGCCAACGACTGCTCGAGCTTGCCACCCGCCATGCTGCCCGAGCGATCGATCACCAGGGTGATCTCCCGTCGGATGGCTCGCACTTCCTGACCCGTGGGCTGCGGGAGCCCCGCCATCAGTAGGAAGTAGCCGCCGCCCTGGCTCGGGTCCGGATAAGCGAACATCGAGGCACCGACGCCTTCGCCAGCCACCCACGACAGGAGGAAGGCCCCGGGGTCAGTCTGGGCCGAGCGCGGCAGCCGCACCCGGCGGCGCTTCGCTGACAGCTCGACGGTCTCGAGAGGATGGCTTGGTGAGTAGAGGGAAGCGATCGGCGCGGTCGAGGTGAGGTCGACATCGATCTCCCAGGGCACGCGCGCCCGCAGGGACTCGCTCCGAGGCAGGCGATAGTCGACGCGAGCGCCCTCTCCACCGAGCAGGTGCTCATAGATGATGCGGACGCGCTGGTTGCCTCCGGGCGCCACCGGGAAAACGCTCGAGCGAATGAGCGCGTAGCCGGCGAACTCCAGCAAGGCGGGATCGCGGACCTTGGCGACGATCGAGTCGTAGGTGCGCCTCGCCTCGTCCGCCGGGAGCAGCCGAGCCGTCGGCTCGCTGGCCGCTCCCTCGAAGAGGAATCCGCTGACGACCGCTCGCTCGGGTACGGGTAGCAAAAGGATCGCCTCGGCGGGTCGACCACCGGGATTGTGGACGGCGATGTCCAGAGTCGTGCGAGCGGTCCGGTCGAGCAGGCGCACCTGGGCCTGGACGCTCGTGAGCTGAATCTGCCCATTCTGCGCATCCAGCGAGAAGGCGCGGGACTGCGGGACGACCACGTGTGAGGCGCGCCCCCAATCGGTCTGGGCAGTGGCCGTGAAGGCCAGGGCCAGGACGGCCAGCCCGGCGCGTCCCCAGGTTCTCGGGCTCGGAAGGACTGACATGGCTCGGCTCCTGCAACGGTCGGGGTGCATCTCGTTCGACTCCACGCTTACTCTACCGGGCTCCCGAGCGAGCGGACGTAAGGAGTGTGTAAGACTTGGCAAGCCACGTCGGAGCCGCTCTCGACACGCGTCACGAGGGCCCTTCATGCGCCCGTCGGAGTAGACCGCTCCTCGCAGGCACGACGACGAGCGCGCAGTGTCCGTGTCACCCTCGCGACGCGATCCCGTACTCTCTCTCTGTCCGTTGCATCCGTCCGCCCGACCAGGCAACCTGAGTGCCGTCCCCCTTTTCGATGAGGAGTCTCGAAGTTGACGAGCGACATCAACTGGCAAGAGCGCTATCACGCCGCCTTGATCGTGACGGTCCGACTCCGGTTGGTCGACGTGCCCGGCTACCTGGCCGAGGTGCTCGCCAGCATCGCGAGCGTCCGAACGCCCTTGGGCGACATTCGCTTGATCGATGTCGACGGGCGATTCAAAACGCGCGACCTGCAGATGTTCTTCATCGATGAAGAACATCGCGATCGAACGCTGGAAGCCATTCGGCGCCACGACTTCGCCGAGATCCTCCAGGTGACGGACGAGGTGCTCGAGATTCACCGCGGCGGCGCCATCGAGACGCGATCCCGACACGCGCTCGACAGCCTCATGGATCTGCGTATGATCTACACGCCGGGCGTCGCCAGCGTGTGCGAGAAGATCCATGCCGACCCGAGCTGTGCTTGGGACTACACCGGCATCGCTCATCGGATCGCGATCGTCACCAACGGGACGGCCGTTCTCGGTCTCGGAGACATCGGCCCCTTGGCCTCGCTTCCGGTCATGGAAGGCAAGGCCGCGATCTTGGCGTACTTCGTGGGAGTGTCGGCCGAACCCTTCCTGATCAACAGCCGGGACTCCGACGAGATCATCGACACCGTCGAGCGCTGCGCGCTCAACTTCGGGGCCATTCAGATCGAGGACATCGCCGCCCCCGATTGCTTCGTGATCGAGAGCGAGCTCCAGAAGCGGCTCGACATGCCGGTCTTCCACGACGATCAGCACGGCACGGCGACGGTCTGCATCGCGGGGCTCATCAGCGCACTGCGGCAGGTGGGCCGATCGCCTTCCGAATGCCGCGCCGTGCTCTCGGGAGCGGGTGCGGCCGGCTCGGCGATCGCTCGCTTCCTGATCGATTTCGGCGTGCAGGACGTCGTCGTGTGCGACTCGGTCGGGGCAATCTACTCGGGCCGGCCCGAGCGCATGAATGCCTGGAAGCAAGACCTGGCCGAGGTGACGAACTCCGAGAGAGTCCAAGGGACGCTCGCCGAGGTCCTCCCGGGACGCAACCTCTTCATCGGCGTCTCGCGCCCCAACCTGGTCACCCAGGAGATGGTCGCGTCGATGGGAGACAAATCGATCGTCTTCGCCCTCGCGAATCCAGTCAGTGAGATCGCGGTCGCAGACGCCCTCGAGGCCGGGGCCGCCATCGCGCTCGACGGACGCGGCATGAACAATGCCCTCGCCTACCCCGGCCTCTTCCGGGGGGCACTCGATGCTCGGGCCAAGACCATCAACCGCGAGATGATGCTCGCCACCGCCGAGCGGCTGGCCGACCTGGCCGGCGAAGAATGCCTGCTGCCCAACATGCTGGATCTCGAGGTGCATCGGTCAGTTGCCGAGGCCGTGCGCAAAGCCGCCGTCCGCTCGGGTGCGACGGGAGAAGGGCGATGAGCTCATCGAAGACGATCTCGACGACGAGCGCTGGAGCGCTGCTGCTGATCACGCTCGCGCTCGTTCAATGCCGAGCCCCGGCGGGGCCGACGCCGCCGGCGCCCGCGATCACCGATCCGGCAACCCCGATCCGTTCGGCTTGCGGGAAGCCCCTACCGCCGCCACGATTCAGCGACGAGCAGCGGGCCGAGTTTCAAGCGGACCTCGCCCAGGCACAAGAGAGACTTCGGACGACGCCGAACTCCGTCGATGCCCAGATCTGGGTCGGCCGCCGGCTGGGATACCTGTGGAGATACCGCGAAGCGATTGCCGCTTTCACGCGCGCCATCGAGCTGGATCCCGACGACCCGCGGCCCTACCGCCACCGCGGCCACCGGTATGTCTCCATTCGAGAGCTGGACCTCGCCATCGCCGATCTCGAGTACGCGAAGGGCCTGGCGGCGCCGCATCCGGACAAGGTCGAGCCGGATGGGCAGCCCAACGCGGCCGGCATCCCGACCTCGACTCTGAAGTCCAACATCGGCTACCACCTGGGCCTCGCATGGTTCTTGAAGGGCGACTTTGCAGAGGCGGAGCGTTGCTATCGAGACTGCCTCGAGTTCGCGGACTACAGCGACGACATGTGGGTCGCGACCGGCGACTGGCTCGTGATGACTCTCCGCCGGCAGGGTCGCTTCGACGAAGCACGAGAGTTTCTCACCACGATGAGCGACCGTGAGATCCTCGAGAACGAGGCCTACCGCGACCGGCTCAAGATGTATGCTGGCGAGCTCGCTCCCGCCGAGCTGCTCGGGGCTGGCGACGACGACGTGGCCATCGCGACCTACGGCTACGGCGTCGCGGAGTTTCTCCTGACGGAGGGAGAGACCGACCGGGCACTGGATCTGATGAAGAAGGTAACGATGGGCCGCTACTGGCCGGCCTTCGGCTTCATCGCGGCCGAGGCGGAGCTCTGCCGCCGACAGAGCCTCTAAAGGCAGCGGAGGCTCCGCAGGCCTTGCATCCTTCCGAGCCTCACCCCGCGCTCAACATCGGTGCCACGACGGCCGACGAGACTCGTTAGAGGCGCTCAGCGGGAGCACTTCTACCCGACGAGCTCCGCATGCGCCCCTACTCGGGCGTGGCCTGAGAACACGATGCTGCTACCGACGATCTTGATCGGCTTTGCGCCGGGGCTGTTCTGGTTGGCGTACTTCCGTCACAAGGACGATCTCGAGCCCGAGCCACGGCACATGCTCTTGGCGGTCTTTGGCCTCGGCTGTCTCGCGACCGTCCCGGTGCTCCTCCTCCGGGGCGCCTGGCAGCAGATCATTCCAGACCACGACGGGTGGTGGGCGTGGACGGTGGACGCCTTCGTCGTCACCGCGTTGATGGAAGAGGGCGTGAAGTTCCTGGCCCTGTTTTTCGGCGCGTACTTTCATCACGAGTTCGACGAGCCGCTCGATGGCATCATCTACGGGGTCGCCGCTGCGCTCGGCTTTGCCTCGATCGAGAACGTCGTGTACCTGATGGCGACCGAATCGACGATGGTGGTCGTGCAGCGCGGCTTCACGGCTACGCTCGGGCACGTCGCCTTCACGGGCTCGATGGGATTCTTCTTGGGCCGCGCCAAGTTCACGTCATCCCGTCCGGGCTGGATCATCCTGGCTGGCTTCGGCGTCGCGGTGCTCTTTCACGGATGCTACGACGTCTTCCTCTTCGCTCAGGGATGGGTGCAGTGGATATCGTTGCTCTTCGTCTTGCCGATCGTCTTGGTGATCCTCGGCTGGAAGATTCGATGGGCTCGCGCCGAGTCTCACCAGTATCACGGGCGCAGCGATCGACCCCAGATCTGACCAGGAGTGGCGCGATCCGCGTGCTCAGTCGTTGTCGCCCAGGAAGGCGCCCCCGAGGATCGAGCCTTCGCCTTTTCTTTTTCCCATGCGACCCGCGGCGGCCGCGATGCGGTCGGCGAGCCGACTGAATGGCAGAGTCTGCAAGTAGACCCGGCCGGGGCCGCGGAGGGTGGCGAGGAAGAGACCTTCGCCTCCGAAGAGCGCGTTCTTGAACCCCCCGACGAACTCGATGTCGTAGGTCACGCCCGCATTGAAGGCGACGAGGCAACCCGTGTCGAGGCGAAGCATCTGTCCCGGTGCCAGATCCATCTCCATGACGGTGCCTCCTGCATGCACGAAGGCGAGGCCGTCGCCTTCGAGACGCTGCAGAATGAAGCCTTCGCCACCGAACAGACCGGCTCCGAGCTTCTTCTGAAACGCGACGCTGAGCTGCGTTCCGCGGGCCGCGCACAGGAAGGCGTCCTTCTGACAGAGGAGCTGCCCCCCCGTCTGCGCCAGATCGACCGCGATGATCTTTCCAGGGTACGGTGCCGCGAACGCGACGTCCGCGCGCTGCGATCCCCCATTCGAGAACGTGGTAATGAAGAAGCTCTCACCCGTCAGCATGCGCCCCGCCGCCTTGAACAGGCTGCCCAAGAAGCCCTTCGACTGACCGGCCGACATCGACGTCTGCATGTCGATCCCGTCGGTCATGTACAGCATGCTGCCCGCCTCGGCGAGCACCTGCTCCTCGGGATCGAGAGTGATGATGACGGCCTGCAGGTCGTCGCCGAGGAGTCGATAATCGATCTCGTCACATTGCTGCGGCATGTGGGCTCTCCCTCGTCTCAGTCGATCGCCTGAGCGGTGTCGTGGTTACGGAAAAACGCTGATGGTCTGATTCGCCGCCACATTCGTCAAGCTGGTGACCGTGCCGTCGGGAAACTGCACCCGCACCCGATCGACCTGGGAAGCTCGCCCGAGACCGAAGTGCGCTTCGGCCGGCTCTTGACTCAGAAAGCTCGTGCCCGCCGTGATCAGTCGACTGCTCCAACGGCCCCCGATCCGGATCGACACGATCGCACCGATGCCGCGACGATTACCTTGCACCTGCCTCGGCTGGACGACCAAGTAGCCTCCAGGAGCCACAGCTCTTCCCGGTCCGGCGGCCGGCACGTTCTCGAGAACTCGGAGCGGTCCTCCCATGCAGGTCTGTCCGAGATCGAGGTCACCGTCGCGATCGAGATCGAAGCTGATGAGAGCGCTGCCCCAGTCGGGATCGGCCAGGCCGACCTGCTTCGAAGCCTCGATGGCCTCACCCGAAACATCGGGGCGCCCAAAGTAGAATCGCGTCGTGTCGGTCATCCAGGGCGCCGTCTCGAAGCCATTGGTCGACGCCCAATCGACATGACCATCGCAGTCGGCGTCGAAGAGCGTCACACCCCAGCCCCAGCCACCGTCGGCGACTCCGACCGCCGTCGACACGTCGCCGAAGCGAAAGCTGCCGCGCTTCGAAGCATTGAGAAGCATCAGGTTCCGCTCACCGAATCCCTTGTAGTCATGGATGTTGGTCACGGCGAGGTCGAGGTCCCCGTCACCATCGATGTCGTTGCACGCGGCGCCCATTCCGTTCATCGAGTGGTTGCAGCCCGCCTCCTGCGCCTGATTCACGAAGGTGCCATCCCTCTGATTCACCCAGAGTAGATTGTCGAAGAAGTCGACGGCGACGAAGATGTCCTGCCAGCCGTCGCCATCGAAGTCTCCGATGATCGGCTGCCATTGTGTCACCGGGAACGTGTGAGCGATCCCGCTCGCCGCGCTGATGTCGACAAACGTTCCGTTCCCTTCGTTGCGGAAGAGATTCGCCTCGCCGTTCCACATCGTCGCGTACAGGTCGAGGTCACCATCGCGGTCGAGGTCGCCCGCCGCGAAGCCCGACCGATGTGCGAGGAGCCCGCTGGCTCGCGCCTGGCGGAACAAGCCCGCCTCGGCCGTCACGTCGTGGAAGCTCGTCGGTGAATCCTGACGGAAGAGCTGAAACGACGAGCTCTGCACCGGGTCAGCTGGCTGATCGTCATGACCAATGATCAGGTCGAGGTCGTCGTCGTTGTCGTAGTCGAAGAAGAGGGCGGCTCGGTGGCGGCGCACGGAGTCGAGGCCGACGAGCGCGGCAATCTCCTCGAACGTGCCGTCACCCAGATTGCGATAGAGCTGATCGGGCGTCCCCTCGCCGGTCGGCGCGAAGAGATCGACGTCGCCATCGCCATCGTAGTCCGCGGCCAGAAGCCCAGCTCCCATGCCCTCGGGCGAGGAATAGGCCTCGATGCCACAGGCTGTCGAGACGTCGACGAAACGAATGGAGGAAGGCCGCTCTTGGGCCGCGAGTGACGAGACGAAGACAACGGAAAAGCCGATGACGATCAACGGACGGATCGAGCATGACATCGTGGAGAACCTCACCGTGTTCGTTCAGGCTTTCTTCGAGGATCGCTCGGGGCAGGGCGATCGCGTTGCCCACAGGCTAAGGAGCATCGACGCTCAACGCAATGGCCCGAGGTCCGACTGGCCTCGCAGCCGTCGGCCGATCATCAGCCCGCTACCACCGGGACGCCGCTCGTGGTGTCGACCGAGCGTGGCTCCTCGGACGAGACGACAGCTCGTGGACACCCCACCGGACTGAGTATCAGTCCGGTGGAGGGCCGTTCGGTCTCACGCCCTGAGAAGCCTGGACTCGATGCGATCAGACCTTCGCGATGGGAACGAAGTCCCACCAGGCTGAAGCCTGCCTCAGAGGAAGCAACGCTCGCAGGGAGTCCGCCCTCCAAGCTCGGCAAGCCAGGTTGACTCGATCGTCGAGCTCGTCGACCAAAGAGGGCATGGGCTCGAGGGCGAGCCGGGTCATGCAGACCTTGGCAACCTTCTGACGCTCGCCGAGGCTGACGGGGCCCTCGACCACGGGCATGCCTTCGCCAGCGAGCACGACCGAGTCGGTGTCCGGCCGATCGGTCTCACTCTTCTCGGTCGTGGACTGGCAGCCGGCGGCACCGGCGAGCAGACAGGCCACGAAGATCCAACGCAGCATGGGCTCGGGCTCCAGGATTGACAGAGAGGGCGGCCTGGCGAACGCATTCTCGCGCTGCGTCGCAGACGTATCCAGAAAGACCTCGCAGGGCTCGATGGGAACTGTGGCGCGTGCTCCGCCGTTGTGGGAGAAAGACTCGGTGTGGGCAGAGGTACCGAAACATCTGTGCACAGAGATACTGGCCCTGTACTCGACATCCGATTCGGAGGAGAAAGCCATGAGGTTCCGGTCTGTCGCTCGGGCACTGATGCTCGCGACGCTCCCCACGACGCTGGCAGCTGGTGGGGACGACGTGAGCCCCGACGCCGGGATGCTGCGCTACCCCGACGTGAGCGCGACCCACATCGTCTTCGTCTATGCCAACGATCTGTGGCTGGCACCGCGTGAAGGCGGGCTGGCGCAGCCGCTGGCGAGCCCGACTGGCCGCGAGGCGTTTCCGCGCTTCAGCCCCGATGGATCGACCATCGCATTCTTGGGCAACTACGAAGGCAACCCCGACCTGTACACGGTCCCGACGCGCGGCGGCATCGCCTATCGAGTCACGCACCACCCGTCGGCAGAGCTCCTCTGCGATTGGACACCTGACGGTCAGTCTCTGCTCTTCTCCACGGACGGATTCTCATTCGATCGGCGAGCACCTCGGCTCTTTCAGGTGAAGGCCACCGGTGGCTTGCCCGAGCCTTTGCCCGTGCCCTACGGCGCAGCTGGTGCCCTGAGTGCAGACGGGGCCTGGTTGGCCTACACGCCCCACAACCGCGACACCGCGACCTGGAAGCGGTACCGCGGCGGCGATGCCAATGACATTTGGCTGTTTCACCTCGAGGACCACATCTCCCGGCAGCTGACGAGCTGGGAAGGTACCGACACGCAGCCGATGTGGCACGGCGACCGGGTGTACTACCTGTCCGACGCCGGTCCTCACTATCGCCTGAACCTTTGGTCGTACCATGTCGGCAGCGGTGAGCGGACGCAGCTCACGGAGTTCTCCGAATACGACGTGCAGTGGCCTTCGATGGGCCCGGGCGTCAACGGTGAAGGCGAGATCGTGTTCCAGAACGGCTCGGACCTCTATCGCGTGGATCTGCGAAGCCGCGTGTCGACGCCGGTCGATATCCGGATCCCGGGCGATCGCCCTCAGATTCGTCCTCACACCGTGGATGTCAGCAAGTTCGTCCAGGGTGGGGACATCTCCTCGACCGGCAAGCGCGTGGTCGTCGAAGCTCGGGGTGACATCTGGACGCTGCCCGCCGAGAACGGGCTGCCGCGCAACCTGACGGCGACGAGCGGAGTCGCCGAGCGCGACCCCTCTTGGAGCCCGGACGGGCGTTGGATCGCGTACTTCTCGGATGCGACCGGAGAGTATGAGCTCTACGTCACGCAGTCCGATGGCCGCGGCGAGACGCGCCAGCTCACGAGCGACAGCCGCACCTACTACTACAGCCCGACCTGGGCGCCAGACTCGGAGAAGCTGACCTACACGGACAAGGCCGGCAACCTGTACCTCTACTCTTTCGAGAGTGGGGAGTCGACGGTGTTCGACACCGACCCGATGGCGTTCCAACAAGTCGCCGTCAACTGGTCATCGGACTCTCGATGGCTGACCTACGCCATCTCGGGCCAAGCGGCCTTTACCGGCAGCTCGGTCATTCTCTACGACGTCGAGAACAAGGAGCGGCATCAGGTCACGAGTGATCTGTTCAACGACACCAACCCCGTGTTCGATCGCAAGGGTGAGTGGCTCTACTTCGGCAGCAACCGGGCCTTCGACAACCCGGTCTACGGCGATCTCGACCTCGGCTTCGTCTATCCGGGTACCGCGGTCCTGCTGGCCGTGCCACTGCGCAACGACATCAAGTCACCCTGGATTCCCGAGGTCGACGAGGAGACTTGGGAGGAAGAGAAGGCGAGCGAAGACGAGGCGAAGGAGCCCGAGACCGACGAGGAGAAGAAAGAAGAGTCCCCGGTCGAGCCGATTGATGACGGGCTCTCGGGCACCTGGGAAGGGAACGTCGAGGTCCCGGTCGAGCTCGATCCTCGGGGCACGATCCCGGTGGTCATGCAGCTCACGATCGACGCCAACGGGTCGGTGTCGGGGACGGCGTCGCTCGACAGTGGCCCCGGAGAGATCACGTCCGGCACGTTCGATCGCACCACCGGCAAGCTGAACGCGGAGATGGTCGACCCGGACGGCATGGTCTGGGAGGTCGTGGCTACCGTCCGCGGCAACAAGATGACGGGCAAGGCGACGCTGGTGCTGCTGGGGCTCGGTGCCACCTTCGAGCTGACTCGGACCTCGGTTCCGGAAGCGAAGCCGACGGCGGGCAAGTCGGACGACGAGCCGGCCAAAAAGACGGCCAAGGCCAAGAAGGAGATCGACCCGATCCGCATCGACCTCGAAGGATTCGAGGCGCGGGCGATTCGTATTCCGGTGGCCTCCGGCAACTTCGGGACCCTGGCCGTCAACCATGCGGGCGCCCTCATCTACAGCCGGGTGCCTCATCAGGGACAAAAGAACGCGGCGCCCAAGATCCAGATCTACGACATCCACGCCGACAAGAAGTCCGAGAAAGACATCGCCACCGGAAGTGCCGGCTTCGCGATCTCGGCGGATGGCAAGCAGCTGTTGGTCCAACGGGGCAACGGTGCGGCGATCCACGCGGCCAGCGCGGGCAGTACCGGTAAGAACGTGCCCATCAGCGGCATGAACACTTCGATCGATCCGCGGGAGGAGTGGGCGCAGATCTTCCACGAGTCGTGGAGACTTCAGCGCGACTTCTTCTACGACCCCGCGTTGCACGGCGTCGACTGGGAGCGTGAGCGCGTGCGCTACGCGAAGATGCTCCCCGACTGCGCCAGCCGCGAGGACGTCGGCTATGTGATCGCGGAGCTGATCTCCGAGCTCAACGCCGGTCACGCCTACTACGGCGGGGGCGATATCGAGCAAGGTCCGAACGTCAATGTCGGCCTCCTCGGCGTCGATCTCTCGGTCGACCAAGGTGCCTACCGGATCGACGAGATCCTCGGCGGTGGACCGTGGGACGTCGATGCCCGTGGTCCCTTGTCGCAGCCCGGTCTCGACGTCGCCGCCGGCGACTACCTCCTCGCCATCAACGGTCAACCCCTCGACCCGAGCCGGGATCCTTGGGCCTCGCTGCAGGGTTTGGCTGGCAAGACAGTCACGCTGACCGTCAGCAAGGAGCCGAAGATCACCGAGGCGGCGCGTGAGATTCACATGAAGCCGATCGGCAGCGAGGCAGCGCTTCGATACCGCTCGTGGGTGGAGAAGAATCGTCGCACCGTCGAGGAGAAGACCGGTGGACGCGTGGGATACATCCACGTTCCCGACACGGGTGTGAACGGACAGAACAACCTGGTTCGTCAGTTCTATGGCCAGATCGGCAAGCAAGCGCTCATCGTCGACGAGCGTTGGAATGCCGGAGGTCAGATTCCGACCCGCTTCATCGAGATCCTGAATCGGCCGCGCACGAACTACTGGGCCCGCCGCGACGGGGCGACGATGCCTTGGCCGCCAGACTCCCATCAGGGTCCCAAGTGCATGCTCATCAACGGCAAGTCCGGCTCGGGCGGAGACGCCTTCCCGCACTACTTCCGGTGGTACGGCTTGGGCAAGCTGATCGGTCGACGCACCTGGGGCGGTCTGATCGGTCTCTCGGGCAACCCGACCCCCATCGACGGTGCCTTCCTCTCGGTGCCGACATTCGGTTTCTACGAGACGGACGGCACCTGGGGCATCGAGGGCCATGGTGTCGAACCCGACATCGACGTTCTCGACGATCCGGCCAAGATGGTCGACGGCGGTGATCCTCAGCTCGAGACCGCGATCACGCACATGCTCGAGGAGCTCGAGAAGTCGCCCTACAAACCGGCACCCAGGCCGCCCTCGCCCGATCGCGCCGGCATGGGCCTTCCCGACTCCGACAAGTAACCAAGGTACTCGCACAGTCCATCTCGAAGCGCCCGGTCTTCTTCAACGAGGGCCGGGCGCTTCTCTTTGGGCCCGTCGCTTCACCGGCTTCCAATTCCAGGCTCCACATGGTTCGATGGCATTGTGATCGTTCGTGGCGTTCCGGCGGCGCCGTACTCCCCGTTGACCCGAGGAGCCAACCGCCATGTGCCCACGCCCCGACCTGCCGACCGCTCGCGACTTCATGGTGCGCCACGTCCATACGCTGACGCCGGACGTCCGGCTCGAAGACGCCGTGAGCTTCCTCGAGAAGCACGCGGTCTCCAATGCACCCGTCCTGGCCGAGCACGGGGATCCTCAAGCGCTGGTGGGATTCCTCTCCGAGCGCGACTGCCTGGAGCATCTGTCCAACGACGCCTTCTACGAGCGATCCGAAACGCCGATCACGGTGCGGATGATGATGAAGCGGCATCCGATCTGCGTGCCGCCGAGTGCCGATCTGTTCACGCTCGCGACCGTCTTCTATCAGCAGGGATTCCGCCACCTGCCCGTCGTCGAGGACACCCACTTGATCGGTATCGTCAGCCGCCGCGACGTGCTGCAGGCGATGTTCGATTTCTGGAAGCAGCGCCGCCATGACGCCTCGAATGAGCACTCCCCGCCCGACCTGACCGAGATCGCCAACCTCCGGTTCATCATGCGGTGAGTCCGATCCTCGGCGAGGAGAGCGATGAGCCGGACTGATTCACCTCTTCATCAGTGCCTGGAGCTCGTTGATCTTCTCGATGAGCCTGGCCCGGTTCTCACGAGCCCAGGTCCGATGCTCCTCTTCTGCGCCCGGGTCCTCGGCGAGCTTCTCGTTCGCCTCCCAGATCGTTTTGTCGACATCGATCTCAGCCAGGATCGCCGCGGCTTGCACGATGACGACAGGATTCTCGGGCCACTGCTGCAAGGCGCGAGACAAGATGTCGAGCGCCAGCGTCTCTTGGCCCGTGTGATAGGCCGCAATCGCGGTAGAAACCTCGTACTCGGGCTCATTCAACCGAATCGGGACTGCCGAGAGACGGAGGACATCTTCGGCCATCCGCTCGCGGCCGCTCGCGTCGAGCTGTCGGATCTGGAACTTGCGGCGTCGCAGATCCACCACGTGCTGAAGTGCCGTCAGTCCCGTCCGCCGGAGCAATCCGGGTCGTCGGCTGGCCAGGCTCAGCTCCTCGATGGCTCCGTCGAGGTCTCCGAGCGTGTCCAAGACGACGCCGCGCACAGCCATCAGCGTGCCCTCCGGGTTGATCGCGAGCAGCTGCTCCAAGATGCGGGGCGCTTCGGGAGACTTCCCTCCGAGCGCCAACGCCAGCACCTTCACCGCGAAGTCCGCGAGACCGCTGAGGTAGCGCCTCAGAGCGGGGAGCGCGGGCAGCAGGTAACCGATCGCCGTGGGCTTGCCAAACCCTCCGACCAGAGATCCGAGGGCGATGAAGTCGCCAATCCGCTTGAAGCTGCTCTGACCGGCGGGCCGAATCATGATGTCCGCTCCCGGGATCTTGGTGAGGGACTCAAGTGCGTGAAGGACCGACTTTGCTTCTGAATGCGGGAGAACCCTTTCGATGTCTTTTCCGTGCGCCCGCACCGCGGCGGCGTCCTCGGTCAACGCCGAGATCAGGGCGTCGGCCAACACGGGCCACGGATGATCGGGGAAGATCAATCGACCTCGCTCGATGACGGGCGCAGCTTCGTCGAATCGCGCCTGCATGATCAGAAGAGCGGTGAGCAGCGCGTTGCCCCGCAGGTGATTGGGCGAGACTTGAATCAGGCGGCGCAGGGAGGCGACGGCTTGCGGTGTCGATGGCGCCTGAATCGCCTCTGCCATCCACTCGCTGGCGGGATCCTGAAAGCCAATACTCCGAGCTTCGGCCAGCATCGCCTCGGCTCGCCGAGGGTTCTGCCAGCGGCTCAGGTCGAGGTCGACTCGACGCAGAAGCACCTCCGACAGCCATCCGCCATCGGCGATGTCCTGCCGTTCAAGGTCGCTCAAGAGGGCCTCGGCTGGTCCCAAGTAGTTTCGGGCGAGGAGGCTGTCGAAGCGGATGAGGGCGAGCTCGACACGCTCGTCGTCGGTCGTCGCCCCCGCTTCCGCCTGCCGGGCAAGCTCGTCCGCCTCTTGCCAGGAACCGACTGCCAACAAGTCGCGTGCTCGCCCTTGCAGAAGATCGAGCTGGCCCGCTTGCAGGTCCGCGATCTCAATCTTCTTCGCCTCGGACTCGGCTTGCCTAGTGACCAGCTCATACAAGGTCAGCTGCAGGCTTTCGTCGAGCTCTCGCTCCCGTTGCTGCGCGCTATCGAGACTCCCGTAGGCTTCGATGAGCTCGCGGTTCGTCTCCTTCGCCTCGAAGAGCAGGAGGCCGATCCCGATCACCGCCACGACCAAGACTATGAACGCGCTCGCCACACCGCCCACCAGGCCTCGATTGCGGCGCGCGAACTTGGAGAGCTGGTACCAGGTGCTGGGCGGGCGAGCGACGATCGGCTCGTCGCGCAGCGAGCGGCGGATGTCCTCGGCCAACTCCGCCGCACTCGCGTAACGTCGCCCGACGTCCTTCTCGAGCGCCTTGCCGAGAATGGTCTCGACGTCTCCTCGGAGGGTGCGATCGAGCTGGCTGGGTGGCGTGGGGTCGTCCTCGACCACGGCGCGCGCCGCTTCGGCGAGGGGCAGCGACTCGAGCTCGTACGGATGGCGATTCGTCAGAAGCCGGTAGGCGATCACGCCCAACGCATAGACGTCGCTGCGACCATCGACGCGCTCCCAGTCGCCGCGGACCTGCTCGGGGCTCATGTAGGGCAGCGTGCCGAGCACTTGGCCAGTCTGGGTGGAGAGCCGCGCGATCTCGGTCTGCTCGTCTCGAATGCGCGCGATGCCGAAATCGAGGATTTTCGGTTGCCCGTCCGAGGTCACGAGAATGTTCGACGGCTTGAGGTCGCGATGGACGATGCCGCGCTGGTGGGCGTGCTCCAGAGCATCCGCCAGGCGTGCGATCATCCGAAGGCTAGTGTGCGAGCTTGGCTGAACGCGCTCGGCCCACACGTCGAGCGCCTCGCCGTCGACGAACTCCATCGCGAAGAAGGGCTGGCGTCGTCCCGCGTGCTCGAAGGTGCCGCTCTCGAAGATCTGAGCGATGCCGGGATGCTGCAGACGACCCAGCGCGCGCGGCTCCTGCAAGAATCGCTCGAGACGCTCCGGTGAGAGGCGATCGCTGCGAACGACCTTCAGCGCCACCCGGCGGCGCGGCGCCTCCTGCTCGGCCAGGTACACCTCCCCCATCCCGCCCTCGCCGAGTCGATCGAGAATGCGGTAGTGGCCGATGCGCGTCGGCCGCTCGTTGCTTCCCCCTTCTTCCGGCTGGCAGAACATGTCGGAGCTCTGAGGATCCACGGCGCCTCCTTCCCCGTCGGTCGAGGAATGCATGCCTCGCAGCTCCGGCGGTCTACCGGCGGAGCTGCTTGTAATGAGCCATCAATCCGTTCGTCGAGGCGTCGTGTGACGAGACCTCCTCCGCATCCGCGAGCTCCGGCAGGATCCTCTGGGCCAGCTGCTTGCCGAGCTCGACGCCCCACTGATCGAATGAGTTGATGTTCCAGATGGCGCCCATCGTGAAGATCTTGTGCTCGTACATCGCGATCAAGGCTCCCAGCGTTCGAGGATCGAGCTGCCGATAGAGCAGGCTGGTCGTGGGTCGATCGCCCGGAAAGACCTTGTGCGGCAGCAGCCGCTCGAGAGCCTCGCCCGTGTGGCCCTGCTGCTCCAGCTCGGCGCGCGCCTCGGTCTCGGTCTTGCCTCGCATCAGCGCCTCGGTCTGGGCGAAGAAGTTCGAGAGCAAGATCTGGTGATGCTCGTCCCAGGGATGGTGCGGACGCGCGGCCGCCAAGAAGTCGCACGGGATCAGCTTCGTCCCCTGATGAATGAGCTGATAGAAGGCGTGCTGTCCATTCGTCCCCGGCTCGCCCCACACGATCGGTCCCGTTTGATACGTCACCGGTCGCCCGTCACGAGTCACGCGCTTCCCGTTGCTCTCCATGTCGCCCTGCTGAAAGTAAGCCGCGAAGCGATGGAGGTTCTGATCGTACGGAAGAATCGCCTGGCTCTCGCACCCGAGGACGTTGTCGTACCAAACTCCCAACAGCCCAAGCGTGATCGGCAGGTTCTCCTCGATCGGTGCGGTTCGAAAGTGCTCGTCGAGAGCGTGGGCGCCGTCCAAGAGCTCGACGAAGCGGTCGTAGCCGATGGCGAGCGCGATCGAGGCTCCGATCGAGGACCACAAGGAGTAGCGACCGCCGACCCAGTCCCAGAAGACGAACATGTTCTCGGGGGCGATGCCGAAGCGAGCGACCGCTTCAGCGTTGGTGCTGAGTGCGGCGAAGTGTCGGGCGACATGCTTCTCATCGCTGGCGGCCTCGAGGAACCATGCCCGTGCGGTCCGCGCGTTGGTCATGGTCTCTTGAGTGGTGAACGTCTTCGAGGCGATGAGGAAGAGCGTCGTCTCCGGGCGCAGGTCCTTCAGCGTCCGATGCAAGTGGGCGCCATCGATGTTGGACACGAATCGCACGGCCGGACCGTCGTGATAAGGAGCCAGCGCCTCGGTGACCATGACCGGCCCGAGATCCGAACCACCGATGCCGATGTTGACGACGGTCTCGATCCGCTCTCCCGTGTAGCCGGTCCAGCGTCCGTCTCGAACGGCCTCACTGAAGCCCTTCAGGTGCTCGAGCGCGGCGTTCACCTCGGGCATCACGTCCTGCCCGTCGACGAGCATCGGCCGTCCGGTTCGATTGCGCAAGGCGACATGCAGGACCGCTCGCCCTTCCGTGACGTTGATCGGCTCCCCGGCGAACATCCGGTCCCGCAACGACTCGACGCCACACTCGCACGCGAGTGCTCGCAGCAGATCGAGCGTCTCGGTCGTGATCCGGTGCTTGGAGAAGTCGACCAGCAGATCCTTCCAGCGCATCGAGAGGCGCTCGAACCGCTGGGAGTCCTCGGCGAAGAGCTCACGAAGCGAGCGGTTTTCGAGACGGTCCCGGTGTCTCTCCAGGGCCTGGAATGCCGCACGCTGGGTGAGTGCCGGCCCGAATTCTTCGTCGATCATCCTGTCCTCTCGGGGGAATCCTGCTGGGGCGGCGACTCGGACGAGAGCGCCTGGGCGCCTCTCGGGAGCGATTCTGAACACGGGCGGCGATCGATCCCGCGGGCAGAGGTGATTATGCGCTCGCCTCGCCGGAGATCCAACCGGCCTCCGGGTTCAAAAGAGCCTGGACAGCCACGCCCGAAGCCGTTTAACCTTGCAACGTTAGAAGAGAGCCAGTGACATTTTCCCTTTTGGACAACTCGCCTTGCCCGGCGGCGGCCCCGTCCCCGCGATGACCTGTGTGCAACCCCGGCAAGGGTAGGATCCAGCAGCGGACCCACTCATGATTGTCTCGCGGACACTCGGAATCCTGATTCTCGTCCACTCGATGGCTTGGGCCGGCATGGCCGACCCCGTTCAGCCGACCGGCCTGACCGCTTCCCACCGAAGCGGCCAGTCCTTCGTGACCTGGACCGAGCTGGCGAACGACCAGAATGAGACCTACCGCGTGTATCGGTTCGATCAACCGATCACGGCCGGCAACCTCGATCAGGCGAGCCTGCTCTACGAGGTGCCGCGTGACTCGAGCCGCTTCTACGCCGACCGCTACAATGTCGGAGGCTCCGGGGTCTGGGCCGCTCGCTATCTCGACCGGTATGTCATCGCCGACGGCGGCTTCGAGCTGTCGGCGGGGACGGGGCTCCTGGTCTGGACGCTCGCCGACGCGGACTTCACCTCCGGCTCGAGCGGCGATGGCTACTATGCCGTCACGACGGTCGATTCAGGCGGCGTCGAGAATCGGACCGACTTCAGCACCGAGAACACGCTGGGACCCGTCGCGGAATCGGTCGAGAGTCCCTTGCCGGTCGAGGTAGCTCAGGTCGGAGACATCCGAATCTTCATCCAATACATGGATCTTCGGTCTTGGAATCCCACCTTTCACGCCCCGAACGGCACGAACTCCTACTTCGGCTTCCTGCCGTTCGATCCTGCGATCGCGCGCTCGATCCAATACGCCTACACCTACACGCTGGTCGAACCAGAGAGCACGGTTTGCGGTGGCAGCGTTCCTGGCAAGCTTCCGCTGATCCTCTTCCTGCACCCTTGGCAGAGCAACAGCTACCCGCCCCAGACCAGCCCTGCCAACTACTGCGCGATCGAGCTGCGTCCCGTGGACACGACGGAGACGTGGTGGTTCGGGTTTGCCCGCGACCACGACTATCGTGTCGCAGGTGCCCTCGACGGCGGCGAGGTGATCGCGAACTTCACGGAGCGTCGCGTGCTGCGCATGATCTACGACCTGCAGCGACATCCCGAGCTGGCATCGAAGGTCGATTGGAATCGCGTCTACCTGGTGGGCCATTCCATGGGTGGATCCGGAGTGCTGGCGCTCGCGCTGCGTTACCCGCAGATCTTCGCGGCCGCCTACTCGAGTGAGCCGATGACGCGTTACGCAACAGCCGGCGATGGAGGCGGCACGAACTGGGACTTTGATCTCGAGCCGAAGTGGGGCACGGAGGCTCAGAACCTCCCCATCGACCTGGCGGCGCCCGGCGAGTGGGGCGACCCGCTGCAGGTTCATCAGGGCACGGGCGTTTGGGATTGGCAGGATCATCAAGCCCAGATGGTCTCCCGGCGAGCGGAAGAAGCCGTGCCGATCGGCATCGGCTTCGGCTCGAGTGACACGACTATCGAATGGATCACACAAGGCGACCCGAGCTACGGACCGCTGCACAACAGCTGGCAGTCCTTTGGTGCCAACGTCAGCACCGACGGACACGTGTGGCAGGACTTCCAGGGCCTGACGCCCACGCTGGACGTACTGAACGGCGTGCCGTTCTTCGGTCTGGGCGCGGTCCGCGACGAAACCGTTCCGGCCTTGTCTCTCGACGTACCCGTCGGCACCGTGTTTCCGAACGGAGTGACCGAGGTCCACCAGAACATCGAGTGGTCGTCGTCCTGGAACCCCTGGGACGGTCCTCCGATCGACGTGCCACTCATCTGGCGCATGAGCTTCCGGACCACGGACAGCTCGACGCAGTTCGTGCGCATCACACCGCGCCGCCTCCAGCGCCTGATGCTGGATCCCACCGGGTACTACCGATGGATCAACCGACGCACCGACGGCACCGTCGTCGGGACCGGTCAGTTCCAGCTCGATGGCGAGGGACTATTGACGCTGCCGAACCAGGAGATCACTCCGAACGGCAACCGGATCACGATCGTGCTCGAGCTCCAGCGCGCACGCTGAATCTGACTGAACTCTTCGGATCAATCGCCCTTCTCGCCGTGGGCCCTCACAAAGTCAGCCAGAATGGCGGCGGCTTCTGACTGAGCCTGATAGGCGGCGGCGAGCTTGTCTTGAACTTCCGGGTGGTCGGCGGGATCTACCCGAGCCACCATGACCCGCCCTTTGTCGAAAAAGCGGTAGGTGAAGTACTCGTCCTCATGGCGCCGCTGGAGCGGCTCGTCGGTTCGGTAGATCTCGTATTCGCCGCGGTTGAGCTTCTCTTTCCCGACTCGGAAGCAAATGCTGCGGTACTCCCCCACCGCGGACTCGACATGTGCCGCCACATCCTGCAAGAGCGCTCGAAACTCCCGGGCCGCATCGTCTGCGAGCCGCAACCCACCCGGATTGACCCTCCGGTCCCCCCACAGCGACGTATTTCCCTCGGTGACGAACCAGCGCTCGTCAGCGAGAGAAGTGGAGAAGGCGTGCTCATTCACGTCGCCAACCGGCGAGGCCTCCGCGTGCTCCGTGGCGCCGTCCTGATCGGAACGCTGCTTCAGCAGCTCGGTGGAGCTCACTTCGTCGGCCGCAGGGACCGGATGCGACGGTTCTTGCGTCACCGAGGGCGCGGCATTGGGCACCACGGGCGTGTCTTGCGAGCGGCGATCTGCCCCGGAGCTGTCCCCATCCTTGAACAGGAACAGCAAGACCACACCAAGAGTGACTCCCAGACCAATGACAGCCCACCACGACACGACCGGCCTTGCTCCGCTCATTGTTATCGGACTCCTCAGTCGACGGCACTACTCAACGTAGGAGGTGCAGTCGTTGCACTTCAGCTCGACGGTTGCAACGAGAGCTCCGGTCACACCGTCGCAGCGAACTTCTGCCGTCGTTGAGCTATCGCAGGCCGGCTTGCCCTTGACAAGAAAGGTACCGTCTCGAATGTACGTATCGCACAGAGCTATGCCGCTTTTGACGAGGCAGACGGTGCATGAGCCCGTGTTTTGCTCGATGTTTATAGGCTGTTTGATGTCGCACTTGGCTTCTTCCTGAGGGTCGCACGTCGGCTCGGGGTTGCAAGGGCCGTGCGTTATCTCGGGACTACCATACAGAATATCATCACAATCGCAGTCCTCGTCCTCAGTGGTGAGGATGACTTGCCCCTTGCATCGGCAAGGAAGTGGATCCGAGGCATTCCAGGCTGTGGCGTGCGACGTACCGACCGGATGATGAAGTCCCAAGACACCTTCCAAGGCGAGAAACACCGACAAGCAGATCAACAAGCATGCGCCAGCTCTGAATTGCACCATGAGGGGACGTGCTCCGTGAGCCAAGAATGCCGAAACGAATAACCATCCCGTAAAGTGTTCCTCCCCCCCCCCTCGTCTGTCAATACCGGAGAATCTCATTTCGCGTCTCGAGCCTCGCCGTTCCATTCCGCGCACCTCTCGCTCAGACCGGACTGTTCTCAGGAGCATCGAGCAGCCGCTCCGACCAGGGCGAGCACGGCAAACGCGCGACGTGGCCGGCTGAAATGAAGCTGGCGCTCTAAACCTGCGAGCGTTCCGATAATATGATGTGAGTATCCACAGGGCACCGCGCCTCAGGGGCCCGATCGCTCCAGTGCGTCGAGGAGCAGCTCGGACCAGCGGGGTGGAGCGACCTCGACCAAGCGCTCCAGCACCGCATCGAGCTCGGCGCGAGGTTGTGAGCAGATCATCGCTTCGTGGTGGACCCAGGCGGCCGCCACGGCGAAGAAGTAGCCGGCCGTTCCGACCAGCAAGGCTTCGCCGCCTTCCCGGAAGCGCTCCTTGCCGCGACGCTTGATGATCTCGAGCTCGGCGAGCGAGAGCTGGCCGCTCCGCAGGTCGTCCGGCGAGTGTCCTTCACCCAGCAAGGCGGCCAAGGTTCTCTCGAGCCAGGCTTCGCCGTCAGAGGCGCTCAGGCGCTCGGCGAGACGCTCGGCGGGAGAGTCTTGCGGCGACAGACCGAGCCCGAGGATGCGCGAGACGCGGGCGTCGTCAAAGGTCGGAGGTTCGTTCATCGGTGCTCTCGTCTCAGCTCTCGGAGTCCATCGAGTCGATGAGCAGCCGAAGCTCCTCGTCGACGTTCTCGGCCGCGACCTCTCTCGCCATCAGCGAGCGCAGCTCGCAGTGAAAGCGATCTTTTGCCGTACGGACCAGCCCCATGACCTGGCGAGCGTCGACCTCGAGTCGCGGTGCGATCTGACGCGGCTTGAGCCCTTCGAGGTGGCGCAGCCGAAAGGCTTCCCAGTGAGCCTCTTGGTCGCGCGCGCGGCACTCGGCTTCGGTGCGCCGGCAGGCTTCCTGAATGAAGTCGATCGCGAAGCGGCGCTCGACTTCCCGGGAGGGCTCGGCCTCGGCCCCGACGAGCTCTTCAGGGAACTCCCGAGACCCGTCGTGACGCTTCTCCTTGCGGAGGCGCTCTTGGACGTAGAAGAGCAGTCCGTTCATCAGCCAGCGACGCAGCGGCATCCCGCGGGATTGCCAATCGATCAAGAAGTCGTCTCGTCCCAGGCGGTCGGCATAGAAGCCTTGAACGACTTCGTCGGGATCACCGAGCAGCCGGCCGCGATCGATCCGATAGTAGGACGAGCCACGATAGTAGGTCGCAAGGCCGTTCGAGTAGACCGACATGACGTGCCGGTTCACCTCGCGCCGGCCGGCATCCCCCAGCAGGAGCTGCTGTCCGATCCAGGTCTGCTGGGTGCGAGTGGGAAAGGCGTCCTTGGCCATGAGATTCCTCGCGCGTTTCGCGTCTCGGCCTCGAGCGGTCGCCGTCGACCGTTCGAAGGTGCAACGTTGGCGGGCGGAATGTTGTCGGATCATTGCTCGGCGGCGCGCACGACCGACTCGGCCTCGCCCACCACGTCAGGGCGTTGGGCAAGGCTTCCGACGTCATCGTACTTCATGAATCGCCCGGGGACCGTATCCGCAATCTTCTCCACGGCCTTGTCGGTCGCCTTGCGGATCTGCGAGAGGAAGCCGTCCGGGAGCGTTTCGTGCGGAAGAAAAATGCGGAATCGAAGGGTCGCCTCGGAGGGCGGACCTCAGTCCCCTGGGGGGGCGAACGACGATGCGACGACGAACGAAGCGTTTGGCGCTTTGGACGGAACTCGTCTCGCATCAACGGGCGACCGATTCTCCTTCGGAGCGCGTTGATCGGGCGAACGGCTTCCCGCCCGACTGAAGTCGGGCCTCCGAGGTACGCGCCTCCGAGGAACGCGCCCCCGAGGTACGCGCCCGAACCGGAGGGCGGACTTCAGTCCGCTGGGGGGTCGTTCGACGATGCGACGACGATCGAAGCGCTGGGCGCGTTGCCAAGACTCGTCTCGCCTCAGCGGGCGCCCGATTCTTCCTCGGGACGCGTGGAGCGGTCGAGCGTTCTTCCCACCCGACTGAAGTCGTTGCCTCCGGTGTCGGGCCTCCGAGGTACGCGCCTCCGGTGCGGAGGCTAGCCCGAGAATTCTCGCCGCGATGAGTAACCAGTCCCTCTGGCCACCGACTGAATTGAGCGGAGGGAAATCCAATGCTCGATGAAAGCAGATTGCGTGCGATCCGATCTTGGCTCTTCGACCGGCCGACGGGACTCCAGTACATGCCGCGCCCGTATGCGCTCGACCTTCAGCCACTCGTAGGTTGGCGCATTCCGAAGGTGACGATTCGATGGAACCATATGCCTCGGTGGGAGCTCGAGGGATCCACGTACTTCATCACCTTCAAGGTGACGAGAGAGCTGGGCACGATTCTTCGGCGAGGCCGGTCACGAGAGATCTTGGAGGAGATCCTGTTTCATGACTACCGTCTTCGCTACGACTTGGACGCCTATGTCGTGATGCCGGATCACTTTCACATGCTCTTCCGGCCGTTCTCGGGTGAGGACTTGGGAAGCTTGCTGAAGTCGTTGAAGGGTCGTACTTCACGCCGCATCAACTTGGCGTTGGGCAGACACGGACGCCTCTGGCAGCCACGCTCGTTCGACCGCATCATCAGAAGCCCTCGAGAGTGGCTTTGGAGAGTTCACTACATTCATCAGAACCCAGTTCGGGCGAAGCTCGTGGCTCGAGCAGAGGACTACGCTTGGTCCAGCTTGCTGACCATGCACTCGATGGGACGACTCGAGTCGTTTCCAGATTCTGGGCCCGATTGAACCGTTCTACGCGCCTGAAAGTCGAGCCTCCGCTTCGGAGGGCGGACTTCAGTCCGCTGGGGGGTCGTTCGACGAAGCGATGACGATCGAAGCGCTGGACGCCGCCGGAGGGCGGATCGGAGGGCGGATCGGAGGGCGGACTTCAGTCCGCTGGAGGGTCGTTCGACGATGCGATGACGATCGAAGCGCTGGACGCCGCCGGAGGGCGGATCGGAGGGCGGACTTCAGTCCGCTGGAGGGTCGTTCGACGATGCGATGACGATCGAAGCGCTGGACGCTTTGCCAAGTCTTCTCGCCTCAGCGGGCGCCCGAAGCCCCATCGGAACTCATGGAGCGATCGAGCGACGTCCCACCCGACTGAAGTCGGGCCTCCGAGGAACGCGCATCCGAGGTACGCGCCCGAACCGGAGGGCGGACTTCAGTCCGCTGGAGGGTCGTTCGACGATGCGATGACGATCGAAGCGCTGGACGCCGCCGGAGGGCGGATCGGAGGGCGGACTTCAGTCCGCTGGAGGGTCGTTCGACGATGCGACGACGATCGAAGCGCTGGGCGCGTTGGACGGAACTCGTCTCGCCTCAACGGGCGACCGATTCTTCTTCGGAGCGCGTTGATCGGGCGAGCGTTCTTCCCACCCGACTGAAGTCGGGCCTCCGGTGTCGGGCCTCCGGTGTCGGGCCTCCGAGGTACGCGCCTCCGAGGTACCCGCCTCTTAGGAACTCCAATCCTCTTTCAAGATGGCGTACAGCTCGATGTCTCGGTAGCGACCGTCCTTCTTGATGGCTTGGCGGACGCGGCCCTCGTGGGTCATGCCGATCTTTTGCAGAACGCGGCCAGAAGCGGGATTCTCGGCGAAGTGGTGGGCGCTGATTCGATTGCGCTGCAGCTCTTCGAACCCGTATCTCAAGACCGCGCGCGCGGCCTCGGTCGCCAACCCCTGGTTCCAAAAGTCTCGCCCGATCCAGTAGCCGAGCTCCCCGGCGTCGTGCTCGTTGC
Organism: Planctomycetota bacterium; assembly: GCA_029260795.1. Lineage (GTDB taxonomy): Bacteria > Planctomycetota > OFTM77 > OFTM77 > OFTM77 > OFTM77. Next base: position 71,704 of record JAJDCO010000097.1, on the reverse strand, counting down.
TGAGCTGGAGGCCCATGCTGCCGCGCAGCTCGTCGGTGTCGAGCTCGGTGATGGCGAACTGCGCCAGAATCCCTGCCTCGAAAGCAGCACTCAAGGTCCCGATCCAGCGCTCCGCTTCGCCGGTTGGATAAGGATGCGGGATGTACAACGTCCCGGCCGCGACGTCGAACTCTCCCGCCAGCTTCTCGACCATCGAAGCATCCTCGAGCCGAAAGGGCCGAAGACGAATGCGGGACGTCTCGATGATGGGCGTGCTCATTCGCTGCGAAAGCTCCACGAGGAATCAGGACCCAGGCTGCGATTCTGCGAACCGTGCGCGCGGACGGCAAGGGCAGGCCCAAAGACCTGAGTCGAAGGCTGGGGTGTCGGCTCTCACTCAGGCATACTCGGAGAAAACTCGACCCGGAGGACTCTCGACATGTCGACCCTGCGTACGATGGCCTTCTTCGGCGGAATGCTGGCCGGCCTCCTTGGCTGCGTCTCTCCGGTGAGTGCCCAGGAGACCCCCGCCCCCCCACAGATCGAGGAGCCGCCGCTGCCACCGGCGCTCACCGAGTATCTCGGGCGTCGCGTCGCTCAGACGATGCACTACAGCGGTGCCCCTTGGCTCACCCGCGAGTCCCGGGAGCGCGAAGAAGACTGCCAGACCCTGCTGCGTGAGCTCCGAATCCATCCGGGCCAATCCGTGTGTGACCTCGGCTGCGGAAACGGCTTCTACACGATCCCGCTCGCCGAGCTGGTCGGGGAGAAAGGCAAGATCCTGGCCGTCGACATTCAGCCGGAAATGCTCACGTACTTGAAACGTCGAGCCGAAGAGGCGGAAGTCGCCGACCGAATTCGACCGATCCTCGGCACGCTCGCCGATCCCAAGCTGCCGGAGGCTTCGGTCGATCTGGTCATGCTGGTCGACGTCTATCACGAGCTGGGATACCCCGAGCAGGTCCTGGCAGCCATTCGAAAGAGCCTCGCTCCCAAGGGGCAAGTCGTCCTGGCCGAGTTTCGCCTCGAGGATCCCGAAGTGCCGATCAAGCTCCTGCACAAGATGAGCAAGAAGCAGATCCTCAAGGAGATGACGGCAAACGGGTTCCGCCTCTCCCGCGAGTTCGATGGCCTTCCGTGGCAGCACCTGATGTTCTTCGAGGTCGCACCGGCAGAAGCGAAAGCCGAAGACGACGACGGGCACTAGCGCCAGCGATCGGCTCGTCGAGTCGTACATTTCCCGGTCTCGAGATCGAAGCGGTGCACCGTTGTCGCGCTCCCGTCGGACTCGCCGCCGATGAGCCAGACCTCCTCGCCGTTCTGCACGACGCCGCAACGGCTGTGGGCGTGCTGGGCGACTCCGACGGGCTCCCAGGGTCCTTCGACTCGTGTCAATCGCTCGCGGGGGTACTCGAGCGGGACGCGGCCGTGCGAGATCCACAGCCCATTGGAACGCGCGACGGCGACGAAGAAGCCACGCGGATGGTTCAGCTTCGGTCCGGACTCCCATCGCGTTCCGTCCGCGGAGAGGACTTCGACGCTCGCGAGGATGCCTTCGGAGCCGTAGCCACCGATCACCCACAAGCGGTCGCGCCAAACGACCGTCCGGTGGCCGTGACGTGCGATGGCCAAGGGCGGTGCCACCGACCAGATGCCTGTCTTTGGATCAAAGACGTCGACCCGCGCGACATTCCTTGCCCGGCTCGAGCCACCGATGGCGTAGAGGCGGCCTTCGTGGGTGGTGAGTGTCAGACGGCTTCGTCCTTCCGGCAGATTGGGGAGTGCGGTCCACTCCTTGTCGCCGGGTCTCCAGCGTTCGAATCGGTCGAGCACCTCGTCCCCGTCTCGGAGTCCCCCGGCGACGAAGACCTGACCGCCGAGAGAAGCCGCTCCCAGGAAGGCGCTGGCTGAGGAGAAGGGCGCAGCGACTACCCAGGCATTCTGCTTGGGGTCGTAGACCTCGACGGAAGCGAGAAAGCCACCCGCGTCGGCTTGCCACCCACCGAGGACCACGACTTTCTCACCGACGACGACGGATGCGAGGGCATGTCGCGGCGCACGCAGTGAGGCGATGTCGTCTGGGCGAGTCGAGCTCGAAGGAGGGATCGCCGGGCCGCAGCTCGAGAGCATGAGCAGCACGATCCAGAGGAAGGGCACGATCTCACGCTCCCGAGAGGAGGGGACGACCGGGAGTCGGAGGATCTCCGACTCCCGAGCGCGAATCGGCTACTGCACGGTGGCCGGGATCGCGTTGGTCACCTCGGACTGCCGCGGCGGCGCGTAGCCGGCGAAGCCCTGAAGGTAAACGGTGAACCCGATCGGTGCACTGCTCGGAATGGGCACGAAGAGGTTTGCCGTGCCGCTGCCGTTGGCATTGACCGTCACGAGCGGGAAGATGCTGCCCAAGAGATCGAAGCAGACATCCTGGAAGAAGCACGGACCGCTTCCGATGCCGTTGAAGCTGTAGAACAGCGTCACGGCTTGATTCGGTCGAAGCCCTTCGACGCGCGCTTGAGCCGTCTGTCCGGGAGACGGCGGAGTGATCAAGGACAACACGGGCGGCTTGGACAGCTTCACGTTGTCGAGGTGCCAGACGTCGAAGAGGTTGTCGACCTCGGTCCGGAAGCGGAAGCGGACACCATCGTAGAGAGCGCCCGCCGGCAATGTGTGCTTGTGGTACTCGAATGAGGTCTGAAGGCTCCCGTCTGAGGTTGCCCGGCCCAGCTCGATCCAGTCATCGTTCGCGTCGCGATACTCAGCGACCAGCGCCTCCCCGGCTTCCGGTCCTCTCGCCTCCGTGTAGTAGGACAGCGTGACGCCGGTCTCACCGTTCAGGGCGAAAGCCTTCGTCCGAATCTCCTCATTGGTCCCCGCGGTGTCGACCGACTGACTCATCTCGAGCGAGTTCGCTCCGCTGGGCTCGTTGACGGCTCCGGTTCCGTTGAAGCCACCTTGATTGAACTCCCAGTCGATGGCGCTGGGCTGTCCGCCATCGTCCCAGTCCACGAAGAAGGGCGTGCTCAACGCGGTCGGTGCCTTCTCGTTCGGAGTGCACGGCGTCGAGTTGCTGAACGCCTTGATCACGGAGATCGGGATGGTACCGAAATTCGGCAAGCCGATGCCATTGCAGCCGCCCAGCCCCGAGCACATGATGTGGCAATCGCCATCACCATTGCAGTGATTGGACTGCCAATTGTGGCCCAGCTCGTGTGCGGTCAGAGTCACGCGCCGGTTGTAGTTGGTGGTGTAGCGGGACTCAGAGAGGCCGTACGAGCGCGGCCCGGAGCAGATCGTCCCGAGCCAGGCGACACCGATCGTCCCGCCGTTGAGGTTCTTGCCCGTCATCAAGTGGGAGATGTCGCGATGCACGCCGGAGAGGGAGCCCGCCCACTGATTCTCGAACTGATCCAACAGCGTTGCAGCGTCCGTCGACGAGTAGGGATCGGGCTCGGCGGTCCGCACCAGGATGATCGACAGCTCATAAGTGATCTGTACGTCGCGCTCGTAGATCAGCTCGACGCCGTTGAGGATATTCTCGATGTCAGCGATGGTCTGCGACACCGAGCTCCCGTTCTTCTGATAGAACTCGCGATCGGCGTCGAAGGCGATCTCGCAGACCTTGTCCCCAATCGATGTCGTGCCGGGTGCGTCCGAGAAGCCTGGGCCTTCCAGGCGAGGAAGATCGTCGGTGCCGCAACGCCAGTCACCGTCACGCACTTGGTCATCGCGATAGGCCACGTGCCAGCCCGCCGCCGCGCCCGTCGGCTGAATCGTCCAGGCCTCGCCATTGTCGAGCATCACCAAGGCCGTCAATCCGTCCTCGAGGCGGCTGGCCGCAACCTGGCCAGCGATCGGACCTTGAACTCGACCTCGATAGGTCTTCAGCACCGGCGCTTCGAAGCGCTCGAGCTCTCCACTGGGCGTCTCGACGAGCACCTCGAAGCCCTCTCCGCGGAGAGAGTGCTTCTGCATGTCGAGACCGAAGCTCTGACCGCCGAGAGAGACGATCAGATACAAGTCGACTGGCGCTCCAGCCGGCAACGCGATCCGCTGCAGCTCGCCGTCTTGGAGATCCAGCTCGGACCAGACATCGGCCGCGAGCGGTGCCTCAGGCTCTTCGGGTCCGACTCGAGCCAGGCTGACACCGGCGAGCAACAGAAGGCCGGTGACTGCCGAAGCAGCGGTTTGGAAACACTTCATTACAAGACTCCTCCTCGGAGAGGCCTCGAATCACAGCGACGGGAAGGCTGCGGCAGGCGAGCCTTCTCGGCTGGATTCGAGCGGGATGGGGATTTCGAGATCGATCGGGCTCATTCTGAAGCGATCGTCCCTCTTCCCGGTCGATCTGTCGACCCTCTCCCGACGAAGCGCTCCTCCGACCGAGATGGGATCGGTCGGGCTCGGGGCGAAAACGGTAGACGGCTCGTCCCGACATCAAACTCCTACGCCTGGCTGGCCCAGGAGTTCCGTCAACGCCCGGTCGTCCAGCCCGAGGTGCCCCCGCTTTGGGACGCACGAGACCGACCCCGAGGTTCCATCGTTGTTCTCTGCACTCGATCCTCGGGGTATGATGCGGCCGATCGGTCGGGACTCCCTCGTTTCCAAGTCGTGGAGGTAGCCGGTGCGCGTTTCATCGCCACTTCGTTTCGCGATCCTCGGCCTCATCCTCCTGTCGGCCTGCGCCGAAGAGGGGAGCGATTCGAGTGAGCCGGCCGGCTCGCCCGAAGCCGCCGTGCGAGCACTGCTCACGGAGGTCCCGCTCATCGACGGCCACAACGATGTCCCGTGGCAGTATCGCAAGCGCGTCGAGAACCACCTCGCACGCCTGGATCTGGCCACCGATCTGCGCAACCTCGATCCGCCGATGCATACCGACATTCCCCGCCTCCGCCAAGGCGGCGTGGGGGCTCAGTTCTGGTCGGTCTACATCCCGGTCACCCTGGGCGGGCCGGGTGCCGTCCGGGCCACGCTCGAGCAGATCGACATGACCAAGCGCTTCGTCGAGCGCTACTCCGACACGTTCGAGCTGGCGATGACCCGCGCCGACATCGAGCGTATCCACCGGGCCGGAAAGATCGGCTCCTTGATCGGCATGGAGGGCGGCCACTCGATCGAAAACTCGCTCGCGGCACTCCGGCAGCTCTACGCTGCGGGTGCCCGATACATGACGATCACGCACTCCAAGAACACGGATTGGGCCGATTCCGCCACCGACGAGCCCGAGCACAACGGCCTGACTCGCTTTGGTCGTGAGATCATCGGCGAGATGAATCGGCTCGGAATGCTGGTCGACATCTCACACGTCTCGCCGAAGACGATGCACGACGTGCTCGAGGTGACCGAGGCACCCGTTATCTTTTCCCATTCCTCGGCCCGGGGGGTGACCGACCATCCGCGCAACGTGCCCGACGACGTGCTCGCACGACTCAAGCAAACCGACGGGGTCGTCATGGTCACTTTCGTGCCGGGGTACATCTCCGAAGGCGCTCACCGGCATCGAGAGGAGCGCGAGGAGGAGCAGAAGCGGCTCGAAGCGCTCACACCGGACGACGACGATGCCGTCCAAGCGGCGCTGACAGAGTGGGACGAGCAGAACCCCGAGCCGGCCGCGACCCTCTCGCACGTCGCCGATCACATCGACCACATCAAGCGAACGGCCGGCATCGAGCGCGTCGGACTGGGCGGTGACTACGACGGGATCACGACCGTGCCCGTCGGCCTCGAAGACGTTTCGAAGTATCCGGACCTCCTCTTGGAGCTCAAGCGACGCGGCTATTCTGATGACGACCTGCGTGCGGTCATCGGAAAGAACCTCCTGCGCGTCCTTGGACGGGTCGAGGAGGTCGCTCGCCGGCTCCGCTCGGAGCGACCTGCCAGCGACGCCTTGATCGAAGAGCTCGATGGCCCCCGGCGCAGTGAGGACTCGCGATGAAACAGACACGACTCAACGGCCTACACTACTGGGGCGAGTTCCAAGCGGACCGCCGGATCGACTTCAATGGATTCTTCTGGCGCCGACCCTACGGCAACGTCCTCATCGACCCCATGGGCGCGAGCGCTGTGGCCCGCGCGGTCGTCACCGATGCCGGCGGCGCCCGCTGGATCCTCCTCACCAATGCAGACCACTGGCGGAGCACCGATGATTGGCGAGAGCTGACCGGTGCCGAGATCGCGGCTCCTGCCGCCGAGCGGGCACGATTCGGACCGGCCGCCGAGCGCGTCTCCCATTGGTTCGACGACAAGCACTCGCTCCCGGCCGAGCTGGCCGAAGACGTCGTGCCGACGCTCATTCATGGTGGCAAGTCCGAGGCAGAAGCTGCCTTTCGCTTGGCCCCCATCGAAGCGCTGGTCTTCGGTGACGTCGTGCGCTCGCACATCTCGGGTGAGCTCCGACTGCTTCCGGATGAGAAGCTGACCGACCTGGACGAGGTACGACGCACACTCCCGCGCGACCTCATCAAGCCGCTCAATGCCTTGCTGCTCGGAGACGGCGACTGCCTCTTCCGAGGAGCGCACGAGACCTACACCCAATTCCTCTCCGCTCTCGACGTCGCAACGAGCTCCTGAGCTCGCGAAGGAGTTGATCCCGATGGACGAGACCGCCACGTTCTCGATCACCGGGCTCCGCGACGCCTTTCGAGATGGTGTGCTGACACCGGTCGAGGCCGTCGAGATCTGTCTGGAGCGGATCGACCGACTCGATGGAAGCTGGAACACCTTCATCTCGGTCTGGGCCGAGCCCGCCCGCCGTGCCGCCAAGGAGGCCCGCGATCGTTGGAAAGTCGACGGCGAGTCGGCGCCACTCCTGCTCGGCATTCCGATCGCCGTGAAGGATCTGATCGACGTGGTCGACAGCCCGACCACGAGCGCGTCCAACGTGCATCGTGGGCGAGTTGCCTCGCACGATGCCTTCGTCATCAAGAAGCTTCGCGATGCCGGAGCCATCTTGCTCGGCAAGACCAATCTTCACGAGTTTGCTTTCGGCGTGACGAATCTCGTCTCGTGCTTCGGCCCGACTCGGAACCCGTGGGACCGCGAGCGCATGACGGGCGGCTCGAGTGGAGGCTCGGCAGCCGCCGTCGCGGCGGGGTTCTGCCCGGGCGCCCTCGGGACGGACACGGGCGGCTCGATCCGCATTCCCGCGTCGCTCTGTGGGACAGTCGGATTGAAACCGACGTTCGGACGCGTCAGCTGCCGCGGTGTCTGGCCGCTGTCCTGGTCCCTCGACCACGTGGGTCCTTTGACCCGCACCGTTGCCGATGCCGGTTGGCTGCTGCAGGCCATGAGCGGTTTCGATGCCGAGGACCCGGCAAGTCACGATTGGCCCGGGCTCGACGTCGAGGCGGCCTTGTCGGCGAGCCCGGTCGGGATCCGAGTCGGCTTCGATCCGCACTGGAGCCTCGATCAGACGGAGCCGGCAGTGGCGGCGGCGTTCGAGAGCGCGCTGATCGACCTCGGAAAGCTCGGCGTCTGCGTTCGACGCCTCGAGATTCCCGAGCTCGAGCGAGTCCACGGAGACTGCCTCACTCTGCTCCGAGGAGACTCGCTCGCCGTGCACCGTGACCTGCTCGATCAGCATGGCGATCTGTATCAATCGGAGACGCGCCAGCGACTGCGGGAAGGCTGTGATCTTTCTGCCATCGACTACGCGTTGGCGCTCCGCTTCCAGCGCGCCTATGGCCGCGAGGCACGTCGACTCTTCGACGCGGTCGACGTCATCGCCTCACCGACCACACCCTGCACGGCACCCGCTCTGGATGCTCACGAGATCGACGTCGGTCAGGGACTCACCCCAGTGCGTCCGCTTCTGACGCGGTTCATGCGCCTCTACAACTTTCTCGGCTGGCCGGCGCTCAGCCTCCCCATCGGTTGCGATGGCGCCGGCCTCCCCATTGGCCTCCAGCTCTCCGCTGCCCCCGGTGAAGAGGGGACGTTGATTCGACTCGGCCAGGCCCTGGAGCAGCACCTCGACGGACCCATGACGGTGGCCGAGGGCTGAGCGGATAGCATCTATGAACACAGCGGCGACGGGTGTGCACGAAAGGCCGGCCCGATCGCCGAAGGCGTCCCTTCAGGACGCGCGGGCCGCGAAACCGATTGCCGATGAGATACCCGCAAACGCCTCCCCCGCCCCCCCTCCTCCCGAGTCTTCACGTCGGGCAGCGGTTCACGCTGTGCCCCGAAGGAGCGACCTCACCCAGCCCATTCACCTCGATCCCGATCGTTGGCGTCGAGCATCGCCCAGCACTCCGCTCTCGGAGAAACCGCTCTTTGAGCATGGCTCCGAGGCCGATCCTTCGGATAGACTTCGGGAGCACTTCGAGGTCGCCCGGTTCAGCGACCTGAGTCTCCACCGAGGATTGGCCGGCACACAAGTCCTGGGTGAGATCCTCGGGCCCGCATTCTCGATCGAGGCTGGATTGCGGTACACGCAGAATCTGAGCTCCGCTCACAGAATGTCTGCCGAGACGCCGAGCGCGGATCGGCCCGAGGCGACACCACCGGAGAGCCGTCTGCCGATCTCCGACGAACAGTTCGAGGAGTCCATTCTCCCCGGGGTCTCGCGGACGTTCGCCATCACGATTCCCCTGCTGCCCGGTGAGCTTCGGCGAGTCGTTCGGAACTACTACCTCCTTTGTCGAATCGTGGACACGATCGAGGATGAGCCGGCGCTGAGCGCCGACGACAAGAGCCGATTCCTCTCGATGTTCGACGACGTGATGAGCGGGCAAGTCTCGGCGCAGAGCCTCGCCGACGAGCTGCACCCTCGGCTCTCTCCCGCGACGCTCGACGCGGAGCATGAGCTCGTGCAGCACCTCGCACGTGTGATCCGAGTTCAGGAAGGATTCACGGCGCGTCAGCAGAGTGCCGTCACCCGTGGCTTGCGCATCATGAGCTCCGGCATGGATCACTTTCACCGTAAAAGCTGTGCCTCGGGTCTCCGAGACCTTGGTGAGCTCGATGCGTACTGCTACCACGTCGCCGGGATCGTGGGTGAGGTTCTCACCGTGCTCTTCTGTGAGAGCTCTCCCGAGCTGCACCGTCGGCAGCCCCGACTGGCTCCCCTTGCCGCGTCCTTCGGCCAAGGTCTTCAGATGATCAACATCCTCAAGGACATCTGGGACGACCGGAGCCGGGGAGTCTGCTGGCTGCCTCGAGACGTGTTCGAAGCCCACGGAGTCGACTGGAGTCGCCTCGGTGACGACTCCCAGGCGACCGGCTTCGAAGCCGGGCTCACCGAGCTGATCGGAGTCGCTCATGGACATCTGAGGCACGCTCTCGACTATGCACTCACGATTCCTCGCGAGGAGGCGGGCATCCGGAAGTTCTGTCTCTGGGCGATCGGGCTCGCGATCCTCACGCTGAGGAAGATCCATCATCATCCAGGATTCCGATCGACCGCCGAGGCCAAGATCAAGAGGCGCACCGTCCGCATGATGATCGCGATCATGGAGCGAGTGGTCCGGCACGACCGGCTCGTTCGGCTCCTCTTTCGTATGGCCTCTCTCGGAGTCCCGCTCGCGAGCCTCGCCCCGGCCGTCCCCTCTTCCTTGGCGACGAATTCACAGGTTTCCGAATGACTGCGTCTCTTCCTTCTGAGACTGCTCTCGCGCCAGCCGACTCGCGTCTGGACGAAGCGATCCAAGCTGCCCGCCAGGCGCTCCTCGACTGCCAAAGAAGTGATGGGCATTGGTGGTTCGAGCTCGAAGCCGACTGCACGATTCCGGCCGAGTACGTCTTGATGACGCACTTCGTCGACGAGATCGACGAGGTGCTCGAAAGGAAGATCGGCGTCTACCTCCGAGCTCGTCAGAACGACGAAGGCGGTTGGCCCCTCTATCACGGCGGCGAAGTCGATGTGAGCTGCACCGTCAAGGTCTACTATGCGCTCAAGATCATCGGGGACTCTCCCGACGCCCCGCACTTGGAGCGTGCGCGCGCGGCCATTCTGTCCCGAGGCGGCGCGGCGCGGGCGAACGTGTTCACTCGCATCACGCTGGCTCTCTTCGGTCAGGTCCCTTGGAAAGCCGTCCCGTTCACACCGGTCGAGATCTTGCTCTTCCCTCGCTGGTTCCCCTTTCATCTGAGCAAGGTCTCTTACTGGTCACGCACCGTGATGGTGCCGCTCGTGACGCTGTGCAGTCTCCGGGCGAGCGCAAAGAATCCGCGCGCGGTCGGGGTACCCGAGCTCTTCTCCTCGCCGCCTGATCGCCTGCGCTGCGACACCCGACCCCAAACCTTCGTGGGTCAGCTGTTCTTGATCCTGGATCGAATCGGGAGAGCGGTCGAGCCGCTCATCCCGCGACGTCTTCGAGCACGTGCGGTCGCGAAGGCCGAGGCGTGGGTCCTCGAGCGTCTGAATGGTGAAGACGGCCTCGGGGCGATCTTCCCGGCCATGGTGAACGCGCTCGAGATGCTCGTCGTCCTCGGGCGCGACGCGCAGGATCCCGCTTGCCAGACGGCCCGTCAGGCCTTGAAGAAGCTCCTCGTCATCGAGGAGGACTCGGCCTACTGCCAGCCTTGCCTCTCGCCGATCTGGGATACGGCCATCAGCTGCCTCACTCTCCAGGAGGTCGATCGAGGCGAAAGCAGCGACGCGGTGCATCGCGGGCTCGATTGGATGCTCGAGCGGCAGCTCGACGACGAACCGGGCGATTGGCGAGATTCTCGCCCCGATCTCCGCGGTGGCGGCTGGGCTTTCGAGTACGCCAACCCCCACTATCCCGACCTCGATGATACGGCGATGATCGGCTGGGCACTGCTGCAGTCGGGACGCGACCAGGACCTCGCCGCTGCCGATCGTGCAGCGCGTTGGCTCCGTGGCATGCAATCGACGAACGGCGGATGGGCGGCCTTCGACCTCGACAACACCGCCTACTATCTCAACGAGATCCCCTTCGCTGACCACGGTGCATTGCTCGATCCTCCCACCGCCGACGTGACCGCCCGCTGCGTCACCTTCTTCGCGCTCCTCGATGCCGCCGAGTGGGAAGAGGCCCTGCGCCGCAGCTTGGAGTACCTCGCGAAGGAGCAGGAGGAAAGTGGCGCCTGGTTCGGTCGCTGGGGAACCAACTACGTCTACGGCACCTGGTCGGTGCTGGCCGCACTCGAGCAGGCTGGAGAACGCGTCGACCGTGCGATCGTCGACCGTGCGGTCGAATGGCTGAAGGCTCGGCAGCGCGAAGACGGAAGCTTCGGCGAATCGAACGACAGCTATACCGACCCACGCCTCGCTGGCGAAGGCCCCGGCACGTCTTTTCAAACGGCCTGGGCTCTGCTCGCGCTCCTGGCGGCCGGCGAGCGGGATTCTCTCGCGGTCCACCGAGCAGTCGCCTACCTGCTGTCGACACAAGGTGAAGACGGCTTCTGGCACGATGAGTGGTTCACGGCTCCCGGCTTTCCGCGGGTCTTCTACCTGCGCTACCACGGCTACCGGAAGTACTTCCCGCTGTGGGCGCTCGCCCGCTATCGCAACGTCCGGTCGTGATCGGCGTCGTCGTCGCCCTCGCCCTCGAGGCGAAGAGCTTCGGTCGCAAAGCTCCTCGCGGGCGAGGTGAGATCGTCCAACACTCGGAGCGGTTGATCTGCGTGTCCGGTGTCGGAGCCCGAGCGGCGACGGAGGCCGCGCACGCTCTCGTCTCGCGAGGCGCGTCCGCACTCGTCAGCTTCGGAACCGCCGGAGCCCTCGACCCGACCGTGTCTGCAGGCACACTTCTACTTCCCGCATCAGTCGTCACCGTCGACGGGGATCTCCCGCTGGATCGTGACTGGCGAGACCGGCTCTCCACCTGTCGCGACGATCGAACACCGATCTGCATGGCACCGCTCGCCGAGGCGAGAGAGGTTCTCACGACGGTCGAGGCCAAGCGGCGCGCCTTCGCGCAGACGGGTGCGGCCGCGGTCGACATGGAGAGCGCGGCGGTCGCGGCGATCGCACAGGAGTGTCGGCTACCGTGCGTCTGCATTCGCGCCATCTCGGATGCGGCCGACGTTCCCTTGCCCGAGCTGGTCCGGGTGGCGGTCGACAGCCAGGGACGGATTCGTCTCGGTGCCGCCATGAAGGCCCTGCTCCGCCGGCCTCAGGAGGTGGGCCACTCGATTCGCCTGCTGCTGGGGTTCCGCAAGGCGCAAGTGACCTTGGCCAGGATCGTTCACCGAGCCGGGCCCCGCCTTCAGGGTCCCCCTCGGTCCACACTCTCGCGGAAGGGCGAGTCATGAGGGTCCGGTGGCCGAGGTGAGCGAGGCGAGTGGGAAGCGTTCCGTCCTGCGGAGCCCGAAGATTCGGGCGGGCCTCGTCTCCGTGCTCGCGATCGCACTGACGATCTGGTCGTCCTTCTACGCGGCCCTGAATCTCGAGATCGATACCGACACCGCAGAGATGTTCGCGCGCGACATGCCGTTCCGAGAGCATCACGCGGCGTTCCGCCGGGCCTTCCCTCAGCTCGAGCAGACGCTGCTGCTCGTCATCGAGGGCTCGAGCCCGGCCGAGGTGAACGCGACGGCCGACCAGCTCCGAGGAAACCTCGAGCACGACGAGCTCTTCTCCTCGATCGACGATCCCCGGGGTGAAGCGTACTTCGTGGATCGAGGCGTTCTTTTCCTGCCCCTCCCCACCGTGTCGTCGCTGGTCGAACAGATCGAACGCGCTCGTCCGCTGATTGAGACCTTGTCGAGTCATCCGACGGTGCCGGGCTTGGTGACGTTTCTCGAGAGCGCGGTCCGGCTCTCTTCGCTGTCGCCGGACCCGCGAGTCGCGGCCGGCCTCAGCTCGCTGATCGATCCTCTCGCGACCGCGATCTCGAGGGCCACCGACGGTGAAGACGCCCCGATCGATTGGCGAGGAGTGCTCCTATCGGGCGACCTCGCCCCTCGAAGCTCGCGACGCGTGATCACCTGCCAACCGCGCCTCGACTATGACGCGCTCCTTCCCGCCGAGCGCGCGATGAATCGCGTCCGTTCCTGGATCGATGAGCTCGACGCGTCGAACGGCGTGCGAGTGCGGGTGACGGGTGAGGTGGCGCTGCTCCATGAAGAGCTGGTGAGCTCGGAGACCGGCGTCGAACGTTCGGCAGTGCTGTCGTTCTTGCTGGTCGCGATCTTGCTTCGTCTCGCCCTCGGGTCGTGGCGACTGGTGACGATATCGTTGGTCGCGCTGATCATCGGGCTGTCCTGGACAGCGGCGTTTGCCGCCCTGACCGTCGGGCGGCTCAACCTCATCTCGATTGCGTTCGCGGTCCTCTACATCAGCCTGGGAGTCGACGGCTCGATCCACTTCTGCGCGCGATACCGTGAGCTCGCCAAGGACGGCCGTGATCGCCTCGACCGACTCCTCCGCACGATTCGAGAGATCGGGATCTCGTTGCTCTTGGCCGCCTTGACGACGGCCTTCGGCTTCCTCGCGTTCGTGCCGACGTCCTTCGACGCCGTGGCCGAGCTCGGGCTCATCGCCAGTGGGGGCATCTTCATCAGCCTCCTCATCAACGTCACCCTTCTCCCGGCGCTGATCCTCTTGTTCGGAGGCGGTGAGCGCCCTCCGAGAGAAGGCCGCCGTCCCTGGGAGGAGATCCTCGCGGGACCGGTGCTCCGTCACCGACGACTCGTGCGTTGGCTCTCGGCCCTCTTCGCTGTCGCCGGGACGGTGATCTGCTTTCAGGCCACCTTCGATCCCGACCCCCACCGACTGCGCGACCCGCGGAGCGAGTCGGTTTCGACCTTCGATGCCTTGGCGGAAGATCCCGAGACGACGCCGCTCCGTGCTCACCTTCTCGCCGAGTCGCCGGCTGAGCTCGAAGCGAAGGTCCGAAGCCTCGAAGCTCTGCCCGAGGTGGCGAGCGTCCTGACGATCGAGGACCTCGTCCCGACCGACCAGTCCGAGAAGATCGCCCGGCTCTCGAGCCTCGCCCTGCTTCCCGCAATGAAACCGGAAGCCGTCCAGATCGAGAGCCCGACGCGAGTCCTCGAGTCCCTGGCTCGGCTCGAAGGAGCTCTGCCACTGGAAGGGGACCTGGCGCCCGCCGCCGCTCGGCTTCGACGTGCCCAGGAGCGGTTCCGGGAGCCGGCAGCGCCAGAGGACGATTCGCGGCGGATGCGCCGCTTGCAGGCGAGCCTCCTCGGGGGCCTCCCGACGCTCTTCGAGGAGCTCGCGCGATTGACCGGGCAGCGCGAGGTGGGTCCGGCCGACATCCCGGCGGGGATTCGGAATCGATGGCGATCCGCTCGCGGAACCTTCCGACTCGACGTGATTCCCTCGAGCTCGCTGGACGATCCGGCGTCACTCGATGCGTTCGTGAGGGCGGTGCAATCGGTCGACCCGAGCGCGACCGGCGCTCCGGTGATCTCACGGGACGCCGGCCGGCTCGCCGTCGATGCTTTTCAACGCGCGTTCCTGTTCGCCTTCGCCGCAAACCTGATCGTGCTGATCCTGATCTTTCGTCGCCCGCTCGACGTGCTCGCGGTGCTGACGCCGCTGGTGCTCGGTGGCATTCTCACCGGCGCCCTGGCGGTCCTGATCGGGCTACGTTTCAACTTCGCCAACGTGATTGCGCTGCCCTTGCTGCTCGGCCTTGGTATCGACAACGGCATTCACATGGTGCATCGGCATCGCCTCGGGCTCTCGGGTGATCGCTCCTTGCTCCGAACGAGTACGTCGCGGGCGGTGCTCTTCAGCTCGTTGACGACGATCGGAGGATTCGGAAGTCTGGCGCTCTCTCCTCATGTCGGAACCGCGAGCCTCGGCTTGTTGCTCGCCATCGGAATCGGCAGCGTGCTCCTGTCGACGATGGTCGTGCTTCCGGTGCTGCCGCTTTCGGGCACGAAACCAGCCGGAGCGCCGAATCCATGACGACCCTGGTGACCGGTGCTTCCGGCTTCGTCGGTTCTGCCCTCGTGCGCAAGCTGCTCGGGCGAGGCGAGCGCGTGCGAGTGCTCGTGCGCACCGACAGCCCGCGTGGAAACCTCGAAGGCCTCGAGGTCGAGGAGCGGTTGGGCGATCTCCGCGATCCAAGCTCACTGGCTCTGGCACTGGCCGGCTGCCGAGTGCTCTTTCATGCCGCGGCCGACTACCGACTCTGGACCCGAGACTCTCGTGAGCTCTACGAGACGAATGTGTCCGGGACACGCCACCTCATGGAAGCTGCCCTGGCTGGCGGCGTGCAGCGCATCGTGTACACGAGTAGCGTGGCGACTCTGGGGCTCCTCGACGGCTCACGGCCGTCGGACGAGGAGACACCTTCGAGCCTCGCCAGCATGATCGGACACTACAAGCGTTCGAAGTTCCTGGCCGAGGAAGAGGTGCGCCGCCTGGTGCGCGAGGCGAGCCTTCCGGCGGTGATCGTCAATCCGACGGCACCGATCGGACCTCGCGACATCAAGCCCACGCCGACCGGCCGGATGATCGTCGATGCGGCGAGTGGCAACATGCCGGCGTACGTGGACACGGGCCTCAACGTCGTTCATGTCGACGACGTGGCCGAGGGACATCTGCAAGCGCTCGAGCGCGGCAGGCTCGGAGATCGCTACGTCCTCGGCGGCGAGAATCTCACGCTTCGCGAGATTCTGGTGGAGGTCGCCAACCTGACGGGAGGCAAGGCTCCGTCGCTCCGGCTGCCGCACGGGCTCATTCTCCCCGTGGCTTGGGCATCCCAGGCCTGGGCCCGTCTGACGCGCGGACCGGAGCCACGGGTCACCGTCGACGGTGTCCGCATGGCTCGCAAGCGCATGTTCTTCAGCCATGCCAAAGCCGAACGCGAGCTCGGCTACTCGCCTCGCCCATCGGTCGAGGCGCTCCGCGACGCCATCGCGTGGTTCGAGAGCCGGGGTTACTTGAGCTCCCGGGACCGGCCGAGCAACCGATGACGAATTCTTCGAATGGACCGTGCGCGCGATTCCACCACAGGCGATGATTGGTGCCGGCGAGTCTCTGCAACCGGCTTCCGTATTCGGGCCGGGACTCGAACGCTCGCGAGCCTTCCTTTGCCAAGCGACGAGCCACGATGTCCGTTCCCCTGATTCAGCAATACCGGATCGCGAAGTATCTCCTCGGCAAGAAGCTCCGGAGGGAGAAGCGCTACCCGCTGGTCCTGATGCTCGAGCCGCTATTCCAGTGCAACCTCGCCTGTGCCGGCTGCGGCAAGATCGACTACCCCGAGGAGATTCTCAAGCGCCGGCTCAGCCTCGAGGAGTGCTTGAGAGCCGTCGACGAGTGCGGAGCGCCCATCGTCTCGATTCCCGGCGGCGAGCCACTGCTGCATCCCGAGATCGTCTCGATCGTCGAGGGGATCTCGGCACGCAAGAAGTTCGTCTACCTGTGCACGAATGCCATCCTCCTCGAGAAGCGGCTGGATCGCTTTCGGCCGTCGCCGTATCTCACCTTCTCGATTCACCTGGATGGCAATCGCGAGGAGCACGACCGCTCGGTCTGTCGTGATGGTGTGTACGACGTCGCGGTGCGCGCGATCCAAGCAGCTCGGGGACGTGGCTTTCGTGTCACGATCAACTGCACGCTGTTCAATGACGCGATTCCGGAGCGAGTGGCGGAGTTCATGGATCGAGCGACGGAGCTCGGAGTCGAGGGCGTCACGGTGTCGCCGGGCTTCAACTACTCGCACGCGCCCGAGCAGGAGATCTTCCTGGAGCGCCAGGCGAGCAAGCAGCTGTTCCGAAACGTGTTCTCGCTCGGCAAGGGGCGCTCCTGGAGGTTCAATCAGTCGAGCCTCTTCCTCGACTTCCTGGCCGGCAACCAGACCTATCAGTGCACGCCCTGGGGCAATCCGACCCGCAACGTCTTCGGCTGGCAGAAGCCTTGCTATCTCCTGGTCGACGAGGGCTACGCGCAGTCATTCCAGGAGCTGATGGACGAGACGCCGTGGGAGCGGTACGGCCTGGGGCGCAACGAGCGGTGCAACCATTGCCAAGTCCACTGTGGCTTCGAGCCGACGGCGGTCAACGACACCTTCTCGCATCCGCTCAAGGCATTGCGCGTCGCGCTGAGGGGCCCCAAGACTGAGGGCGCCTTCGCACCGGACCTCGCCGAGCCCAAGGAATCGCGGGTTCCGGCCCCCACGCGCTGAGCCAGGTCGAGCAATGAAGATCCTTCGCCCTGGCAATCTGAGCCGAGCCCGAAGGCACCTCGCCGTGATCATCGGCCTGCTCCTTGGTGCCCCAGGTTGCGCCAGCATGCTCGACATCGAGCCACCCGGCGACCTCGAGAAGGACCTCCGAGAAGCAGGTTTCTACGAGCCACCGGCCGCCAGCCAAGCCGATCGGGAAGCCGACGAGCTCGAGGTGATCGAGCTGGAGTACGAAGGGGTCACGGGTGGCGCACTCTGGTTCACGCTCGACGGATCAGTGGAGGAGGTCGTGGACGCACTCCTCGATTTCGAGAACGCGGCGGAGCATCGTTCGTGGGCGAAGCGCTTCGAGATCGTCGAGCGGAGCGAGCAGCAGATCGTCGCCCGCTGGTTCTTCGAGGGCAAGCTCGGCGTCGAGCCCGAATGCGTCTTGGTCTTCGAGACGGTCGAGCTGAAGGACCGCACCGTGATCCGCTATCGGCAGCGCGAGACCACCTTCGGGCTGGCCGCCTTCTTCGGGGACTACCAGGTGCTGGCGCACCCCGAAGACCCCGAGCGGGCGCTGCTCGGCGAGCGCGTCTTCATCGACAGTGGCCTCTTCTTCGTCAACGCCTCCCGAAGCGATATCGCAGAAGGCCTGCACGAAGACGCGCGACGCCTGCGCGAGTGGCTGAAAGAGCGCGCGGCAGACTGAGGCCTCGCTGTCCAGGAGATCGGCGAGGCAAGGTGCGGCAGACGCCAGGACCCGTGAGGCGCGGTCCGTCGAGAAGCCCCGCTGGAGCGGGATGGGACGTGACCGCTCTCTCAGTTTGGTCGTCCGAACGCATCCCGGGCCCGACGTTGCGCGACGACAGAGACGGGGCGAGGTGACGGACTCCGTTCGCGTCTCTGTTGGTTGCTGCATTGAAGCCGGGTCGCCGTCCAGGTGAACCGATTCGAGGCGCGCGACATCACACCCGAATGAACTCGGGCCTTCGAAGGGACGGTCTGAAAGCACACTTCGTCTTGCAACGCTGGGATGACGAAGCCCGCGGCCGGAGCCCCTCGCCGTCCCTCTCCAATGCGAAACGGCCCGAGCGCGGGCGCTCGAGCCGTTCGGTGAGAGTCGAGACTCGTCGGAGGTCAGCCGAGGTTCTTCTCGGCGAACTCCCAGTTGACGAGGTTCCACCAGGCCTCGAGGTACTTCGGGCGGGCGTTGCGGTAATCGATGTAGTAGGCGTGCTCCCAGACATCACAGGTCAAGATCGGCGACTTGCCGTCTCGGAGCGGGTTGCCGGCGTTGCTGGTGGTCTCGATGGCGACCTTGCCATCGGCGCTCTTGACCAGCCAGGCCCAGCCCGAGCCGAACTGTCCGGCAGCCGCCTTGCTGAACTGCTCGCGGAAAGCATCGAAGCTGCCGAAGGAGGCATTGATCGCGTCCCCGATCTTGCCGCTCGGCGATCCGCCGCCGTCCGGGCTCATGCTGTTCCAGTAGAAGGTGTGATTCCACACCTGAGCGGCGTTGTTGAAGATGCCACCTTCTTGGGTCTTGATCAGATCCTCGAGGCTCTTCTTCTCGAGGTCCTTACCCTGGGTGAGGTTGTTGAGGTTCGTGACGTAGGCGTTGTGATGCTTGCCGTAGTGGAACTCGAGCGTCTCGTTTGAGATGTGGGGCGCAAGCGCGTCCTTGGAGTACGGCAGCTCGGGAAGGGCGAAAGGCATTGGGCTACTCCATCCTTCGACGATGTCACCGTGGCTTGATCGAACCGGCGGCACAGAGTTCGGCGACATGCCGGCTCCGCCCGCCTCCCGGCGACGCGATGTTTCGGTTGAGAGGAACCGAGGATTGTAGTAGAGGGCCCGGTAACTCGCCACCGTTTCTGACGCCGCCCAGGGGAGCAGCGGACCCGATCCATCGGCGCAGGCCCGCTGCTCGAAAACGGGAGCCTCAGAACGAGATCTGCCGGCCGAAGGTCAGCGTCCAGTCCGTCTCGAGCTGAGAACCGTCGAGCACCTGGAACACGAAGACTCCGAACTCGATGGCGGCTTCTCAAACCCCGCCCTTCTGGTCGAATCGCTCCTGGAATCTCTCGAAGGCCCGCTTGAAAACCGAGCGCGCCGTCGCTTCCTTCTCGAAGCCCATCTCGGTGGCGATGTCCTTGTAGGAGAGTCCGCAGAGTCGTCTCATGACGATCATCTCACGGTCGCGCTCCTCCAACGACAGCAGCACCTCCTCGAGGCGGGCCTCGAGCTCCTCCTTCATGGCGAACTTGCTCGGAGAGTGATACGGCCCTGCGAAGACGGACTCGGAGAGCGTCGTGTGCCCACAATCCCCGAGATTCTTGACGCGCCCACTTCCGCGTTTCTGAGCCGAGCGGCGACGGAGATGGTCGAGGACGTTGTTGTGGGCGAGACGGCCGAGCCAATGTCGGAAGGAGGACTCGTTGCGCTGCTCGAGTCGGTCGATGCTCTGAAACGCTTCGAGCAGAGACTCTTGAACGATGTCCTCGACGTCGCCGCAATCATCTCGGCGGCGTCCCAGGCGAAGCGCCACGATCTGGCGAGTCCACGGGAGGTAGCGCTCGAAGAGATCGTTGAGCGCCTGTCCGTTCCCGGACTGTGCCGAAGCCACGAGATGCAGCGTCTTTTCAAAGTCCTCGCCCCCCATGAAGCCCCCTCAGAAGAGATACTGATAGCTAAAGACGATCCCGGCCGTGATCGAAGAGACGCTCGTCTTGCGGGGCTCACCCGCACCGAAGAGCCGCGTCGGGTCGTCCGAGAAGAAATCGACGCCCGGCCCCCAGCGGCGCCCCCGGCCGATGCCGAAGGTGCCGCCGAGTGTCACGATCGTGTGCTCGGAGCGATGCGAAAACCCGGTGATGAAGTTGTACATGTCGAGCGTGGTTTGCGTGAGCAGAGGCTGACCGAGCGCCTCCGCCTCTTTGGCCTCTCCTCCTTCGATCGGAGAGATGTCGGTCCAGAACCCGAAGTAGCCCGTGTACTCCTCGTTGAAGCGGTGCTCGATACCGAGCGCCGCGTTCATCACCTCTTGCCTCTCGTCGTAGATCGACAGCACGCGGCTCGCGCTGTTGCTGGCATCGAAAGGCACGCCCCGGTAGAACTGGTCGAAGCCGTTGATGTCGATCACCGCTCTCCGCTGGAGCCGTCCCCAATACTGCAGTGACGTTGCCACTGTCCAGTCTTCCGAGATGTCCAGCTCGACTCCCAGCTCGGCATTGAAGGGGATCCGGTAGTTCGTATCGCGACCCTTCTGACGCGACAGCCCGTAGAGGCTGCCGAAGCTGCCGTCCGGAAGCAGCAGCACATTCGTGAGGCTCTCCTCCGCCAGGGCACTCCCCCGTCCAAAGATCTTCTGGCTGGGCGAGGTTGCGGTCAGACCGAACCGGAGGGTGTCCGTCGGTCGCCACGAAACGCCGCTCCGAAAGAGCAACGAGAACTGGAAGAACTCGTGAACGCGATCATCCGTCGCGACGACCGGTTGGGTCGGATCGGACGTGATCGAGGCCGAGAACTGGTTCGACACCCGTTGCTGGCGATACGAGACGATCGGGCCGAATCCGAACGACAGACGTTCGTTCGGTCGCCAGGCGCCCGCGAAAGCCACCCAGTACTCGTTCGCCTGGCGACTACTGTCCAGGCGGCCGGCAAACGCCTCGGCTCCGGGAAACTGGTCGTCCGGCAGCACGTTGCGGGAGTTTCGGATCACCTCCTGCAACGCGGTCCGATGCTGCTGGACGGCGCTGAGGGCGGCGCCGAGCTGAAACTCTCCTTCGTCGTCGACGGGAATCACGCGGGCGACGAGCAGCGGGATGAGCTGGATGACGTCGCTCTCACCGTCCTTGCCTCGGCCGAGAACGTCCTCGAAGCGCGTCGACTCCCAACGGAGAGCTTGGGCGGAGATGTCGAAGCCCGACTCGGTCGCGAAGGCGAGGCCGGCCGGATTGTAGAAGACGGCGGAGGCATCGGCGGCCCCCGCCACGGCGGCTCCGCCCATCATCGCGGACCGCGTGCCTCGCTGGTAGGTGTTGTAGTTGAGATCCTGGGCGAAGCTCAGGCTCGAGAGGAGAGCCAGGATCACCATCGACAGCGCCGCCGGGCGAGAGAGCATTTCGTCGTATCCTTTTGGCGAGACGGTCCAAGAAGTGTCGCGCGCTCAAGCGTATCCAAACTCCGCCAGCGGGTCGCGCTCGAGCACCCAGTAGAACGTCAGCGTCCCCAAAACGGCATGCGTGATTGCGATCGGGACGAGCCCGCGCTGGGAGAGGAACAGGAGCGTCCAGGGCCCACCCGCCAACGCGCACAGGCCGGCCAGCTCGAGATCGGGCAGATGCGCGAGCCCGAATCCGAGCGACCCCAGGATCACCAGAGCCCAGCGCCGAACCCCGAGCTGCTCGAGGTCGCTGACCAGAATACCCTGGAGCACCAGCTGCTGAACGAGCGACCAGACCGGATAGCCCAGGAAGATCCAAATCGACCGACCGGGAAGAGGCTGCCATCCGGCCAAGAGACGATAGAGGAGGAGGAGGGCCCCACCGGCGACGAGTACCCCGGCGGCCGTGCCCCAAGCGGCTCGAGGAGACGGCGGTCGAAGTCCCCAACGACGCCACGCGTCCCGATCCTGGCGGGCGACGCGGCCGAGATGAATCGCCCAAAGAGCGGCCAGGATGATGAGGGCTGGGATCTTCTGGCCGAGGACGTTTTCCGCGATCCAGAAGACCACGACGGTGATGAGCAGGGCCCCTAGCTCGAAGCGTGCTCGCCGGAGGGAGTCGAGTCGATTCACGGACCTCTGCCTGGTGACTGGCACTTCGCCTCGGGCTCCGATATGCTGAGCGGGATTCGGTCGCTCCGCGCACGGGAGCAATCACCCAGGAGTCGACGCATGGCGCCTCGCGCGCGGATGGAAAGCTTCGGACTGACCGACATTGGTCGGCAGCGTGAGATCAACGAGGATCAGTTCTTGATTGCTGACCTCACCAAATCCGCTGCGATTCGTCAATCGAGCATGAGCTTGGATGAGACCACGACCAGGCGACCACCGAAGAACGGCAAGTCAGCCGGTCAGCTGCTGGTGGTCGCGGATGGCATGGGCGGACACGCTGCGGGCGAGATTGCCAGCGCCATCGTGACGAAGACGCTCACCCAGGCGATCCTCGAGGCGACGGTCGACGAGATCCCCCTCCACGATCTGCCCGAAGAGCAGCTCATCGAGCAGCTCCAAGAGGCGCTCCAACGCTGCCAAGCCGCGATCATCGCCGAGTCCAAGGCCGTTCCCGAGCGGCGCGGCATGGGCACCACGCTCACGATGGCATTCGTGGTCGGCATGCGGGTCTACGTCATTCACGTCGGGGACAGCCGCTGCTACCTGCTCCGCAAGAGCGAGCTCGAGCAGGTCACCACCGATCACACTATCGCGCAGCAGCTGGTCGAGAGCGGCAAGCTGGCGCCCGAGGAAGCCCGCGATTCACACTGGAGCCATCTCCTCGTCAACGCCCTCGGCGGCAGCGAGGACATCTTGGCCCCCGAGATCCATTGGGCCGACCTCGAACCGGGCGACACCCTCCTGCTGTGCACGGATGGTCTCACCCAACACCTCACGGACGAGGAGATCCTCGAGATCCTCGACGACGAGAAGACCATCGAGAAGGCCTGCCGCCGATTGGTCGAGTCCGCCAACGCCGGTGGAGGCAGCGACAACATCACCGCCGTCCTCGCGCGCTTCGACGCACCGAGCTGAGGCGTGACCTCGGTGACGGAGGCCCCGCGACCTCGTCGGCCTCTCGAGCTCGGGCCGCTCCAGATTTGGCCTCCCGTCGTCCTCGCTCCGATGGCCGGCATCACGAACTTCCCCTTCCGATCGATCTGCCGAGAGTTTGGCGCCGGGCTGTACGTCAGCGAGATGATCGTGGCCCGGCCACTGGTCGACCGAAACCCTCGCGCTCTTCGCCTGGCGGCTTTTGGACCCGAGGAGACGCCCCGCAGCCTCCAGCTCTACGGCGTCGATCCCGAGATTCTGGGACAGGCCGTCCGCTGGCTGGTCGCGGAGGGACGGGTCGATCACCTCGATCTGAACTTCGGCTGCCCGGTGCCCAAGATCACTCGCAAGGGAGGAGGCGCGGCCATCCCACTCAAGCCCCGCCTGCTCCAGCGACTCCTTCGCGCCGCCGTCACCCATGCCGGAGACGTTCCGGTCACGATGAAGATGCGGATCGGCGTCGACGATCAATACCGCTCCTACCTCGAAGCAGGCCGTATCGCGGCTGCCGAGGGTTGCGCAGCGGTCGGCCTCCATGCCCGGACGGCCGCTCAGCTCTACTCGGGCGCCGCCGACTGGAGCCGAATCGCTCGCCTCAAGGAGGTCCTCTCGGTCCCGGTCCTGGGCAACGGCGACATCTGGGCAGCCGACGATGCCTTGCGCATGATGGACGAGACCGGGTGCGATGGTGTGATCGTCGGGCGGGGTTGCTTGGGTCGCCCTTGGCTCTTTCGAGACCTGGCGGCCGTCTTCGAGGGCCGCACGCCACCCCCTCCTCCCCGACTGGGCGAGTCGGCCCGGTGGTTTCTCGAGCACGCCCGCCGATTGTGTCGGTGGACGCTCGAGAGGATCGCCGTCCTGCAGATGCGCCGGCACGCGGGCTGGTACCTCGGTGACTATCCGAGTGGCGCTGCACTCCGCGCTCGTCTGGTCCGCGCCCAGACTTTCGAAGAGCTCGCCGCCAGCCTCACCGATCTCGATCCCGACGAGACCTTACCCGAGGAGTGTCTCGGACGCCCCCGGGGAAAGGTTGGGCGGCCGCAGCGAGTCGTCCTTCCACACGGCTATCTCGATCAGCTCGACGACGACTCGCCTCCCGATCCCGAAGCAGAGGATGCGACGTCGGGAGGGTGACCGAGTGGCCGGACACTCGAATCGGTGCGGATGGCTCACCGGGCGCAGGTTTGGGCCCGACCGCCATCGATGGGAATCGTCGCTCCGGTGACCCACCCGGCCTGATCGGAGGCGAGGAATGCAATCAGCTCCGCCACCTCGTCGGCTTCCCCGACTCGTCCCAGCGGATGTGTCGAACGGCTGTGCTCGAGGAACTTCGCGTAGGCGGCTTCCTCCATGCCCCCGTTTCGATGAAGCTCGGTGCGGACGACGCCCGGATTGACGGCGTTGACCCGCACCCCGACCGGGGCCAGCTCGAGTGCCGCGCAACGCGTGAGCTGGTCGACGGCGGCCTTGCTCGTGCAGTAGGCGAGCACGCCTGGGAAGGCTCGGTTTCCGGTGACGCTGCTCACGAGGACGACGCTGCCTCGCTGCAGCTCGAGATGGGGTGTCGAGGCTTGGAGCAACACGAACCCCGAACGCACGTTGATCGCGAAGTGATCGTCCCAATCCTCGAGGGAGGTCGTCTCGACCGAGCCGCCGCGCAAGATTCCGGCCGCATGGATCAGTGTGTCGAGGCGCCCCCCCTGGGAGACCGTTCTCGCGACGACATCACGAGCCTGGTCGGCATTCGCGACGTCTCCCGCGACGACGAAGGCGGCGCCTTCGGATGCCACGATCTCCGCCTGCAAGGCATCGAGGCGCTCGACGGATCGGCCATTGATGGCGACCCGCGCTCCTAGCCGGGCCAGGTGGAGCGCCGTGGCCCGGCCAATGCCACTCGAGGCACCGGTGATGAGGGCGACTCGACCCGTGAAGTCCGGGCTGAGCTCGGGATGGCGTGCGCGCTCGGTCACGGGAGACGCGGCGGCTTCATGCGCGGCACAGTCCCTTGAAGCCCCTGCTCCATGAAGGCGACCAGATCATCGATCTCCTGCTCGGTCAGCTTCAACGGCCGAATCCGATCCGACTGCCACGGGTTCGGATTCCCTCCCTGGTTGTAATGCTCGACGACCTGGCGCAGGGTCTGCGCGCTGCCATCGTGCAGGTAGGGAGCGCTGTCGGCGATGTTGCGCACCGTCGGTGTTCGAAACGCCCCACGATCCTTCTCTTCTCGAGTATGGTCCTCACGCCCCTTGTCGGGGGCGTCGCTGGGGAAGCCGACTCCGATGTTGTAGTAGAGCTCGTCGGTGAAGTTCTCGCCGACGTGGCAGAGGCTGCACTCGGCTTTGTCGAAGAACAAGGTCATCCCGCGGCGTGCCGCGTCGCTCAGGGCGTGCTGCTTCTCGAGGGCGAGCACGGCCTCGCGCTCGGCCGTCTCCTCCGGAGTCTCGTCTTCCTCGTCCCAGCCCAGGTCGTGGAAGTACTTCGCCTCGATGTGATAGTCGTACGGGCTGCCACCTCCGATGATGGTCCGCTCAAAGGCAGCAATCGCTTGGGCGATGCGATCGGGCGTCGCAGGCCCGCCGAAGATGCGCTCGAACTGGATGCGGTAGCCTTCGATGCCGTTGAGAACCTCGGCCGCCTCGTCGGCACTGAACCCCATCTCGATGGGGTTACCGATCGGTCCCAGCGCCTGCTCCTCGAGGCTGGCTGCCCGTCCGTCCCAGAACTGCACGGCGGCGAGGACGCGGTTGAGAACCGTCGGCGCACTCCGCGCGCCCTTCTGCTGCGCGATGCCGCTGGAGACCGCTGCGTTGTCGCCCCAGCCCATGTCCGGGTGGTGGCAAGAAGCACAGGAGATCGTGGTGTCCTTGGAGAGGCGCGGATCGAAGAAGAGCTGCTTGCCGAGCGATACCTTGGCAGGCGTGCACGGATTATCGGCCGGAATCAGCTGGGCCAGATCGCTCGTAATGCCCAGAGGCGCTTCGGGAATGAACGGCTCGTGAGCGCCCGGCTGCTCGAGGCTCTCACGGATCTCCTGCACGGAGAGCGCGCCGATCTCTCCATGAATCACGATGTCGTCAGAGGCGCTCGCCTGCGCTGCGCGCACCGACGTCTCGGCCGACTTCAGCCAGGCCGTGCCCTGCTCGTCTTCGGAGGCACAGGCTCCGAGGAAGCCGGCCAACAGGAGTGCTCCGAACGTCGTCTGGATGGGGACCATCTGCCTCCTCGCATACGGGTGTCGATCAAAACCGTCCAGCCGGGCTGGCGCGAAACTAGGTGTATTGCACTCCGAAATCAAGTCGAGTCCTCTGCTTCTGAGCCACTCGAAGCTCGCCGGCAACGATCCTCAACGAAGGCCGGCGATGAGTCGGCGCTGAGCCTTGGTCAGACCTCGCACGACACTGGCCGCGCGCTCCGAGGTCGCGCCCTCCGTCGACTCGGCGATGAACTTGTAGAGGCGAGCCAGCGCATCGATCGCGGACTGCATGTCGCGACGCGATCGGCATTGGTGGGGCTTGAACTCGCCGGCCAGGTAGCCATCGACGACGGCACCGACTCCGAGCCGCTCGAAGCTGCCGCGCTCGTTCTTTCGCAGCTCGCGCTCATCGATCTCCCGGAGGTACCAGAGCACGCGCTTTCGCTCGGCTTCGCTGACGCGGCGTTGATCCAGCATCGCCTCGAAGCGCTGGAGCCAGTCTTCGTTGGCGGAGGCAATGTCATCCTTGCTCTGGACGGAGTGCGGCTCCTGGTCGAGCTCCGCCTCGTACTGCTCTCCGCGTTGAATGTTGAAGTCGCGAGCACGCGGCGTGAGCTCGGTCTCCTCTTCTCCGGGAATCACGATCGGGAACAGGAACAGCCGATCGACGCGATCGTGGCGCCCTCCGAGGTCGACTCCGCCACCCTCGGCCGGCGCCTCGCCCTCGATGATCTGGTCGCGCTCCTCGTACGCAGAGACCTTGCCGAGCACTTCCTTGCCCCGCAACACGCCGGCCTCTCGACCCGCGAACGCCACCCAGCCATTCAGCCCAAACACGGCCTCGAGGATGCTGTCCTGGGCGGCGGCCTGCTGCTTCTTCGACTTCTTTCGGGAGACGGTCGGGATCCAAACCCGCATGAGGATGGCCTCGAAGCCATTGGCTCGCCCTCGCTCGACGAGCACGCGCCGAGCAGCATCCGGAAAGACGCCTCCTGGAAAAGCGCTCTCCGCGTAGGCTCCCGTGACGACCCAGCCCTCGCCGTCCGCGTCGAAGGGTGCCGTCCGACGCCATTCCTGCTCTCGTGCGATCTGCTCCGGGTCCTTGGACTCGCCGCGACCGAACAGCTTCTTGAACATCCCCGAGGTCTCCTCGTCTCAGCAATCGAGCTCGCGCAGGAGCACCGGCACGAACTCGAGATGGTCGCAGCTCAACAACCGATACTCCACGCCATTGTGCATGCCTTCGAATCCGCGAGCACACCATTCCGGTGTATGGAGGTGCCCATAGACGCACAGCTCGGCACCGGAGGCTTCGACCATGCCGGAGTAGACCGACGGCGATTCGTCCATCTCGAAGGGCGGGTAATGGAAGAGCGCGATGATGCGCTCGTAGCCGGAGTGATTCTGCCGCAGGTCGAGAATCGAGGTGCGGAACTCGGTGATCTCGCGCTCGATGCTGGCGCGATGCTCCTCGGCGCTCGTGTCCGGAGGGCGACGAATGTCGCTCCCACGCACACCGATGAATCCCACTCCACCGAGCACGAGAGCGTTCTTCTTCAAGGTGTGGATCGAGTCGGGGAGCAGCTCTCGGAGCTTCTTGCGAGTCCCCGGCCACCAGAAGTCATGGTTTCCTTTGACCAAGATCTTCTGTCCGGGAAGCTCGGAGAGCCATGCGAGATCGAGCGCCGCTTCGGTCGGGCGCATGCCCCAGGAGGTGTCACCCGGACAGAGGACGATGTCCTCCGATGTGATTCGCTCGCGCCAGGCCTGCTCGATCTTGAGGTGATGGTTCTCCCAATGGCCGCCGAAGACGTCCATCGGCTTGTCGACGCCGAGGCTGAGATGAAGGTCGCTGATTCCGAAGATTCTCATTGCCGTGTCTCGACGTCCAGAACGTCGGCTCACTCCCACTCGATGGTTGCAGGCGGCTTGGAGCTGACGTCATAGACGACGCGGTTGATGCCGTCGACCTCGTTGATGATGCGGTTCGAGATGCGGGCGAGCAGCTCCTTGGGCAGATCGACCCAATCGGCCGTCATGCCGTCCTGGCTCTCGACGACCCGCAGCACGCAGGCATTCTCGTAGGTGCGCGCGTCCCCCATCACGCCGACGGTCGACACGGGCAGCAGCACGGCGAAGGCCTGCCAGACTCTCTCGTACCATCCCGCTCGCCGAATCTCGTCCAGGACGATGCGATCGGCGTTGCGGAGCACTCTCAAACGCTCGGGAGTGACCTCGCCCAAGATCCGGATGGCGAGCCCGGGACCGGGGAACGGCTGGCGTTGCACCATCGTTTCCGGCAGGCCCAGCTCTTGGCCGAGGCGCCGCACCTCGTCTTTGAAGAGATCTCGCAGGGGCTCGACCAGCTCGAACCCGAGCTCGGCCGGAAGCCCTCCGACGTTGTGGTGCGTCTTGATGGTCACCGAGGGACCGCCGTGGGCGGACTGGGACTCGATCACGTCCGGATAAAGCGTTCCTTGAGCCAGGAAGTGAGCGTCCTCGATCCGGGCCGCCTCTTCTTTGAAGACGTCGATGAAGACGTGGCCGATGATCTTGCGCTTGCGCTCGGGATCGGTCTCGCCTTCGAGCTTCTCGACGAATCGCTCGGCCGAGCGCAGGACCCGTAGGTCGACATGGAAGTGATCGCGGAAGGTCGACTCGACCTCCTCGATCTCGCCATGGCGCATCAGACCATTGTCGACGAACAGGCAGGTGAGCCGGTCTCCGATGGCGCGATGGACCAAGGCAGCGGTGACCGCTGAGTCGACGCCGCCCGAAAGGCCGCAGACGACCCGAGCGTCCCCGACCTGCTGCTGGATGCGTCCGACCTCCTCCTCGATGAAGGAGCCCAGGCGCCAATCGGCCGCACAGCCGCAGATGCGGAGCAGGAAGTTCTCGAGAATCCGGCGACCGTGCTCGGTGTGAGTCACCTCGGGATGGAACTGCAGCCCATATAGATGTCGCGCTGGGTCGGCGATGGCGGCTTGCTCACAGGTCGACGAAATGGCGACCGTCTCGAAGCCCTCAGCCGGTCGTGCGACGTGATCGCCGTGGCTCATCCACACGACCGAGGACGCAGGGACGCCTTCGAGCAGAGCACTGCTGCTCGAATGATCGATGGGAGTTCGGCCATACTCGCCGGATCGACCGGGCTCGACCTTGCCGCCGAGGCTCTGCGTCATGATCTGCATGCCGTAGCAGATGCCGAGCAGCGGCACGTCCAGCGAGAAGATCTCCGGATCGCACTGGGGCGACGTGCTGTCCGTGACACTGGCGGGTCCTCCGGAGAGGATCAGGCCCTTGAGCTCGGTCCGCTTCCGAAGATCGGCCGCCGAGGTCGTAAAGGGCAGTACCTCACAGTAGACGTTGGCCTCACGTACTCGACGTGCGATTAGCTGCCCATACTGGGACCCGAAATCGAGAATGCCGATCAGCTCATGTCCGGCGTGCATCAGTGATGAGCTCCCTCTCCCACCGAAGGGTGTGGCTGCGAGAGCCATCCCCTGCGGAAGACTCGCGAACGAAACCGACCGCCCGCTTAGCGATCGACCTGGTAGTTGGACGATTCCTTGGTGATCAGGATGTCGTGCGGATGGTTCTCGACCAGCGAGGCGCTCGAGACCCGAATGAATCGCGACTTGCTCTGCAGCTCCGAGACGTCGCGGGCCCCGCAGTAGCCCATGCTCGAGCGGAGCCCCCCGGCGAGCTGGTAGACGAAGTCTGCCAGCCGCCCCTTGTAAGGCACTCGGCCCTCGACGCCTTCGGGAACCAGCTTGTCGCGATGCTGTACGTGGTCCTGGCGGTACCGGCTCTTCGAGCCCTCGACCATGGCGCCCAACGACCCCATGCCGCGATAGGTCTTGAAGGTGCGGCCCTGATGCAGGACGGTCTCGCCCGGGCTCTCCTCGAGACCGGCGAGCAGGCCACCCAGCATGACGGTGGAGGCGCCCATGGCGATCGCCTTGGCGATGTCGCCCGAGTAGCGGATGCCGCCATCGGCGATGATCGGCACGCCGGCATCGCGTGCGACGCGCGAGCACTCGTAGACGGCCGAGAGCTGCGGCACACCCACTCCGGCGATGACCCGGGTGGTACAGATCGAGCCGGGACCAATCCCGACCTTGACCGCGTCGACGCCGCTGTCGAGAAGATCCTTCGTGGCCTCGGCCGTGGCGACGTTGCCCGCCACCACGTCGATGTCGTGGCTGCTCTTGATCTGCCGCACGGTCTCCATCACGTTCCGCGTGTGGCCATGGGCCGTGTCGACGACCAAGACGTCGACGCCCGCGTCGATCAGGGCCCCGACTCGCTCATGGTCGTTGACGCCGACCGCCGCACCGACCGACAGGCGCCCGAAGCTATCGCGAACGGCCGACGGAAACTCTTCGAGCAGGTTGATGTCCTTGATGGTGATCAAGCCGCCGAGCCGTCCTGCCTCGTCGACCAAGATCAGCTTCTCGACCTTGTTGCGGTGCAGGATGTCGCGCGCATCCTGGAGGGTCGTGCCCACCGGAGCCGTGATCAGCGGATCGCGCGTCATCACGCTGGAGATCGAGGTGTCGAGGTCTTCTTGGAATCGCAGGTCGCGTCGGGTGAGGATGCCCACCAGGCGACGGTCGCTCTCCACGATCGGGAGGCCGGAGATTCGATGCGTCTGCATGATGTCCTTGGCGGTGGCGATCGTCTCGTTCGGGCCGAGAGTCACCGGATCCAGGATCACCCCGTTGGCCGAGCGCTTGACGGCATCGACCTCGTGGACTTGCTCCTCGATCGTGAGGTTTCGATGCACGATGCCGATCCCGCCTTGCTGAGCAAGCGCGATCGCGAGACGCGCCTCGGTGACGGTATCCATCGCCGACGAGCTGATCGGGAGGTTCAGCGTGACATTGCGGCTGAACCGCGAGCGCAGGTCGACCTCGTGTGGCAGCACGTCCGAGTAGGACGGCAGCAGCAGCACATCATCAAACGTGATCCCTTCACTGACGATCTTGTCGTTCATCCGGCCTCACTCCTCGCTTTCCGGTATCCGGAGCCACCCACCACTTGCCCTGAAACGCACAAGGGCCGAGACACAGTCTCGGCCCTCGAGTAGCTCTCGCTCGGCGGCGCGGGTCTTCGTCCCGCTCGTTCGATCGCCCCACTCGGGCGCCTCATCCCTGGCCATGGTGGTGGTTTCGGGCTCCCTACCTTGCAAAAGACGGAGTATACCGATGGTCTCGACCACCGGCAAGCAGCTGCGACTCGCACGTCTTCGCCAAAACCTCCGAGCCGGCTGGGACGCTGGCCCGGATGCCGGTCGTGCACCAAGGGCAGCGGACTGGGTCGTTGCTTCTCGAGGCACCCCTCACTAGAACGGATGCATGCCGCGCATGATCCAGAGCTGGCTCGGTCGCCAGCGATCCCTGCAGACCGGTCTGCGCGCTTCGGCTCGAGGCTTCGGACTCGCCGCCGCAGCGGCGATCGCCGTCCGCCTGATCGACGGATGTCGAGGCGCCGCGCCCGATGCGCCGGGCGGTGAGGTCCTGTTGGCCGCGCTCGGCCTGGCAGTCGCGCTGACGATCGCTCGCGCGCGACCGGCGTCGAAGCGAACGTGCCTCGCCCAAGAGATCGATCAGCGTCGTCATCTCGAAGATCGCCTTCAAACGGTCGCCGAGCTCGAACCAGTCGCACTCGATCGACCGTTCGGTGCCGCTCTGTTCGCCGATACCCGGAATCGCCTCGCGGCGCTCCATCGCCCCCTGTTCGGGCGCTCGCGGCTCTGCGCCCTCTGGACGCTTTGGGTAGGCTTGTGGCTGGGACTGCCGGGAATGCCACCTTCGTCGATGCCACCGGCGAACGACAACTCCTTGCCGAGAGAGACTTCGCCGCCCACGGGCTCCCCGCGCCCCCAAGGAGGAGGCGGCTCCCTGGCTCTCCAACCTGCCGACGCGATGCCAGATCGGCCGCCCACCGGTGTCGATTCCGAACCGATTCCACCAGACCCGATCGATCTCGACGACGCGAATCGCCTCCCCAAGTTCATGACGCCCCTCCGGCAGGAGGGCGAGCAGCACGAGAAAGAGGTGGCGGTCCAGGATCGCGAGGTCGCGCCCCGCGCCGACTCCTCGCAGCGCCCGCCGGGGGAGCGCGTGCCGGAGGAAGCCGAGCACCCGCTGGCCGAATCGCACGAACGTGTCCGCCGCACGGCACTGCCACCCGATCGAAGAGGCCTCGTTCGACGCTACTTCGAGCGGATTCGAAAGTGAGTGCGCGCGCCTCGGCAGAGCGGCCGCTCTTCGACGCAGAGTTTCACCGCACGACGACTGCACTCGAGCGATTCGCGCGTCGGCTGCTGGCGGGAGATCGCCCCGGTGGCGGTGAGGTGCCGCGGCGAGGTCTCTCGGGCACGCTGTTCCACGACTATCGGAACTACGTCTCCGGAGATGACCCTCGACGCATCGATTGGCATGTCTACGGGCGTCTGGGTGAGCTGGTGATCAAGCTCTTCGAGGCCGAAGCTCGCTATCGGGTGCATGTGATCGTCGACGCGACACCGTCGATGAGCGTCGAGAACCTGAGCCACAAGTGGTGGATGGCGCGCCGCCTCGCAGGAGGACTCTGCCAGCTGGGACTCCATCTGTTCGAAGGCGTTCGTCTGATCGTCTCACCGGGCTCGGGAGAGGAGAACGCTCGCCTCCACAGAGGCAAGGCGCAGCTCCCGGTCCTGCTCGATCGCCTCTCGACGGCGACCGAACGCGTCGGACACCTCGGGAAGACTCTCGAAGGGCTGCCGCCCGCCTTCGCGACCCGCGACGCCGTCGTGATCCTGAGCGATCTCTACGATCTCGAAGAGCTCGATGAAGCTTTGAAGCGGATCGGTCGGAGGGCGGCGCGCCTCTCGGTCGTTCAAGTCATCGACTCGAGCGACACCGAGCTGCCCGGCGAAGGCTGGCACCGACTCCGCGACATCGAAACGGGTCGTGATCGAGTCGTGCGTGTGACACCCGAGCTGCGCCTCGCCCTCGAGGAGACGCTCAGCGAGCACTCGCACCGCGCCGAAATCCTCTGCCGCCGGCGCGGTGCTCGGCGGGTGCACGTGGAAACGACTCTCGCCTTCGCGCCCGCACTTCTCCGAACGCTCGAGAGCTTGCGCTGAGCTCGACGACCGAGCGGCAGACGGCTCTCGACGACCTGCCCCGGGCGTTCGGTTGGTCTCCATCCGAGTGGGCTGGTAGCATGCTCACACCGATCGGGCCCAGAGCTCCCGGACGAGCCATCGATCGGTCGAGCTCTTATCTGTGACGACTCCCCGGATGATCGAACTCGAACGCCCGAGCTGGCTCTTCGGACTCCTGGGGCTGGTAGCCCTTTGGCTGCTGCGCCACTGGTGGCGCAAGCGCCGTCGCCGTCCCGTGGCCAGCCTGCCGATGCTCGAGCGAGCACTCGCGCGCCTTGGCGCAACGCGACCCGGATCGATCTGGCGCGAGCGCTTGCGCGATCTCGCGGCTCTCGTCACGTTGACCGCCATCGTGCTGGCTCTGGCGAAGCCGATCGTCGTCGTGTCTCGTCCCGCAGCCACCGAGTACGCGATCGTGGTCGATGTGTCCGCCAGCATGAGCACGCGCGAGAGCGACGGACGCGAACGACTCGACTGGGCTCGGGATGCGGTTCGCGAGATCCTCGATCGCCGGGGGCCGCGCGAACGCTTTCTCCTGGCCGTCGTCGCCGAAGAAACCGAAGTGATCGCGCCACTCGGAACGCCTCCTGGCGAGATCCTCCGACGGCTCGGCAGTCTGAGGACGCGGCCTCGGTCCGAGAACCTGATCCAGGCCATCCAAAGGGTGCGTCCCCCTTCCGCTGCGCAACGCCGCGTTGTTCTCGTCTCCGACTTCTCCTCGCCGCGAGCTCGCCAGCTCGCCGCCATGCCACCGAGCGACGTGTTCATCCATCCGGTCGGCGTCGCCATCGAGAACTGGGCTCTCGCCAACGCGGTCTGGCTCCCGAGCGACCCCGAGCGACCTGACCTCCTCCGCTTCGAGATCGTCGATCACACCCCAAATGGGAACGCGAGCATCCGGCCGGTCGAGATCAGCATCCATGCCGATGGCGAGCTTCTTCGCAGTTCGACGGTCGACCTGCCCCACGGGGGGCGAGTCACCGTCGAAGAGCCGGTCGTGTTTCCAGGCGACCGTGTGATCTCGATCTCGCTGCCTGCGGGTGGCTCGAATGCCCTCGCCCTCGACGACCGGGTCGACTTCGTCATCTCGGGGAGAGCCCGCATTCCGGTTCGGGTGTGGCTCGGGGAGCCGGAGGACGAGCGCCTGCGCGACCTCCTGGATGTGCTGGGTGAAGAGCTCTTCGACGTCGAGCGCTTGGGTGCCGCCGACGAGCTGTGGACGGAAAGTGCTTCGCCGAAGGTCCCGGTCATTGCGGTCGGCCTCGACCTCGATCGCTCGTTGCCTCCCGGACGCTACCTCCTCTTCCAGACAAGCGGCGCACGATCGCCAGCTCTGACGACCTCGCAAGAGCTCGCCAGCGGAACTCTGGTCGTCCGAAACCCGGTGCATCCGATCGTTCGTCATCTGACCTTCGACGATGTCGCCATCCCGCCCAGCGAGTCGATCTTGCTCGAGGAAGGCGAAGCACCTCTCCTCGCCGCCTCCGAGAAAGCGGTCGCCGTGGTTCGAGACCGCAGCGATGCCCGGGTCGTCAGTGTCTCTTTTCGCTCGGACGCGTCCACTTGGTGGTCTTCCGCCAGCTTCCCGCTCTTCGTCATCCAGTCGTTGCGATGGTTGACGAGCGCTCAGAGCCCGCTTCCAGCGAGTGGAATCCTCGGGCATCCGATCCCCCTCGATCCCGACTGGGGAGATCATCCGGCACGGGCTCCGGCCTTGCCCGCGGCATCACAGCCGGGAGTCTTTCGAGTGACCTCGCTGCCGGGCTCGCCCGCGGTTGGCATCCACTTTGAGTCTGCGGGCGAGTCGCAGGTGGCGCCTGGCGGTCCCGCGGCGCCTCGTCCCGCACCCGAGCACGAGAGCCACCGACGCGATCTGGCGAGCTGGCTGGCCGTGATTGCCCTGGCGGCCGTGCTGCTGATGGCCTGGCTGTGACGAGAGCCCAGGCACTAAAAAAGCCGGGGTACCGACCGTCGTCGAGCACCCCGACCACAATAAGAAGGAGGAGATTACACGAGGTATCGGGAAACCTCTGGGATTCCTTGAGCGCAATCAACTGAATCCCGAATCGTCCGATCGAAGTCTGGGGGCGAGGGGAGGACCGGGTCGGAGTCGACCGGGCGGGACGCCCCGAATCTGCTCCCAAGGCGGGCGAAACCAAAGAAAGGGGCTGCCTCGAACGAGTTCGAGGCAGCCCCTTTCAACCGGAGGAGGTTTCTGTCGAGCCGAGGCGCGCGCGATGATTCAACCCCGGATCATCGGGAGCGCTCGGATCGCTCTTCGGTCGAGCCTTTCCCGCCGCTCGTCCGAAGTGTTCTCGTGTGCTGGCCCATGAGACGCAACTCGAGGGCCAGAACTTTCGACGAATTCTCGAACCGCTGCAGATCTCCCACAAGCTCGGGACTTCTGGAGTCGGTCGCTCGTCGGGGAGCACCAGGCCACGGTCAAGAGTACGGAAAAGTGCGGGCGTCGACCCGATCGTGCGCCGTCACTCGACAGAATCCGGTGAACGGCGGTGCGGGCAGTCGCAGCGGACCACTGTTCAGTCCGCCCACGGGCTCTTCAGGAGCGGGACTTGTAGCGCTTGGAGGCCTGGGTCAGCACCCGGCGCTCCTTGTCGGTCAAAGCGCTGATTCCCTCTTCGGAGACCTTGGCAAGGATGTCGTCGACGACTTCCTTCTGCTCGCGGTCCTTCTGGGCCTTCCGTCTCTCCACCTTTTGAACGAGCTTCTCTTGGAGCCGGCGTCCGGCACCCGAGTAGCGGTGGACGCCAAAGAAGGCAACGGCGCCGAAGGCCGCGCCACCGAGGTGGGCTCCGACCGAGATCCCCTGCTGATTCGGCGAGAGGAAGCGCAGGAGATCGGCAACGACGAAGAAGGTGACGAGCCATTTCACCTTCATGCGGACGATGAAGAAGATGATGGGCGCGTTGGGATGCAGGATCGCGAAGAAGATCATGATCCCGTAGATCGCGCCCGAGGCGCCGACGACCGGGCTCGCCGTCAACAGCAAGTGTATCAGGCCGCCGAAGCATCCGGCTCCGAAGTACAGGATCAGGAACCCGCGGAACCCGAGGCGGTCGTGAACGCCGTTCCCGAAGACCCACAGCACGAGCATGTTCATCACGAAATGCCACATGTCGCCGTGCAGGAACTGGTAGCTGACGATGCGATAGAACTCGAGAAACGGCATCGCGAGCACGGAGTCTCGGTCGAGCCAGAAGAGCCGATCGAAGGCGGTGGGAGCTCCCAGCGCCCTCTGGCCACCGAGCTCGAAGCCTTGCTGGATGAAGAAGACCACCAGGTTGGCGATCATCAGCCCTTTGATGGCGGGCCGGACGCCCATCGGGCTGCTGGCTCCATCGTCCCCATATCCTGAGAGACCAGAGCCTTGATGATGTCGAAACATGCTCATCGCTGTCTTTGCTCGCCGGCCTCGGGTCTTCTGCGGCATGCCCCGCTGGGGCAAGGGGGTCCATTGTAGTATCGACCCGGTTCCGTTCCCAGCCCAAGCAGTCGGAACGATCGCTTCAAATGGCAGAGTGGCAACGAATTAAACGACAGAGGCGGCCTGGCCGGGTTCTTGACCCCCCCGAGACGATCCGGTATCACAGGGCCGAGAGTCGCTCCCCCGCCTGGTTCCTGGACCTCTCACAACAGGCACCGGGCCTGAGCCGATCGGCATTCGACACGCTGGTGTCGGGCTGGACCGCGTCCGGCCGGCGCACGGGTCTTCGCCGAGCCACCCGCCTGGGCACCCCTACTCGTGGAGATCGAAGCGCGTGTCTGCCGAGATCATTCGCGGTCGACCGGTCGCCGACCGCATCCTGGAGCAAACCCGAGTCGACGTCGCCACGCTCCGAGAGCGAGGGCACTCGGTCCGCCTCGTCTCGATCGAGGTCGATGAGAATCCGGCCGTCGCCGTCTACACGCGCAATCAACGCCGCTCCTGCGAGCAAGTGGGCATCGACTTTCAAGGCGAGTGGCTGCCGGCCGAGACGACCGAGGACGAGCTGGTCGAGATCCTGCGCGGGCACAACGAGGACGCCGCAGTCACGGGGATCATCATTCAGCGTCCGCTTCCCGAGCACATCAACGAGCTCCGGATCCAGGCGAAGATTCATCCCGACAAGGACGTCGAGGGCATGAATCCTGCCAATCTGGGCATGATGCTCTACGGGCGGCCGAACCTCGTCCCCTGCACGGCGCTGGCCGCCATCGAGCTGCTGGCTTCCACCGAGCTCGACATCGCGGGGCGCGACGCGGTCGTCGTCGGACACAGCTCGATCGTCGGCAAGCCCGTCGCCTTCTTGCTACTCGATCGCTTCGCCACCACGACGGTCTGCCACATCGCAACGCAGAACCTACGGGCGAAGACGCGCGCCGCCGACATCATCATCGTGGCGGTCGGTCGCCCGAAGCTGATCTCCGCCGACATGATCAAGCCGGGAGCCGCCGTGATCGACATCGGCATCAATCGGGTCCCGGCTGTCGACGATCACGGCCAGCCGATTCACGACGAGAACGGGCGACCGAAGATGCGCATCGTGGGCGACGTCGACTACGAAGCCGCCCGTGAGATCGCCGGGTTCATCACTCCGGTGCCCGGCGGCGTCGGTCCGGTCACGGTCGCGATGCTCATGCGCAACACCTACGTCGCCGCCGTCGGCCAGGCCCAGGTGATGAGCCGCCGCTGAGCCACCTCGCGGACGTCAGCGGCCCCCACTCAGCTCGTCGATCTCTCGCCGAAGCTTCGACTGGCGGCGACTCACGCTGATCAGGTAGAGGATGATCAGACCCCAAACGGTCGCGTACGCGATCATCATGTGCCGGATGGCGCGCGAGTTCTTCTCATCGAGCTGGGCCCGATCGACCTCCAGGCTGTCGGCCTCGGTCTTGGCACGTCGCAGCTCGGTCTCGAGCTGCTCGCGGAGCTGGGCGACGTCCTGCGATTCGGTCGGCGAGCCATTGTTCGGCGCGGGCTCCTGAGCCACGGCCGGCGTCGCTCCCACGCCCAGGCCAAGCGCCAAGGCGAACGGCAACAGCCAGGCGGCGTGCGCCGCCCGAGGCCCATTCGCAGTGCGACCGCGCTTCAAGACCTCGACCTCGTCATCGAGCCTCGCGAGGTGGACGCGCTGAAGCAAGAGCACCAGATAGAGCATCGTGAAGACTCCGAACGAA
This sequence comes from Planctomycetota bacterium, assembly GCA_029260795.1. Taxonomy (GTDB): domain Bacteria; phylum Planctomycetota; class OFTM77; order OFTM77; family OFTM77; genus OFTM77. The sequence goes on along the minus strand of JAJDCO010000097.1, from coordinate 33,371 downwards.
TAGAAGAACGCGATCGATTCGCGCTCGCCGAGACCCGAGCCCTCTTCACCGGCGATCACGGGCTGCGGATGCTGAGTGCGCCACCAGCGAATGGCAAAGAAGACGATCGGAACATCGACGGCACTCACGATCCCCACCACCGCCGAGAGCTTGGCTCGAGTGCTCGGCTCGGGGATGTAGCGTCGCAGCATGAGATATCCGCAGAACAGAAGGAAGAGCACAAGCGTCGAGGTCAGGCGAGCGTCCCAAGTCCACCAGATCCCCCAGGCCACCTTCGCCCAAATAGGCCCAGTGATGAGAGTGATCGTGATGAAGACGACCCCGAGCTCGGCGGCGGACACGGCCACGCGATCCCAAGACTGGGTGCGACGGATCAGGTACCCGATGCTGGCCACGCTCACCAACAGGAACGAGAGCAGCCCCACCCAGGCGCCCGGCACGTGAAAGAAGAAGATGCGTCCCACGTCCCCTTGCTTGGCATCCGGCTGGACCCAAGCGAGGGCGAGGTAGATGTTCACGAGCATCGCCAGGGCCACGACGATCAGGGCGCCCCAGTAGACACGACTGAGCTGTCCAGACTTCAAAACCTCAATCCTCCACGACGAAGCCGAAGACCAGGGTGCACACGGCGCCAAAGATCATATCGTACGCGACCAAGAACTTCAGGGCGTTGCCATCCGAGGCCCGCGCGGCGGTGGTCGCTTGCCCGTGAGCGATCATCGGATCGAGAAAGGCGCTCTGGAAAATCGCTCCCGTGGACTCGACCGCCCAAAGCAACAGCGGCAGGCTCACCGGAAAGAGCAGGACCGGGAGGAGGACCTCCCGCATGCGCGTGTTCATGGACACGCCCGCGAACAGCGTCCCCAGGCAGGTGAAGCCCAGCGTGCCGAGAAACGTGATGAGCACGAGCCGTCCAATGTGGCTTCCGATGGGCACGTTGAACATCAGTAAGAACAGGGGCAGGATGACCGCTTCGGCGGCCAGCATGAAGACGAGGTTGGCGATCCACTTGCCCAAGTACAAGCTGCTGCGGTCGATCGGCGCCATCAAGAGCGACTGGAGACAGCCATTCTCACGCTCGGCGGCAAACGACCGATTCAGGCCCAGGACGCCCGCGAATGTGTAGGCGATCCACAGAAGACCGGCGCCGAACTGACGCACCTCGGCCGGGCTCGGATTGAACGAGAAGTTGAAGATCACGATCACCAAGAGCCCGAACACGAGCATCGCGCTCAAGGACTCCTTCGTGCGCCACTCTAGCCGCAGGTCCTTCCATAGGATCGTCCAGATGTTTCTCATGCGCCCACCTCGTGCGCCAGGATCTCGAGGTACTGACGCCGCAGGTCGGCGACGTCCTGGCTCCCGGGCAGCTCGGCCATGATCCGGCCTTCGGACAGCACGATGATTCGATCGGCCAGCGAGGCACCGATGGCGAGATCGTGGGTCGTCATCAGGATCGTCCGCTCTCCGCGGAAGCGCTCGAGCAGCCCGTTGAGCAACTCGATGGCCGGAAGGTCGAGCCCGGTGTGCGGCTCGTCGAGCAATAGAATCGGAGGATCGTGCACCAAGATGCGCGCGATGGCGAGGCGCTGAAGCATTCCCCGCGAGAAGGTGCGGACACGGTGCTTTGCTCGCGAGGCGAGGCCGACCTGCTCGAGGGCCGCTTCGACGGCTCTCCTCCAGTCCGGTAGATCGTAGAGTCTCGCGAAGAACACCAGGTTCTCGTGAGCGCTGAGATCGCCATAGAAGCCCGGCTGGTGCGAGAGCCAGCCCAGCTCGGGGCGGATCCGCACCGCCTGCCGACGAACGTCGAGCCCTTGGACCCAGGCCTCTCCTTCACTAGCCTTCAACAACCCGCCCAAGATGTTGAGCAAGGTCGTCTTGCCGGCCCCGTTGCGCCCCAGCAAGGTGACGAACTCACCCTGGCGCACCTTCAGGTCGATGCCGCTGAGCACTTCGATGGTGCCGAAGTAGCGACGAAGCTCGTGGACCTCGATCGCCCAACCATCACTCGCAGACGTTGCAGAGGTCGCGTCGTCGGTCTCGCTCATGCCGACCAGATCTCGCGCAGGCGGCCACAGATCACCTGGCGCTTCTCCTCGTACTCACCGCGCCCGACCTTGCCCTCCTGGATGGCATCGTCCAATCGCACGAGCTCGCTGAGAAGCACGTCGCGTTCGTGCTCGCGGCGCTGAGCCCCATCGCTGCTACCACGCAGCGCCAATCCGACGGCGACCATGATCAGCATCATGGCGGAAACGAGCGTCGTGATCAGGAACTGCCAACCCCGATTCCAGCTCGACATCGACGGGATGATGCTGCCGGGCATGTGGGCTTCTCCGACCAAGGAGATCGTCACAAGGCTCCCGGGCTGGAAGGGGCCACCCGCGTATTGAAAGAGCTCCCCATAGTCCGGTCGACCGGGCTGGGGCTCGGGACGTGTCTTCTTCTTGAACTTGAGTCTCGGCGCGCGCACGTCGAGTGTCGACGGACCGATGGTCGCGGCAATGAGATCGACGCCATCGGGCAGAGGAATCTCGAGGTCGATCTCTCCCTCATACGGAAGCTCGTAGTAGACCTCCATCAACGTCGGGCCCGGCTTCAGCGGCCAATCGACCGCCACCACGCCTGGCCTGCCCGGAACGGGGCGCGGCCGTCGCTCGTTGGGGATCATCTGCTGAGCGATCATCGAGAACACGTTGCATCGAACGTTCTCGGCCGTCGCCGGCAGTCCGAACACCAGCGAGCCTTCGGGCTCGACCGTGGTCCGGGACGCATTCTCGACGCGATAGTACGCACGATGCACCAAACGATGGCCGTCGACGTACAGCAGGAGATCGGGTACGTCGATGGCGAGCTTCACGCTGCTGCGGGGCGCTGCGTCAAAGACCTCGAGCTCGACGTCGACCACCTTCTCCTCGGCGAAGCGGATCGGCAGGTTGTAATCCGCCCCCGCATGCGAGCCTCGCAGGAAGAAGAACGAGCCCGGCTCGACCGGGATGTTCTCAAAGGCGAAGCGGCCGTCGTCGTTCGAAACGGCCGTCCAATTCTCGACGTCCTGCTCCCCGCCGTGGGGAGAGCCTTGCGGATCGTGACCACCACGGCCGATGCGGGTCAGCTCGAGCGGCACTGCCATCTCGGTCTCACCGGTGGTACCGTTGCGGACGGTTCCCGTGACGCTCGCGCCTCCGACGGCCTCGCCTTGGATCTCGACCGACAGGGTCTGGCCGGCGTCGATGTCCTTGGCCTGGTACACCTGCGCCCCGGCCTGCCATCCGGCGTCGTCCAGGGTCGGTGTCGGATTCAGCTGCATCCCGTCCGGCCCGACCTCGATCACGACTTCGGCTGCCGGGTGGAAGAGAACCTCCTCGGCCAGGAATCTCCTGTCGGTGTAGGGCAGGTGATAGTGGAGGTAGACGTCGGTCTCGCCTGGCTTGAGGTCGAAGCGCACCGTGTGGGCTTGCTGGTCGGCCGTCGGCACCACGCTGACATCGAGCCACGCGCTTTGTCTGGCTTGGGAGGCGAGGTCGGGCGTCAGCTCTTCGATCTGGAATCGAAAGGCATCACTCGTTCCCGGCAGCGTCTTGAGTGAGGGGTTCGAGACTCGATAGAGCCGCTCGATCTCGACGATCTCTCCCAGGACCCGGAAGGTCGACTTGACGCGACTCAGCGTCAGGGGGACCTCATCGGGTGTCGCCGCATCATAGACGACAATCTCGACGACGGCCGGTTGACCCGCCTCGGAGAACGAGGTGGCGGCGTTGTAGACGATGTCTTGGTGGACGACGCGCGCCAGATAGAAGCCACGAATCGGCACGTCATTGAACTGGAAGCGGCCACTCCCATCGGTGCGGGTGCTCCGCTCGCCACTCAAACCACCCGCCGGCGAAGTGAGGGTCACCTCCACGTCCGCCAAGGGACTCGAGCTCGTCCCGTTTCGAACTGTCCCTCGAATCGAGCTTGAGTTCTGCGAGAGGCCGGCTGGCGCCAGCCCCCACAGCAGCCCGAGCAGGCCGAAAAACGCCCAGTTCAGCTTCTCCACGTCAGACCGACTCCATCTTCTCACCGCACTCGGGGCAGAATCGGAAGCGGTCCAACACGGTGGCCCCACAGCTTCCACACTTCGATGTGCCACCGACCTTGGCGGCCGAGGCCCCTTTCGGACGTCCGTTCTCTCGCCGCTTGGCGACCTCGGCCTCGATCTGCTTCTGCACTTTCTCGGAGCGAAAGGCGTCTTCCTTCGAGAGCAGTCGACTCGCCTCTTGAATGTAGTCGTCCCGAAGCTCTTCGAACTCTTGGTCACCGAGCCGGCCTCGGGCACGCTCGAACTCGAGGTCTTTGATCGAGCCATAGACCTCAGCCCGACGGCTGAGAATGTCTTCCATCTCCAGGGCATCTCCGACGCCGGCGGCCCGCATACGCGGGAAGATCAACGGTGCCAAGACAAAGTAGGTGCCGAGGAGCGCCAGGGCTCCCAAGGCGAATTGCGCAACGACGGGCATGGTCCTCGTCCTCGGTTCCAGTTCGCCCTGACTTCAATCCAAGTTGGACAGATGAGCCTCGACTCGGTCGTCGAGCGGTCGAGAGGCCGCGGGCGATCGACTCTCGGACTCCTCCGCCCGCAAACGGGCACTACGTTGCCAGCGCAACAGGAGGAAGACAGCGCCGATCGCGCCACCCAGGACGAAGAGCACCGGCGTCAAGTAGGCACCGATGTTCACGCCTTCGGCGGGGGGTGTGCAGAGGATCTCGGTCCCGTGCTTCTCGACCATCTTGTCGAGGATCTCCTTGTCGGTCAGGCCCTCCGAGACCATCGCGGCGATCTCGGCCCTCACCGGGACCGCGAAGCCACACTGCACGTGTGGGCAGTTCGAGATCTGGGCACGACAGCCGGGACACAGACAGTTGAGCTGGGCCCCGATGCCCTGAACTCGTCTCTCTTCGGGCGTGATCCCCTGGCTGACGTCTTCTTCTTGAGGCTCGACGGAGCAGCAGCTTCCGGAGCTGGAGGCCGTGAGAGGAGCCGCGGCGCCTCCGACCAGCAGCATCACCGTGAGCAGAGCCGTGAGTTGATTACGAGCGAGCGCCAACGGAGACCTCCTGATGCAAGCGCTCCTCGGCAGCGGCGACGCGCTCGAGGATGCGGCGTTCGGTTCGGTCGGGGAGCATGCAGATCACCGTGCCGAAAGCGATCAGTGCCATGCCAATCCACACCCAGGTGACGAGCGGGTTGATCCAGGCATGCACGATGAAGCCACCCGCCTGAGGAGCCGGCCCCGCGTTGACGACGTAGATGTCCTCGAGAGGTCGCATGACGATCGAGGGCTCACTGGTCGACGGCTGGTCCGGGTTGTTGGCGTACAGCCTCTGCTCGGGATGAACCGTTTGCCACAGCTCACCATCCCGCAGGACCTCGACCGTGAGGCGATTCCATTGGTAGTTGCCCTGGGTTCCGGCATGGGCGGCCTTTGCCCGGAAGGTGTATCGCCCGAGCTGGAACGTGTCTTGGCCTTCGACGCCTGGACGCAGCGTCCGCTGCAAGTCCTCGTCGAACGCCTTGCCCGCAAAGCCGACCATCATCACGGCGATGCCAAAGTGGATGATGTAGCCGCCATAGCGGCGTTGGTTCTTGGTGGTCAAGCGCCACAAGGCCGTGAAGAAAGGCTCCTTCACGGTCCGGCCGCGCGTCCGAGCGCCCTGATAGAACTCTCGCAGGACGATCAGACCCAACCAGATCGCGAGCAGGAAGCACCCGAAGGTGATGAGATTCGTGTAGAGCTCACTCTGGAAGAAGCTCTGCCCATTCATCTCGCCCAAGAAGCTGGCGTTGGGGAAGAACCGCCTTCGCACGAACCAGTAGAGCAAGATGCCGAGCGGCAGCGCGATCAAGGTCGGCAGGATGAAGGCCTTCTTGAGGCTCTGAACCGACGTGCGGCGCCAGGCGAAGAGCGGTCCGGCACCTGCGAGGAAGAGGAGGGCAAGAGCCACCGGGCCCATGATCATGTTGAACCATGGAGGGCCCATCATCAGGGGAGGCGCCTCGAGCCACTCGGCGATCTTGGGATAGATGGTGCCGACCAGCACGACGAGCGTCGCCGCCATCAGGATCAGGTTCTGGAAGACGAAGCTCGACTCACGCGAGACGAGGCTGTCGAGGCGGTTCTCCGCCTTGAGCATGTTCCATCGCCAGGCGATCAGAAGCGCGCCGGCGATCAGGATCGCGGCGAGCAGCGTCAGGAACATCCAACCGATCTTGCTCTCGGCAAAGGCGTGGACCGATTGAATGAGGCCGCTCCGCGTGATGCCGGTCCCCAAGATGCAGAACGCAAACGTCAGGATGACCAGGATCACGTTCCAGACCTTCAGCATGCCTTTCTTCTCTTGGATCATCACCGAGTGAAGGAAGGCGGTGCCGAGGAACCAGGGCATGAGGGCTGCGTTCTCGACCGGATCCCATGCCCAGTAGCCGCCCCAGCCCAGCTCCTCGTAGGCCCAGCGGCCGCCGAGCATCAGTCCGAAGCCGAGAAAGAACCAGGGCAAGATCGTCCAGCGGCGCACCGCACGGATCCAAGTCTCGCCGAGCTGCCCGGTGATGAGCGCGGCGACCGCGAAGGCGAACGGGATCAAGAAGCCCGTGAATCCGAGGTAGAGGATCGGGGGATGCGAGATCATCGCCCAATGCTGAAGCTGCGGATTGAGTCCTCGCGGCGGTCGGGCGGCGAGCAGCTGCTCAATCCCGATTCCGGATCGCGTGCCGTCGGCCAAGACCTCGCTCCAGGTCTTGAAAGGGTTCGATTCCGCGGGAAAGAGATTCACCGCCAGGAAGAAGCTCGCGACGGTCATCATCGTCCCGATGGCATACGGCATGATCCGGCGGTGGCGATTCCGATTGAGGAAGACGACCGCGAGAACGAAGCCGGTCATGATCCACGACCAGAAGAGCAACGACCCTTCGTATCCGCCCCACAGAGCGCAGATCTTGAAGGGCAGCGCCATCTCGGCGTTCGTGAACTTCCAAACGTAGTAGTTCGAGAAGTCGCTCCGCACGAGCAATGTGAGTAGGCAACCCACAGCGAAGGTGACGGAGAGGTAGACGACGAAGACCGCGCGCTGCGCGCTTTGAGTCAGAGCGTCTCGCCGGAGTGCCCCCCCCAAGAAGCCCGCCAACATCGCGAAGATCCCGAACACGAAGGCGAGACCGAGTGCGATCTCGCCGAGCTCATTGGCCATCGAGCCGAACCTTTCAACGAGCTTCGCGTCTCGTTAGCGCTCTGCACCGCGAGCCGTCTCTTGGCTCGCCTCATACTCGTTACGCTTCTGGTCATAATCCGCCTCGTACTTCGAGGAGCACTTGGTCTGGATCTGCTTGGCCTCGAAGCGTCGGGGATCCTGATGAAGCACGCCTTCGACGATCACCATCGCGCCGTCGTCGAAGTTGTCGGGCAGCACGCCCTCGGTCTGGTAGGCGAACTCGGTCGGCAGCTGTCCGCCCTTTTCGCCCTCGATCGAGAAGTGCAGCCACTCGCCTTCGTAGCGTCGCGATCCCGCGGCGACCTTGCCGGCCACCTTCAAACGGCGCTCATAGGCGGAAGAGCCGAGGGAATCGATCTCCTCGACCTTGACGTAGTACAGAGATCCGTCACCGCTCTGCGCCTCGATGGCGAGCCAAATCACGCCGCCGAGAATCAGCGCGCCACAGATGCCGAACTTGACCATGTTGTTCATCGATCACTGTCTCCAAGGCGCCCGGGGGCAATATCAGCGTGGCCGCGAAAACACCACTCCACCAGAACGTCCATCGACGCGCGGCGGAGCGGCCTGAAGTCTGCAACTCGCGAGCCGGCTGCGCAGTTCGCCGAATCTTAGGCGAACCACCAGATCGAGGCAAACTCGTTCCGAACTGATACGGAAATCACTTACGCCGGCAGAGGACAAACTCTGCGATCGAGGACAGGAGCTGGCGGGCCTCGTTGTCCGGGAGCTTCTCCAAACCGATCAGGCTGGCGCGGATCAGATCGTCGGCGCGACGATAGCTCTCGTCGATGGTCCCGAGCAGCCCCAGCTCATGAAGCCGCCGCCGCTTTTCCGTCGCATTCGCTTCCGACGACCAGATCTCCCGAAGCGTCTCACGCTCTCGAGCCGGTAACCCGTCCCGCAGAAGGATGAGGGGCAGCGTCATTTTCCCCTTCTCCAAATCGGTGCCGAGGGATTTTCCGACCGTGGCCTCTTCGCCGGACAAATCGAGGAGGTCGTCGATCACCTGGAACGCCGCACCCAGGTTCGCGCCATAGCCCTCGAGGGCGGCAACGCTCTCCTCGTCGGCTCCGGCATAGCGGGCTCCCAGCTCGCAGGACGCTCCATAGAGAGCTCCGGTCTTCTGCGCGATGATGCGGAAGTAGTCCTCCTCCGTGAGCTCGAAGTTGTCGCGGTTGAAGACTTGGGCGATCTCGCCTTCACAGATGACCTGCGTCGTATTGGACAGGACCCGGGACGCGACCTGGGAAGACAGTGAGGTCGAGATCGAGAAGGCGCGGGCGTAGATCTGATCGCCGAGCAAGACCGCCGCCTCGTTGCCGCGGAAGCGGTTGATGCTCTGAATCCCTCGTCGCAGATGAGCCTCGTCCAGGACGTCGTCGTGCACGAGCGTCGCGGTGTGGATCATCTCGACGATGACGGCCACTTGGACGTGCTCGTCGGTGAGACCTTCGCACGCCTGGGCCGACAGAAGGACGAGGGCAGGCCGCAGCATCTTGCCCCGATAGCCTCGAAGGTGTCGGAACAAGGGTGCCAGGTGAGGGGCATCGGTCGTGAACTCACGATCCAACGCCGCGGCCGTGGCTTCCATCTCGGAAGCGATCGGACGATAGATATCCCTCAACTCCACGCGGGCCTCCCAGCGGGCTCGGACCAGGGCTCAAACTCGAGTTCGGCAGGGGCAGCCAGAACCGCGATGGTTCCGAAACCTTTGCGACAGCTTGCTTTGGCGGAACCGTATATAGGGACGCGCTATCCCGAAATCAATCGAGAAATCGCGCGTCGCCCGGCCCGCGCAGTCCTTCCGGTGAGAGCTCCCGCTCTGCGCGCGACAGATCCTCTGCCGTGTTGACGTTCCAGCTCGACCTTCCACTCGGATCCAGTTGCACGGCATCGGCTTCGTCGACCCAGCGAACTGGGATTCCCTCCAGGAAGGACAGCAAAGAGCGCGCCCCGGAGTCCAGGTGCCGCGCAACCACGGGTGCGAGTGAGCGCGAGTAAACCCCATGGAGTGGCTGGGGCTGGCCGCCCACACGAAGGAGAGTTGCCCCGCCGGGCTCGAGATCCCTCAGCTGAAAGGCGAGCAGGTCGGCAGAGAGAAAGGGCATGTCGCAGCCCACGACGATCACGGCGTCGTGTCGGGCAGCGGCGAGGCCGGACTCGAGTCCCGCCAAGGGTCCTTCTCCAGGTCGATAATCTCGAATAACCCGTCCCAGGTGGTCGAGCCCCGAGAGCTCTCCGGCGGAGACGATCAGCTCGTCACAGATCGATCGGAGCCGGATCGCAACCCACTCTGTCAAGGCTCTTCCGCCCAGCTCGACGTGAGCCTTGGGTCCTCGGCCTAGCCTTCGCCCGGCGCCGCCGGCGATGATCAGGCCGGTTGCGGGCGAGCGTCTGAGACGCCGCCCGGCCACGTTACGACTTCACGGCGGGGTCGTGCTCGGTGCTCTTCGGCGTCGCGTCGCGATTCTCGACCTCGGAGGGCGCGTCTTCGGGATCTTCTTTGATCCCTCGCTTGAACTCGGTGATCCCCCGCCCCATCGACCGAGCGACCTCGGGGATGCGCTTACCAAAGATTAGGACCGCCACGACCCCGATGACGGCGATCTCCAGGGGTCCGAAGGTCCAAGCCAGAACGGCTCTTTCGGTACCGACGGTCCAGAGTGCTTCCAACATTGTTCAACCTCAATGACTGCGAACACCGTCCGATCCAACGCATCGTCGGGCGAACTGGCTCGATGCACTCAGCATAGCGGGCCGCTGGCGACCCAACAAGCCAAGGCTCGGTCGGACGGGGCCTCGGGAGTGACGTCGCCCCGATTGGGCGATCGCCTCCCGTTCCTATGAAGTCGGGCCTCCGAGGGGACGGTCTGGAGCATTTCGTGTTGCAACACCAGGGTGCAGTCGAGCGGGAGGGCTTCTCGCGCACCGCTCTCTCACCCAGGCTCTTCGAAGGCAGATCGCCCCGCCGACAGGCCACGAGGAGGAAGTGGCGCGACCTGTCGAACTCCGTTCGGGTCTCTGTACTCCATGCACGTGCGAGAAGGCAGAGCCACCGACGGCAATCGTCACGCGAGACCGACTGCGAAGCGAACTGAAACCCGAGCGTTGAACAAGCTACAGCGCGCCGACTTGAAGATCTGAACGTTCAACGTTGAACGTTCAACGTTCAATCCGCCTGATCGAGCGGAGGCGAGGTTGACGACCTCCCACCCGAATGAATTCGGGCCTCCGAGGGAACGGTCTGGAGCATTTCGTTTTGCAACACCAGGGCCTAGTCGATCGGCGAGCGAAGCCTCTCTTCCCGCACGCCATGGATGGGGCGCCCCGTCTTTCGAGACGGAGCGCTCAGGCCCGAACGGACCGGACCGCTTCGTCTTCGCTCCGGAACAGGACATTCTCGGGGTCCACTTGAGCTCCAGCGAGAGTATGACGGAAGACCGCCGACGAGTTGATGATCGTCAAGCGGCAGCCCATGCGATCGAGGAAGCGCTTCAGCCGCACGATCGACCGGAAAAACATCTCCGGAAGGTAGGCGACCTCGGCGAGGTTGAGCATCACGCTTCGCGGGTCTTCACGAAGCTCACGAAAGATGGTCCGCATGAACTCGTGGAAGACCCGTCGGTCGAACAGATAGAGATTTCGACATTGGAGCCGGACGACGAGGACCTCCCCCTCTCGGAGAATCTCGCGACTGAGGCGAGTGAGCGCTCGCTCGGCCATGACTCGAAACTCACAGACGCAGCGCCAACACTCGTAAGCTCGGCCTTCTTTGACCAGCTCGAGCGAAAAGGTCAGATCGCTGCCGCAACGTTCACATTTCATGGTCTCCGTCCTCCCAAACGAGAGCCATGTGGCCCGATCTCACGCCTCGAGAGTGCGTCCGATCACTCACTCCCCACCGCCCGGGGGGGAAGCCGTGCTCAGACGAGCAGGGGCGCGAGGGTCTTGCCCAAGACCGACGGGTTGTCCGCGATGTGGACACCCGCTGCCTTGAGCGCCTCGACTTTCTCGGCGGCGGTTCCTTTGCCGCCTGCGATGATGGCACCCGCGTGACCCATCCGCTTGCCCTTGGGCGCGGTCCGTCCCGCGATGAAGCCGACCACCGGCTTGTTCATGTTCTCCCGAATGAAAGCAGCGGCTTCTTCCTCGGCTGACCCACCGATCTCCCCGATCATGATGACGGCCTCGGTACCCGGATCCTGCTGGAACAGCTCCAGTACGTCGATGAACCCGGTCCCGTTGACGGGATCTCCACCGATTCCGACACAGGTCGACTGCCCGAGTCCGAGCTGGCTGACCTGCCAAACGGCTTCGTAGGTGAGCGTGCCACTGCGAGAGACGATCCCGACCTTACCCGGCTTGTGAATGTAGCCGGGCATGATTCCGATCTTACACTCCCCCGGCGTGATGACGCCGGGACAGTTTGGCCCGACGAGGCGGGTCTTCTTGCCTTCCATGAAGGCTTTGACGGCGATCATGTCGCGCGTCGGAATTCCTTCGGTGATGCAGATCGCCAAATCGAGCTCGGCATCCACAGCCTCCATGATCGCATCGGCGGCGAAGGGGGGCGGCACGTAGATCACGGTGGCGCGAGCGCCCGTCTTTTCGCGAGCCTCGCGAACCGAGTCGAAGACTGGCAAGCCCAAGACCTTCTCGCCGCCCTTGCCCGGGGTCACTCCCCCGACCATCTGTGTGCCGTACTCGATCGCCTGCTCGGTGTGGAACTGACCCTGCCTGCCGGTCAGCCCTTGGCAGAGGACTTTCGTCGACTTGTCGACCAGAATGCTCATCTCGGAATCGTTTCCTCGTCTCGTTCGAGCGTCAGCTCGCGCGGCCCGCGGCCTCGACCACCTTGCGCGCCGCATCGTCCATGTCGTCCGCCGCGATCACTGACAGTCCACTCTCGGCCAGGATCTTCTTCCCCTGGTCGACGTTGGTGCCCTCGAGCCGCACGACCAGCGGCACGTTCAGCTGCACACTCTGGATCGCCTCGACGATCCCTTGCGCGATCACGTCGCAGCGCATGATCCCGCCGAAGATATTGACCAGCACCGCCTGCGTCTTCGAGTCGCCGAGCAGGAGCTTGAAGGCCTCGGTCACCTTCTCGCGGGTCGCACCGCCTCCGACGTCGAGGAAGTTGGCGGGCTCACTGCCGTGGAGCTTGATGATGTCCATGGTGGCCATCGCCAGCCCCGCGCCGTTCACCATGCAGCCGATGTTGCCATCGAGCTTGATGTACGAGAGGTCGAACTTCGAGGCTTGTACCTCGGCCGGATCCTCCTCGTCGAGATCGCGGTACTCGACCAGCTTGGGGTGGCGATAGAGCGCGTTGTCGTCGAAGTTGATCTTCGCATCGAGGGCCAGGACCTGGCCGTCCTTCGTCGTGACCAAGGGGTTGATCTCGGCGATCGAGCAGTCGCACTCGACGTAGGCCTTGGCCAAGCGCTGTATCAGGGCAGCGGCCTTGTTCAGGAGCTTCTTGTCGATGCCCAGGCCCAGCGCCAATCGACGCGCCTGGAAGCCTTGCAGCCCGAAGCGCGGGTCCACGGCCTCTTTCAGGATCTTCTCGGGCGACTTGGCCGCCACCTCTTCGATCTCGACGCCGCCTTCTTGGCTCGCCATCAGAGCCGGCATGCCGATCTGACGATCGAGCGCCAGCCCGACGTAGAGCTCACTCTCGATCTGGCAACCCTTCTCGACGATCACCTTGCGGACGAGCTGCCCCTCGGGTCCCGTCTGGTGGGTCACGAGCGACATGCCGAGGATCTCACCGGCGATCTTCTCGGCCTCGGCGGCACTCTGGACGATCTTGACACCGCCGCCCTTGCCTCGCCCGCCCGCATGGATCTGGGCCTTGACCGCCACCACGCCGCCGGAGTCGCTACCGATCAGCCGACGGTAGGCCTCGGCCGCCTGGCCGGCCTCGTGGATCAGCACGTTCTCGGGAACGGGCACGCCGAAGCTCGCCAGCAGCTCCTTGGCCTGGTACTCGTGGATCTTCATGAAACGGGTCGTTCCCCAGACCGGCTGAATCGACACGCCGAGCACTCCGGCCTCGCGCGTCGCGATGAAAGCGGTATTTCGCGGCAGGGAAGGGAATTGTATAACGACCCCGACCGCGCACGAAGATTCCGGACCATACTGGAGCGGCCGCGGCACCGTCAACTCCAAAAATGGCGGCCCGGCCGTCGTCGTAAGTCCAAGAATGACGGAGGCGTGATGCCACCCCACGAAGCGTCTGGCGGGATCCTCGTCGATCACCAGATCGAGGAGCTCATCGCCTCGGGAGCCATCCGAGGCGATGAGCCCGTCGGCCCGGGACAGATCCAGCCGGCCAGTCTCGACCTGCGGCTCGGATCCCATGGCTACCGCATCCGATCCGGCTTCCTTCCCGAGGATGGGCCCATCGAGAAGAAGCTCGAGAAGCTCATGCTCTACCCGGTCGACCTCGAGCGGGGCGTCGTGCTCGAGATCGGGCAGGCTTACCTGTTTCCCCTCGTCGAGTCCCTCGCCCTGCCGGCTTCGCTATCGGCTCGCTCCAATCCCAAGAGCTCGACCGGACGCCTCGACCTGTTCACCCGGATCATCACCGACCGCAGCTCCCGCTTCGACGACATCGCCGCCGGCTATCACGGTCCGGTCTATCTCGAGGTCGTGCCGCGGTCTTTTCCCGTTCGCGTTCGCCCGGGGCTCACGTTGAACCAGATCCGGTTCTTCGACGGCCCTTGCGAAGTGCAGGACAAAGAGCTCCGAGCGGAGCACGAGCGGGCGCCGCTCCTCTTCGATCGAGGCGGCGAGCCGTTCTCCAGCGAGCGGATCGTCTTCGACGACGGCCTCGTGATGCGGGTTGGCCTTCAAGGCTCCACTCCCGCCGACGTGATCGGCTATCGCGCTCGAAGATACACCCCGATCGTGGACCTGGCCGAGGTCGGAGCGCTCGCGATCGACGAGTTCTGGGAGCCGATCCGAACGAGCGACTCGTCCCTGATCCTCGAGCCCGAGGAGTTCTACATCTTCGCGTCCCGGGACCGCGTTCGCGTGCCGCCCCACCTCGCCGCCGAGATGGTCGCCTACGACGTCGGCATGGGTGAGCTCCGGACGAACTACGCCGGCTTCTTCGACAATGGCTTTGGGCACGGCCGCGGCGAGCTTCAAGGCACTGCCGCCGTCCTGGAGGTGCGTCCGCACGACGTGCCCTTCCTGATCGAGGACAACCAAGTCTTCTTCAAGCTGAAGTTCTACCGCACCAAGAGCCAACCCCGCCGGCTCTACGGCGACGCCTCCCTCGGCTCCAGCTACCAGGGCCAAGGCCTCCGACTCAGCAAGCACTTCGTGAACGTCGAGCGCTCGAGGATGCAGGCCCCCCGGGAATAGAGCCGACCCAGGGCTAACGCCCTGGGCTGTTCTCTGCCGGCCCTTCGGGCCGCCGGGCCCTTCGGGCCTCCACTCACGACCAGCTGCCAAACGAGGGAGTGGCCCCCCGGGAGGCTCGGAAGATGCCTGTCCCATGCCGCCCTCCCACTCGTGCTCCGAAGCTCAGAACTCGCTCTGTATCCCCTCGCCAGCGCGGTGGATCTTGAGCATGTTCGCCGCGCCTTCGGCCATTTGGTAGCCGGCGATCATCACGATCGTATCGCCTTCGGCGACGTGCTTCTCGGCGAGCAGGATGCGCTCGGCGTCGCGGAGGAGATCGCGGGTCCGATGGTAGCGATCGGTCAAGCGGAGGGGTTGCACTCCCCAGATGAGGGCGAGGCGGCGGACGGTCTCGGGGCGATAGCTGAAGGCAAAGACCTCGTTCTCGGGCCGGCGCAGCGAAAGCCGGCGGGCCGTACGCCCTGACTCTGTGAAGACGACGATCGCCTGCGCGTCAAGCTCGTCGGCGAGGAGCACGGCGGCATGGATGATGGCGTCCTGAAAGCTCGTCGTCTCGTCCGGGTCGGGGTCGGCCGAGTAGATCCGGTCATCGAACAAGGCCGGCTCGGTCGACTCTGCGATGCGGACCATCTGTTGCACGGTCTGGACCGGGAAGTCACCGACGGCCGTCTCACCCGAGAGCATCACGGCATCGGTGCCATCGAGGATCGCATTGGCGACGTCACTGGCTTCGGCGCGAGTCGGTCGCGGAGAGTGGGTCATCGACTCGAGCATCTGCGTGGCGGTGATCGAGACACGACGCCGCTGGCCTGCCAACCGGATGGCTCGCTTTTGGATCAGCGGCACCTGAGCCGGATACATCTCCACACCGAGATCGCCCCGGGCCACCATGATGCCCTCGCAGCTGGCGAGGATCTCCTCGAGGTTGTCGACGGCCTGGGGCTTCTCGATCTTGGCGATGACGGGAGTATCCAGCCCGTGCTCGGCAATCTTCTCCTTGACGACTACCAGATCGGCCGCGCTGCGCACGAACGAGAGCGCGACGTAGTCGACCCCGAGCTTCAGCCCCACCTCGAGGTCCTTGACGTCCTTCTCGGTGAGAGCCGGCAGGGTGGTCGCGGAGCGCGGGATGTTGATGCCCTTCCGTGAACGCAGGATGCCCCCACAGACGATATCGCAGTGAACATCCTGCGATCGCACTTCGACCACTCGAAGCTCGATGAGCCCGTCGTCGAGAAGGATCGGATCGTCGGGAGACACGACGCTTGGCAGGTCTTGATAGCTGGTCGTGATGGTCTGAGCGTCGCTCGGACCGGGGCGAGTCGAGAGCACCACACGACCGCCGGTCACCAGCTCGACCTCGTCACCTTCGACCTGGCCCACTCGGATCTTGGGCCCTTGAAGGTCCTGCAGGATCGCGACGGGGCGACCGAGCTCCTCGGCAATCGTTCGCACGAGAAGGTAGTCCCGCTCATGCTCCTCGGGTGTGCCATGTGAGAAGTTCAAGCGGATCACGTCGACTCCAGCGCGGAGGATCTCCTCCAAGCGCTCGCGATTCCGCGTCGCCGGTCCCAAGGTCGCGACGATCTTCGTGCGGCGCATCCTGCCTCCTGATCGCGATGAGGGATCGAGTCGCGTCGTATCGCTGCGACCGCGCCTCGGGGAGGCCCCAAAAAGCCGTCGGTACTTCGTCGAGCCGACTCGCGGGCCAAGAGGGCCGAGAACTCGATCGAAGGGAAAGCCTCCGAGGAAGACACTAGCCGAGTCGTGCGCTCAGTTCGAGCCTGGGACCAACCGGACGTCTTCGACGACGAAGAGCTTGGTTCCCGGAATCCGTCGCCCGGTCACGCAAGTGCTCTTGTTGAGATACAGCGGGTTGTGCCTCAGATCCCAGCCCTTGCCGTGTCGTCCCTCCGGGTCACCCATCAGGGAGAGGATCGTTCCGTCGTCGAGGCGCAGCCCATGCTCGTGGTCGGCGAACAGGTTGCACTGGGCATGCGCTCCTCCTGAGGGAAGCTCCTTGAGTACACATCCAATGCAGACGATCACGCCAGCCAGGCTCTCGAGATCACCCAGGTGGTCGCTGTCCCAAGGTGGCTCACTCGAGGAGAGGCCGGAGGTCTTCAGGACACGAGACTGGTAGACGTCGAGGTAGTTGGCCTGGGGAAAGCTCCAGGCCCGGACTTGCACGCGCCGACCACGGTACTCGTCGCGTCCTCGCAAAGCCAAGCCACCCTCGTTCTGAAGGAAGGACCAGATCCGGCCGTCGTCGTCGCGCAGTCCCTGCTCGTAGCCCTCGATTCCCTCGGCATCGGGCTCCAGCTCAGCCAGGATGACGATTTCGCCTTCGAATGTCTCGAGCTGGGCGAGGGGACGAACGACGCGCTGGCTCGAGCGTTGAGTCGGGCCGCCCAAGATTCCGCAGCCGCCGAGGGCCACCAACACCAGGCCGGCGACGAGGTAGCCGCCTCGAATGTCGTGTCGAGTGGATGTCATCCGGTCGATCCGGCTCCTGAGCTGCATCCGATCCTCCCCGGGTCGGCCCCGGACCAATCGAGATTCCCAGCCACCGAGGGGGCTGCCCCGGAGGATTGGTTCAACGGGGCGAATCTGGGTATCGTTTCCGATTTCTTCTCCGTCGCCTAGTGCATTTTTCGGGTGCGGGCCGGGCTACCCTTTGATCGAATCTCGCGCCGAAGGCGATCCGATTCCGTCGAAGCGCCCCGAATCTTGTGCAACCGACGGCGCGTTCGTAGATTGAAGGGACCGGATGGTCCAGCCCGAACGACCAATCGCCCAAAACCTCTCTCATCCCGCTCTCTGAAGCTCGAGACCTCCTCGCGCCTCGTGCCTTCTTGGAGGCATGGCGGAGCGCTGGTTCTTGCCTCGAGCGTCGGACGTCTCTTTCCGATCTGTTGGAGGATCCATGGTCTGCCCAGGCCTACTCTCTGTTCTGCTCGGCGTTCTGACTCTCGTCACGCCGACCGCCTCCGAGCCCCACGTCTCCCCCGTCGTTGCTAGCCTCTCCGCCCCCGCGAGCCGCCAGCGAGTGGTCGTCCGGGGAGTCTGGAACTTCGCTCTCGATCGCGAGGGACGCGGGGACGCCGAGGAGTGGTACAAGGCCGAAGCCAGCGAGAAGCTCACCGAAAGAACTCCGTTGCCGACCTGGTGGGGTGGCAAGGGAACCCCGATTCCCTGGGACACGAGCGGGGTGGTCTGGCTCGGAAAGAAGATCAAGCTTCCTCAGTTCATGAAGGGGCGCCGCCTGGTTATTCATGGACCGGGCATCTGGTGTCAGGCTCGCTTCTGGCTCAACGGACAGGCTGTCGGGTCGACGGATCTCCCCGGATTGCCATACGAGCTGAACATCACCGAAGCCGCTCGTCCGGGCGAAGAGAACTGGCTAGTGTGCGCCATCGACAATCGCGTCCGAGAGAATGGATTCAAGGCCCCGGCCTTCGAAGTCTACCCGTGGGGCGGGATGTCCGGCCTCCTGACCATCGAGGAGCGCGATCCTCGCGTCGAGATCGAGATCATCAGCCTCCGTCCGACCGGCACGGACGATCAAGTCGAGATCACGACCCGCGTCCGCCGCATCGCTGACAGCGTCGAGGCCTCAGCCATGACGCTCGAGGTCTCGATTCGCCGCGAGCTCTCCGAGCTGCGAGACACGCTCGAGCTCCCGGTGGCGTTTCCGGAGTCGAGCCTCGAGACGACAGTTCGCGCCACGGTGACCATGAAAGAGCCCGCCCCCTGGGGCGGCTCGCCCGAGGCGATCTTTCAGGTTGCCGAGGCGGAGCTGCGAGTTGGCGATCAAGTGATCGACGACGTCAGCTGGCGTTCGGCCCCCCGGCGCCTCTCCCACGACGACCAGTGGGTGACTCTCGATGGCCACCCGTGCTCGATTCGTGGTGCGACGGACTTCGGCATCTTCCTGTCTCGCTATCCCCCCTCCATCGACGGCAACGAGAACCGCGGCGCGCTCGGAGCCATGGAACGCATCGGCCTCAACATGGTCCGATGCCTCGGGTTCATACCGCCCAAAGAGTACTTGGAGGCGGCCTCCTCGCTGGGAATGTTCGTCTGGCTCGAGCTGCCGATTCCCGACGGCGAGACCCTGATCGAGAACCCGCAGGTCGAGACCTATCTGAAGAAGACGATCGAGCTGGCTCGGAAGTACCCCTGCGTGATGGCCGTGACCTTGGCGCAGTCGCTTCCGAAGGAAGGGGCAGCGGCCGACCGAGCGCGAGCGCTGCTGGCCGAGGCACGAAGAGAGACCGATCATTGCTTCTTCTTCGGCGCACCCGACTGGGGCCCCGCTCAGGATCCGCAGGTGCCTATCGAATTCATCGACCTGCCGCTCGCGATGAGGCTCGGAGACGTGGGGGCTGCCGTTCAGGCTCCGGCCGAGAAGCCGGGCCGTCCGGTCATCGTTCGCAATGTGGGCGGCTACGGGACGCTTCCCGACTTCTTCCATCAACGCGGTGCCCTTCGACGCGACCCGTCCGCGCTGCCCCCTTGGTTGATGGAGGTCAAGGACAACGTCCGCAAGCAGGACCCCGGATTCGGCTCGTTTCAGCGCTTGTCGCTCGCCTCGGATCGGGTGCGCTCGACTTGCCTGCTCCGCGAGCTCGATCAGATCGCCCGACAGGACTGGCTCGCGGGCCTCGAGATTCAGACCTTCACCGACGCCCCGTTGCCGCTCGATCAGCCGCTTTCCCATGTTGGAGTCGCGAACTGGTATGCGTGGCCCAAAGCCGGGACGACGATTCGGCTTCTCCAGCCCGTCCTGGGAAACCACCGCGGCTCGATCGGCCTCGATCGCTTCGTCTACCTTCAGTACGACGAGATGAAGCTGCGTCCACAGCTCCAGAACACCGGCCGAGACCTGATGGCCTTCGACGGATACAGCCTCGCATTGCTCGAAGAAGACAGCATGCTCACGGACGTCAAGGGCGACTCGATCGCCATCGACCCGTTCACGCCTTTCGCGATCGACCCAGTATCGATTCGAGTGCCCACCGTCGGATGGACCTCTTGTATCGAAGTTCGAGGGCTGTTCGCCCTCGGCTCCGGACCCGAGAATAACATCGCCTTTCGAGAATCGATCTGGGTCGTCCCGGCGCAACGACTTCGCGAGCAGAAAAGAACGGTGGCGCGTTCAGGCGACGCCACCAGCGTGGTCGAAGAGCTCTATCCCTTCGTGAAACCAGTAGGTACCGAGCGTCCACAGGTCCTCATCACCACCGAGATCGACGACCTGTTCTTCGAGATGCTCGGGAGCGTCGATGGACGAGTCCTGCTGCTGGGTGACGCGGGAGGCAAGCTACGGACGGTGCCCTCCACGTTCGAGCCCAAGCCCGGCGGACCACTCGGAGCCTGGGTGAAAGGAAACCACCCATTCTTCTCGAGCTACTTTCCGGTCGAGCCGTTCTTGGACATGTGGGCCTATGATCTGGTCGATGGTGGGCGCTACTACGTGCTCGACAAGCTGACGGTGCGGCCCGAGTACCTGATACGAGGAATCCATGCCGGCACCGAGCTGTGGGCAAGCTTGATCGAGATCAAGGTCGGACCCGGCCGACTTCTCGCCTGCTCGCTCGACTTGCTTCCCGAGCTGGGAAAGAGCCCCATTGCCGCGGGCCTGATGGATCGCCTGATCCACTATGCCGCCAGCGACGAGTTTCGACCCAAGGCCTTGATCCAAAAGCAGAGCTTTCGCCAGTGGATCGAGTGATTCTCCGGCCCGCGGCCCGGCTCCTCGGAGCCGCGGCCGTGACCCGAGGCGCGCTCGGAGAAACCTCCCGAGCAGAAGCGTCGGGTCGGCTTGACACTCTCGAGAATCCTGTGGTAGCTTCCCCGCCCCTCCCCGGTGGTGTAATTGGCAACACTACGGATTTTGGTTCCGTCATTCCAGGTTCGAGTCCTGGCCGGGGAACCATGGCTCACGTCGCTTGACTTGAGCGTCTGACGATTCCGCCTTGAGTCGGTGATGCAGCGCACTCACCGCGAGCCCGAATACCGGAGTCCCTCAGGCGCCCGCCCCGACTGGGAGACCGAGGCACTGAACCTCACTCGACCCCAGACTCTCATGCGACCTCCGATCGACCTGGGATGGGTCCTGTCCGGGCAGCTCGAGGAGGCCGATCTCGAAGCGGCTCGACGAGCGACCGAGCGAGTCCTCGTGACCCTGCGTGCGTGGTTTCCCGAGTTCGAATGGCGCGGACAATGCCTCGAGCGCCAAGAGCTTCCCACGGTCCGAGTGGAGTCGGTCAACTTGCTCGACATCGGAGCCCGAGAGCAAGCCCTCCGGCACTGGGACTTTGCCCTCGTCGTGACCGAGGCCGACCTGAGGACGTTCTACAAGCCCTTTGCCTATGGAGTGAGCTCGCGCTCGGTGGCGACGGCGGTCCTCTCGACGGCCCGAATCGACCCCTACGCGCGTCATCGAGACCTCAGCGCCGAGGAGCGAATCGAGCGGATGACGACTCGACTCCACTCGCTCACGCTTCACGTTTTTGGCCATCTGAACGGTCTCAGCCACAGCGATGACCCGGAGGACTTCCTCTACGACTTCAACGGGCTCGACGAGCTGGACCGCCTGAAGGACCTCGCCCCGGCTCGGCGCAGTCGTCTCCGCGATCGGCTCTCCGAGGTCGGCGATCTCCGTCTCGAAGAACGTGTCGATGATCGAGAGAGACCGGCACGCTTCTATCTCCGAGCCGCTTGGATCGGGCGGGGAGCGATTGGTCGAGCCGTCGTGGAGGCGCGCCCCTGGCAGTTCCCCATCCGCCTGAGTCGCCTGACCACGGCGGGCATCTCGACGCTTCTCGTTCTCTGGATCACCGGCGAGGCTTGGGACCTCGGTCTGAGCCGCTCACCCGCCCTGGTGTTGACCATGTCGGCGGTGGCGCTGGGCCTCACGACCGTGTTCGTGCTCGTGCAGCAGCGCCTCCTCATCAGTCGGTCGCCGCGCCGATTGAGCGAGCAGCAGGTCGTGACACGGGTCGCCATCACGCTGGTCGTGTTGGTCGGCATGCTGTGTACCTACGTCCTTCTCTTCGCCCTCACGTGGTTGATGAGCCACGCTCTGTTCAGTGAGGAGCTCCTCGAGAGATGGGCGCCTTCTCTGAACGGCGATCTTCAGCCGGGACACCGGTTCGTCTTCTCGGGCTTTGCGGCCGCCCTGGGAATCCTGATCGGCTCCCTCGGTGCGTCGTTCGAGGACAACGTCACCGTCCGGCACATCGCCTACGTCGACGAAGAGACTTGAGCCCTGACGAACCGTTGAGCCGACGGTCATGGGGAGTTAACTTCACCGGTCCTCCGAGTCACACTGCCTGGCTCGGCCACTCCGAGTTCCGACCCTCACGGAGAGACGTTTTCCGATGAAGACCTTCTCGCCCCTCACCCATCAGCCCCCGCTTCCTCAGGATCGCTTCATCGTGTCCGAGAAACCGGATGACGAGGCGACGCCCTTCGACGTGCTGTTCGTCGGTGGCGGTCCAGCCGGCCTGGCGGGTGCGATTCGACTCGCCCAGCTGGTCGAGAAAGACAAGCAAGCGGGCGGCGAGGTCGGTGATGTCGAGATCGGCGTGCTCGAGAAGTCGGCCAACCTCGGCGATCACTGTCTCTCGGGTGCGGTCGTGAACCCGGCGCCATTTCATGAGCTGTTCCCGGACGTCGCAGCGAGCGACTTCCCCTTCTCGAATCCAGTTCCCGGTGATCGAGTCTACTTTCTCACCGAGAAATCGTCGATTCGCCTACCGACACCGCCCACGATGCACAATGGCGGCAACTACGTGGCCTCGCTGTGCGAGATCGTGCGCTGGCTCGGCGAGCGGGCCGAGGGGCTCGGCATCAACCTCTTTACGGGCTTTCCCGCGGACTCGCTCCTCGTGGAAGAGCAGAAGGTGGTCGGCGTGCGGACGACGCCCGCCGGCCTGAAGCGCGACGGCGGCGAGACGGCCGACTTCATGCCGGCCACGGACATCACGGCCAATGTGACGGTGCTCTCGGAGGGCACGCGCGGGCCGTTGACTCAGGCGTTTCTGCGTTGGCAGAGCATCACCTCGAAGAACCCGCAGATCTACGCTCTCGGCGTGAAGGAGCTTTGGGAGACGAAGCGTCCGCTCGACTCCGTCATTCACACCCTGGGATGGCCGCTGCCTCGCAATGCCTTCGGTGGGAGCTGGTGCTACCCGATGAGTGACTCCCTCGTCTCTCTCGGCATCGTGGTCGGCTTGGACTATCGCGAGCACAACCTCGACGTGCATCAACTGACCCAGAAGCTCAAAGGACATCCGCTCTTCAAGGACATCCTCGAAGGCGGAGAGCTGCTCGAGTGGGGTGCCAAGACGATTCCCGAAGGTGGATTCTACTCGATCCCCGATCGCCTGCATGGCGAGGGCGTCTTGCTCGCCGGCGACGCCGCGGGCTTCGTGAACGTGCCCACTCTCAAGGGCATCCACTACGCGATGTACTCGGGCATCCATGCCGCCGAGACGATCTTCGAGGCTCTCAAGGCACAGGACTTCTCCTCGAAGACACTGCGCGCCTACGACGAACGCATCCACAAGAGTGTGATCCGGCACGATCTGCACAAGACCCGCAACATGCGCTTGACGTTCAAGTCGGGATTCTACAGCGGCGGTCTCAAGGCCGGCCTCATGCAGCTCACCGGCGGCTCATTCCCGGGTGGCCAAGTGAAGGTCGAGGAGGATGCCGCCGAGACGAAGCACGTCGTCCCCGAAGAGCCGTTCGCGCCCGACAACAAGATGACCTTCAGCAAGCTCGATGCGGTCTATCGATCGGGCAACCAGACCCGCGACGATATCCCCTCGCACCTCATCGTGGGTGAGGACGTTCCCGGGGAGGTCGCCGACTTCTACTCGCATCTCTGCCCGGCAGGCGTCTACGAGCGAGACGGCGACAAGCTCGTCGTCAACGCTCCGAACTGCGTCGATTGCAAAGCGACCGACGTGCTCGGCCCGCGCTGGACGCCCCGCGAAGGCGGCAGCGGTCCGAGCTACAAGCGCATGTGAGTGGGACGCGGGCATCCGAAGCGAGATCGGGTGCCCCGAAGCTCACATCTGAGCCGGCCATGCAACGGATCGATCGTCCTGGCTCTCAAGCCCCGAAGAAGCGGTCCACGAACAGCCAGCTGCCCAACAACCCGACCCCCACCGACATCAGTGTGGCCGGTTTCCAGGGCAGCCCTCGCCAGCGACGTCCCAAGCACCAGACGACGGCGAGCAGGACCAGCAAGCCGGTCGTCGCCCCGACCCAGCCGCCCGCGACCGCCCAGGGGCGTCCAAACTCCGAAAGCCCGCTCGAAAAGAGGGCCCGTCCCACTGCCAGTCCGTGGACGAGGCCGAACAAGACGGCTACGGGAAGCCGCTGAGCGGGCGCCGGCGCGAACAGGTTCTCGACCGCCAGGTAGACGATGCTCAGAGCCATGCCCGACCGCAGCACGCGCTCTCCCAACCATTCGATCTCGAGGGCTCCCAAGCCGATGGCGACCACTGTGGCTCCCGCCCAGCCGAGTGCCGGCACCCAGAGCTCGCGGCGCGATCGGGCGATCAGCAGGATCGCCGCCAGCAAGAGCCATTGATCCGGTCCGAGCAGAATCCCGAAGAACCCTTCGTCGAGCTGCTCAGCCGCTCGCTCGAGTGGTGGTCGAGTGCTGTCGAGCGTCACCGTGAACCGAGAACGATCGAAGGTCAGCATGTCCTGATGGATCTCGGGCCCCAGCTCGAGGGTCAACAGATGGCGGTGCCACTCCCCAAATCGATCGAAGAGCGCCAGCTCGATCGACACCTTCCGGGGAGAGGAGTCGAGCGCGATCGTTTGCTGCAGATCGAGGAACACGCTTCCGCTGGGATCGTCCACCAACGAGCTCGACTCGGCGCGAAACGGAATCTCCCGACCATTGATTCGGCAAGAGGTACCGGCTTCGATCTCGGAGCGGATCCGCCCGAGCGACGCCTCGAACTCCTCCGTCTGCACGAAGCCATCGCGATTGGAATCGAGCTGAAAGACACGATCGAGATCGTGCCCGTCGAATCGCAGCGTCCACTCGAGACGCGACACGGCATCGCCCTCGAAGCGAAGCCGCGAGTAGCTCGTGTCGGTGTCGTGTCGTGCCGCAAGGAGACTACTGAGGCTGACAAGCAGCACCGCGAGCCGTAGGATCATGCCGCGATCCGGAAGTGACGCCGTGTGGCACTTCGAGATCCATCCCGAGTGCGCCGGCCGAGGATACACAGGTGCTCGAGTCTCCGAAAGCACGACCTACTCCTGACACGCCTCCGAGGCGACTGGGCATGCTGACCGCCACCGCGCTGGTCGCGGCGAGCATGATCGGAACCGGAATCTTCACGGTGAGCGGCGTGGTGTCGGAGACGACGACCACGGACTCCGGCCTTCTCGCGGCTTGGATCCTGGGCGGCATCTTCGCCTTGTGTGGCGCCCTCTGCTACGCGGAGTTGGCGGCAGCCCTGCCGGAGAGCGGCGGCGAGAGCTTCTACCTCTCTCGCATCTACCACCCGCTGTTCGGTTTCCTGGCGGGCTGGATCTCTTTGATCGCCGGATTCTCCGCCCCGATCGCGCTCTCGTCACTGGCCTTCGGCGAGTACTTGGGAGCGCTCGTTCCCGGCGTGCCAGCCCCCCTGGCGGCCATCGGACTCGTCTCGGTGCTGTCGGTCCTTCACGGCTTCGACGTCCATCATGCCACTCGCCTTCAAACGAGCTTCGCGGTGGTCAAGGTCGCCTTGATCCTCGTGTTCATCCTGGGTGCCTTCCTCGTCGAACCAAGCCGCCCGACCAGGCTCGGCGACCTGACGACTCTCGGAGCCGATCTCACGCGAGCGACTTTCGCCGTGGCACTGATCCAAGTCGTGTTCGCCTACAGCGGGTGGAACGCGGCCAGCTACGTCGCGGGCGAGGTGCGTTCGCCCGAGCGCACGCTGCCTCGCGCGCTGCTGAGCGGCACGCTCTTGGTGACGGCTCTTTACGTCGGCCTCAACATCGTCTTCCTGCGAGCGCTCTCACCACAGGAGATGCAAGGAATCATCGAGGTCGGCGACGTCGCGGCGCGGCGATTGTTCGGAGAAGGAGCGGGACGGCTACTCTCGGCTGGGATCGCGATCGCACTCGTGTCCTCAGTGAGCGCGATGGTGATGTCCGGCCCGCGCGTGTACCGAGAGATGGGACGTCACCACCGACTGTTCGGGCTGCTGCGCCCGCTCAACCGACGGGGCGCCCCGTCCCGTGCCGTCGCACTGCAGGGCGCGATTGCCATCGCGATGGTCCTCGTCTCGGAGTTTCGTGAGCTGCTCTTCTACATCGGGTTCACGCTGAGCTTGTCGGCGGCGCTGGCCGTGCTCGGCCTGATGATCCTGCGTCGTCGCGAGCCGGACCTGCCACGCCCGTACCGAACGACGCTGTATCCCCTGCCGCCGCTGGTCTTCCTGGCGTTCACGACCTGGATGGTCGTCGATGGCGTTCGAGGCAACCTCGACGGCGTCCTCAAGGCTCTGGCGACGCTCGGCGTGGGCGTGCTGCTCTTCTGGCTGAGCCGGCGCCGAGCCGCCGAGCCCACGCCGTGAGCGGGACGAATCAAGAGCGCGGCGCGAGGGCGTTGAGCACTTCGACGCTTCCGAGCGACGGCGACTCTACCGACCCGGCGAGCGACCTGATAACCTGACCGCGCCATGAAGATCACGACTTGGAACGTCAACTCGCTGCGCACTCGTCCGAACCGGCTCCGCCAGTTCTTGGAGACGGAAGCGCCGGACGTGCTCTGCCTCCAAGAGACGAAGGTCGAAGACGCCAGCTTTCCTCGAGAGACTTTCGACGAGCTCGGCTACCAAGTGGAGTTCTTTGGCGAGAAGACTTACAACGGCGTGGCGATCGCGGCCCGGCAGTCGATCGAGAGTGTGCAACGCGCCTTCCCGACCGACGAGACCGATTGTCAGCGCCGACTGATCGCCGCGACGGTCGGAGGCGTTCGGGTCGTGAACGTCTACGTGCCCAACGGATCCTCCGTCGACTCACCGAAGTTCGCCTTCAAGCTCGAGTGGTTGGGGCAGCTCCGTCAGTGGCTCGCGAGTGAGCACGACGCCGGGCAGCCGTTGGCGCTTTGCGGTGACTTCAACATTGCACCGGATGACCGGGACGTCTGGGCTCCCGACAAGTGGCGGGGCAACGTCCTCTTCCACCCGGACGAGCACGCTGCCCTGAAGGAGTTCCAGGACTGGGGGCTACACGACGCCTTTCGGCTTCATCACGAGGAGGGCGGACTCTACTCGTGGTGGGACTACCGAGGGGGAGCCTTCCGCTTCAATCATGGCCTCCGCATCGACCTGATCCTCGTCACGAAGCCACTGGCCGATCGTTGCACTGGGGTGTCGATTCACCGGGACACGCGAAAAGTGCTCGATGGCGAGAAGCCGTCCGATCACGCAGCGGTCTCGGCGG
Organism: Planctomycetota bacterium; assembly: GCA_029260795.1. GTDB lineage: Bacteria > Planctomycetota > OFTM77 > OFTM77 > OFTM77 > OFTM77. The sequence continues at coordinate 6,260 of JAJDCO010000097.1, read as the reverse complement.
TGTTCGCCTGACCGCGGCTCGGTTCTCCGCTCTCGGAACGGCCGGCCAAGTCGCGCTCCTCGTGACGGTGGACTCTTCCACCCTCGTCCGTCTCGTCCGTCTCCCGAGCGTTGACACTGCGGTCCAAAGGTCTAGAATTCGGGGTCTTTCTCGCCGGCCCCGGCACCCCCGGCCCCGCTCGACCCCCGACATCTCGAGGTCGTTCGAGCGGGTACCCCCCGACGGATTCGATCGTCCGTCCGGGGAGCGATGTCGAAATCAATCAGGAGGAACTCAGACGATGGCGGAAAAAGTCATGGCGCACAAGCTCGTCAACTACCGCACCGACAGTGGCGTGGCGGTGATCGAGCTGAACGATCCGCCGGCAAATACCTACACCCACGAGATGATGCGCGATCTCGACGAAGCGATCCTGCAGGCGCGCTTCGACAATGACGTGCACGTGATCGTGCTGCGGGGTGAAGGCGACAAGTTCTTCTCGGCCGGCGCGAACATCAAGATGCTCACGAGCGTCGATCCGACGTTCAAGTACTACTTCTGCCTGCACGCCAATGAGACGCTGAGCCGCCTGGAGCAGACGCCGAAGCTGGTGATCGCGGCCCTGAACGGGCACACGGTCGGCGGCGGCCTCGAGATCGCCATGGCGGCGGACATGCGGATCGCGAGCCGCGGCGCCGGCAAGGTCGGTCTGCCCGAGGTCCAGCTGGGCGTGCTTCCGGGCACGGGCGGAACGCAGCGACTGGTGCGAGTGGTCGGAAAGGCCCGCGCCATCGAGCTGATGGTGACCGGTCGACTCCTCGAGTTCGAAGAGGCTCATGAGCTGGGCCTCATTCAGGACATCTACGAGTCGGAGGGCTTCTTCGACAAAGTGATGACGTTCGCCAAGCAGTTCGTGCCACCGAACAAGGCCGCCAAGGCCGTCGGGCGCATCAAGCGAGCCTGCCAGACGGGAGCCGAGATCCCGTTCCAGGACGCCCTGGCCCTCGAGCGCGAGCTGCAGCAGCAGCTCTTCCAAAGCTCGGATGCGTCCGAGGGGTTGAAGGCCTACGTCGAAAAACGCGCGCCGCACTTCAAGGGCGCCTGACCGCACGTTCTCGCCCGCGCCGTCTCTCCGTCGGCGCGGGCCTCCAGCCTTCCTCCCCCCGACCGCACCCCACTCGCCCAACCTCCGAGAACCCTTGAGGAAACCCTCCCATGAGTGAATGCGACACCCTGCGCCTCGAGCGTGCGGGACCGATCGCCACCATCGTGCTCGAGCGACCGGAGGTAATGAATGCCATCAACCTCACCATGGTGCAGGAGCTCCATCGCACTCTCGACGAACTGATGACGGACGACTCGATCGGAGCACTCGTTCTCAAGGGAGAGGGAGAGCACTTCGCGGCCGGCGCCGATCTCAACGAGCTGGAGAAGCGCCAACGGCTCGACGCGCTACGCGCCATCAACGCCTCGCTCTTTCAAAAGGTCGAGAGCTTCCCGGCGCCCGTCATCACGCTGCTGCGAGGATACACGCTCGGAGGCGGCTGCGAGCTCGCCTTGGCCAGCGACATTCGGTTGGCTTCGGACACGTTGAAGATCGGCCAAACCGAGGCGCGCTTCGGCATCATTCCCGGGGCGGGCGCAACACATCGACTCCCGCGCCTGGTCGGAATCGGCAAGGCCAAGGAGATGATCTTCACCATGATGATCCTCGACGCCGCGGAGGCGAATCGGATCGGTCTGGTCAATCGCGTCGTGTCGGACGCGTCGCTCGAGGACGAGGGAGCGCGGCTGGTCGAGCGCATCCTCGAAGCGGACCCCCTCGCCCTGCGAGTGGCCAAGGTCGCGATCAATGCCGCCGCCCAAGGCGGCTCCGCGGCGACGTCCGCAGTCGAGAATCTCGGCCAAGCGATTCTGTTCGAGTCCGAGGAGAAGCAACGCCGCATGCGGGCGTTCTTGGAGAAGCAGTCGGGAGGTCGATCATGAAAGTGCGCCGGATCGCCGTGCTCGGAGCCGGCACGATGGGTCACGGAATCGCTCAGGTCGCCGCCATGTCCGGCTTCGAGGTCCGACTCCAAGACATCGACAGCGAGCGACTGGACGCAGCCCGGCGCTTCGTCGACGCCAACCTCCAGAAGGGCATCGAGCGCGGCAAGGTCACTGAGGATCAGCGTCAGACCACGCTCAACGGCCTCCGGACCGAGGTCGATCTCCAGACCGCGACCGACGATGCGGACCTCGTCGTGGAAGCCGCGCCCGAGCGGCTTTCGCTCAAGAAGGAGATCTTCGGGCGGCTCAGCCAGCTCTGCCGCGAGGACACGGTGCTGGCGACCAACACCTCTTCACTGCCGATCACCGAGATCGCGGCCGGAACTCTCAATCCCAGCCGCGTCATCGGCATGCATTTTTTCAACCCGCCTCACATTCTCAAGCTGCTCGAGCTGGTCACGGCGATTCAGACCACGACCGAGACCTTGGAGCTCGCCCGTCAAGTCGGGGAGCGCATGGGCAAGGAAGTCATCATCGTCAAGGACAGCCCGGGTTTTGCCACATCGCGCCTGGGTGTGATCCTCGCCCTCGAGGCGATTCGGATGGTCGAGGCGGGAGTGGCCCGACCCGAGGACATCGACAAGGCCATGACGCTCGGATACAATCACCCGATGGGTCCTCTCCGCCTGACCGACCTGGTCGGATTGGACGTCCGCCTCGCGATCGCCGATCATCTGCATCGCGAGATTGGGGGAGACCAGTATCAAGCCCCACCGCTCCTGCGACAAATGGTTCGGGCGGGTAAGCTGGGCAAGAAGTCGGGAGAAGGGTTCTACGATTGGAGCTGATCCTCCGTACGAGCGCGTATTTAGAAACTGGGAGGGGTCTATGATCGAGAGGAACGGACGTCCGACGGACGTCATCGATCTCCACGCCTGTATTCAACCGTGGACCATGTTGCGACCCGAGGTCCTCGAGCATCTCGCCTCGGACCGAGACGACATGGACCATCTCTGGGCCATCGCCAACGAGCCCAAGAAGCTCGTGGCCTACCTCGACGAGATCGGGGTCGGCCAAGCGGCTCTCATCAACTACCCCAGCCCCGAGCTCATGGGCTTTACGTCCGAGGTCAACGACTGGGTCTCACAGTACTGCTCGGTCGCTCCCGATCGCCTGCTCCCCGTCGGGTCCATTCATCCGCGGCACATCGGCAGCATGGCCGCCGAGTTCGATCGCCTCGTCAAGGATCTTCGCATCCGGTTCTTGATCATCCATCCGACGCACCAGGGGTTCTTCCCAAACGCTTATCGGGACGACGAGAACTACGCCAGCCTCGAGGTGCTCTACCACAAGTGCGAAGACGCCAAGATCCCGATCATGTTCCAGACCGGCACCTCGATCGTGCCGGGTGCCCGATGGAAGTACGGCGACCCGCTCGCGCTCGACGATGTCGCCATCGACTTCCCGAGGCTTCAGATCATCCTCGCCCAAGGTGGACGGCCGTTTTGGATGACGCAGTCCTTCTTTCTGATGCGCCGCCATCCGAACATCTACCTCGAGCTGTCAGGGGTTCCCCCGCGTAAGCTGCTCGACTACTTCCCGCGCCTGGACGAGATCGCCCACCGCACCCTCTTCGGCTCGGATTGGCCGAGTCCCGGTGTTCGGAATCTGCGAAAGAACATCGACGACTTCTGGGCACTGCCACTCGACGCCGACCTCAAGCGCCGCATCCTGAGCGAGAATGCTCGCGAGCTCCTCCAGCTCGGCTGAGCGTCCAAGCTGCCGAGTTGAGTTCGTTGCGGACGGCATCGTTCGCGACGTTCCCTTTGGCACCTTGCTGCAGGACCTCGTCCGCGACCTCGAGGTCTCACTCCTGTTCGGCTGCCGTCGCGGAACGTGCGGCACGTGCCTCGTCCGAGTCGAGGGTGAGACTTCGCCTGCCACTCGCCTCGAGCAGGAGACCGTGCTCATCCTCGGAGCCGAGCCCGGTGATCGGCTCGCCTGCCGTCTGGTCGTGATCGGCGATCTCAAGATCTCGCCCGCATCGTCGACCTAGAGACCCCGATCGATGACCGCGCGTCGAATCCTCCGGAGGCCCATCCAGTGGACGGAATCCTCTCGTTGCTGAGACGAGCTGCTTTCAGACCGTCCCCTCGGAGGCCCGAATTCATTCGGGTGGGAGGTCGCGGGCTGCAGCGAGAGCGATGCGACGTCGGCGCACCGCCGGACGTCTCGTCGCGCCACACCCGGGGACGAGTCGGCGATCGCTGGACGAGACGTCCGCGGACCTGTCGAGAATCCGGCCCATGCAGCGGACTGAAGTCCGCCCTCCGGACTGGGCGTCCGAGTTCAGGAAGTCCGCCTTCCGGACGAGCCTACTTGGGCAGCCGATGCCCGATGATGATGTCGAGAGCCCTTCGCGTATTGGCCGGGATCCGCTCCGGATCGGTCATGATGGCGTTCTCGAGCGCATGGTGTGCAGGAAGATCGGCGGTCGCGGGCAAGCGCTTTGCGACTCCACGAATCAGCGCCTTTGCGCGAGAGGCGTTCGCCTTCACGATTGCCAGCACGGCCTCGACCGTGACGTCGTCTTCCCCTTCGTGCCAGCAGTCGTAGTCGGTGGCCAGCGCCAGCGTCGAGAAGCTCATTTCGGCTTCGCGGGCGAGCTTGGCTTCTTGGACGTTCGTCATGCCGATGACGTCGACACCCCAGGAGCGATAGAGATTCGATTCAGCGCGAGTGGAGAACTGGGGGCCTTCCATGCAGATGTAGGTGCCTCCCTGGTGCATGCGAGCTCCGGTCTCGACGCCAGCGTCGTAGACCCACCCGGCCATTGTTGGGCAGACGGGGTCCGCAAAGAGCACGTGAGCGATGATGCCGTCGGTGAAGAACGAGCTCGCCCGGTGCCGCGTCCAATCGAGGAACTGGTCCACGACCACGAGGTCCCCGGGCCGGATGTCCTCGCGCATGCTGCCGACAGCGCTGATCGACAAGAGGAAGTTCACGCCCAGCTTCTTCATGCCCCAGATGTTGGCGCGGAAGTTGAGCTGCGAGGGACCGATGCGGTGCCCGCGGCCATGACGCGGTAGGAAGACCAAGGAATGTCCTTCGAGCGTCCCGGTCACGTACTCGTCGCTCGGATCGCCGAAAGGCGTCTCGAGCCGAATCGAGCGGACGTCCTCGAGACCTTCCATCTCGTACAGGCCGCTGCCGCCGATCACTCCCAACACCACGCCACTCATCGCTCGCTCGTCCTTTCTCAGTGGGTTCGCTCGGGTTTCGAGCGGGCCGGAGGCCGAATGATTCGCGTCGTCGATCGGGGCTCCCCGAGGACGCCTGCCGACCGCTTCGGTTGAAAAACCTTCTCGACGGCGGCCCCCGGATCCCGTAGGACCGACAGAGTGAGCCGAAGTCAGAGGGCGGCATTCTATCAGGAGGCCCCCGGAGCGGCCACCCGACTCGCCGGCGGGCTGCCGAGCGGGACGCAGAAGTGAAAGGACGGTGCATGAGCCCTGCGGAGCCAGCCGTTTTCCTGGACCGAGACGGTACTCTCATCGAAGACATCCACTTCCCGCGACGCGTCGAGGACGTGCACGTGCTGGCGGGCGTCCCCGAAGCCCTGCGCCTGCTGCGGGAGGCGGGATACCGTCTCATCGTGCTGACGAACCAGTCGGGCATCGCGCGCGGTTACCTGACCGAGAAGATCCTCCACGCCATGCACGAGCATCTGCAGGATCGCTTGCGCGAGAACGGTGCCGAGCTCGACGCCTTCTACTACTGCCCGCATCACCCGACCGAGGGATCGCCTCCGTATCGCACGAGCTGCTCGTGTCGCAAGCCGGCGCCGGGCATGCTCGAGCGCGCGCAAGCCGAGCACGACCTCGATCTTTCAAGGTCGTACGTCATCGGCGACACTTTGCGCGACCTCGAAGTCGCGGGTGACACGGGCTGCTGCCGAATCCTCGTCCGAACCGGCAAGGGTGCCGAGTCGGAGCGGCAGGTCGCGAAGGACCCCCAGGCAGTCGACAGAATCTGCGACGACCTGCTCGCCGCCGCTCACCACATTCTCGAGCAGCGCTCCGAGGCGGACGCTGCCGGCGAGTGAGCGCAAGGCTCAGGAAGTCGCGGGCTAACCCGCATTTCTCACCAGCCATCGTCGCGAGGCGTCGAAGATGCCCGTGGATGCAAGGAAAGCGACCGAGCACGCCGCAGTCGACCTCGCTGCAGGTCGTCGAGGCGGCGCAGGAAGCTTGACGCAGCAGGCATGGGTAGATTCGGCGCCGCAGTAGATG
>JAJDCO010000096.1 GCA_029260795.1 Planctomycetota bacterium | reverse complement strand
CATCGTCGCGAGGCGTCGAAGATGCCCGTGGATGCAAGGAAAGCGACCGAGCACGCCGCAGTCGACCTCGCTGCAGGTCGTCGAGGCGGCGCAGGAAGCTTGACGCAGCAGGCATGGGTAGATTCGGCGCCGCAGTAGATGGCTGGTGAGGAATGCGGCTTAGAGGAGGCGACCGAATCGTGACGGCCGAAGTTGGCCGAATGTCAACGCGTGGTCCCCGCTCAGTTTTTCTTGCTGGGTCACCCAGAATACCATGGGGGAAAGGCTGCCCCGTGGTGAAGAACAGAACCACGTGGACTTCGAAGGGAAGCACGCTCTTGCTGTGGTCCCACCTGAACCGCCCGGGGGGCCGCAGCAGGCGTCTTGGGAGGTCGAGTGGCTCCCGAATGCCCTGAATGAGCCCTGATTTCCTGAAGGCAAGTGCTTCCAGGGTGCGCGTCTCATTCTTGCTCGCTTCGTCGCTCTGGCGTAGCCTGAAGCGCTCTTCGAGCTCGCCCTCGACCCTCCGGCCCAACCCTCAGCGAGAGAACCGCCGTGAACCGTACTGCCCTCGTCCTCGTGACGCTCGTTGCGGCCGCTTGGCTGCCGACCGCTTCCGCCCAAGAACTCTCCCTGCATCGCTTCGAACGACATCAGCTCACCGGGACCTACTTCTCGGAAGGCGCGGGGTGGGGCGACCTGAACAACGATGGAAAGATGGATGTCGTCTACGGCCCGCACTGGTACGCGGGGCCCGACTGGAAGACGGCGCACGAGATATATCCGCCCGTTCCGCAGAACGTGAATGGCTACGCGGATCACTTCTTTGCCTGGGTCTACGACTTCGATGGCGATGGCTGGCGAGACGTCTTCGTCGTCGGGTTCCCTTCGAAGCCGGCCTACGTCTATCGCAACCCAGGCGCCTCGGGGCAAGGCGCGCACTGGGCGAAGCACGAGGTCTTCGATTGGGTCTCGAACGAGTCTCCCCACTTCACGCAGATCGTCGGGGACGCGACACCCGAGCTCGTCTGCACGCGCGATGGGCGCTTCGGCTATGCGATGATCGATTCAAAGAAGCCGTTCGAGCGCTGGACGTTTCATCCGATCTCCGAGTCGATCGCGACCAAGCAGTTCGGCCACGGGCTCGGCGTCGGCGACGTCGATGGTGACGGCCGGCAAGACGTGCTTACGCAGCATGGTTGGCTCCAGCAGCCCAAGAGCGTGAACGACGGCCCGATGTGGACCTTCCACGAGTTCACGTTCGCGCCGAAGGGTGGCGCCGAGATGTATGCCTACGACGTCGATGGCGACGGCGATCACGACGTCATCACCAGCCTCGAGGCGCACGAGTACGGCCTGGCCTGGTTCGAGCAGAAGCCGGCCGAGGACGGCGGCATCACCTTCGAGCGCCACGTCATCATGGGCTGGAAGCCCAAGGACAATCGTTACGGCGTCCTCTTCACCGAGCCACACAGCGTCGCCCTCGCCGACATGGACGGGGACGGCCTGAAGGACATCGTCACCGGCAAGACCTACTGGTCGCACCACAAGCAGAGCCCGATGTGGGACGCCGGGGCGGTCGTCTACTGGTTCAAGCTCGTGCGCGGTGAGGCGGGTGTCGATTGGATCCCCTACCGGGCGGACGACGAGGCGGGTATCGGTCGACAAGTCAACGTCGGCGACGTCACCGGCGACGGGCTCCCTGACATCGTCGTCGGCGGCATGAAGGGCTGCCACGTCCTCACTCACGAGAAGGTCGCGGTGACGAAGGAGGAGTGGCAGGACGCACAGCCCAAGGTGCCGGCGGCACTGCGCTCGGGTCTGCTGCCCGAAGAGGCCGCCGCGCACATGACGGCTCCGTCCGGCTTCCGGGTCCAGCTCGCGGCAGGCGAGCCGCAGATCCATCAGCCGATCGCGATGGCCTTCGACGCGCGCGGACGGCTCTGGGTGGCCGAAGCCCACACATACCCACAGCGTGCGCCGGAGGGAGAGGGCAAAGACAAGATCGTCATCCTCGAGGACACCACCGGCGACGGGAAGCTCGACTCCCGTAAGGTCTTCACCGAGGGCCTGAATCTGGTCAGCGGGATGGAGGTCGGCTTCGGCGGAGTCTGGGTGGGCGCGGCGCCGTACCTCATGTTCATCCCGGATCGCAATGGCGACGATCGCCCCGACAGCGCGCCCCAGATCCTGCTCGATGGATTCGGGTACCAGGACACGCACGAGACGCTGAACGCCTTCAACTGGGGGCCCGACGGTTGGCTCTACGGCTGCCACGGCGTCTTCACGCACTCGAAGGTTGGCAAGCCAGGCACGCCCGACGCCGATCGCACTCCCGTGAACGCGGCGGTGTGGCGCTATCATCCGGTCCGGCACGAGTTCGAGGTCTTCGCCTGGGGCTCGAGCAATCCCTGGGGCGTCGACTTCAACGACCGTGGACACGCTTTCATCACGGCCTGCGTCATCCCGCACCTCTTTCACGTCATCCAAGGTGCTCGCTACCACCGGCAAGGCGGCACGCACTTCAACCAGTACGTCTTCGACGACATCAAGACGATTGCCGATCACGCGCACTACGCGGGCAATATCAAGGACCACGCTTGGTGGGGGCATGAGCCCGATGTGCCACAGAGCACGTCCGACGCCGGCGGCGGGCACGCGCACTGCGGCGCGATGATCTACCTCGGTAACAACTGGCCCGAGCGCTATCGCAACCAGCTCTTCTTCGCCAACATCCACGGCAATCGCATCAACTGCGACGAGCTCGTTCCCGAAGGGTCGGGTTACGTCGGCCGGCACTCGCCCGACTTTCTGATGGCCAACGACCGCTGGTTCCGCGGGATCAATCTTCGCGCCGGACCCGACGGATCGGTGTTCCTCATCGACTGGTACGACAAGAACGCTTGCCATCGGAGCGACCCCGAGATCTGGGACCGCTCGAACGGGCGCGTCTACAACGTGAGCTATGGCGACGTGAGGCGGCGAAAGGTCGACCTCGCCAAGCTCGACGACCTCACCCTCGCCGCGCTGCAAGCGCACGACAATGAGTGGCAGGTCCGCATGAGCCGCAAGTCGCTCCAGCAGCGAGCGGCCGAAGGTCGGCTCGCGGCGAGCGTACCGGCCGCGCTTCGCAAGCTGGCGGCCTCCGGCCAGACAACGCCGAAACGCCTCCGAGCACTTTGGACCTTGCATGTCGTAGGCGCACTCACGGCCGCCGACTTCAGGAAGCTGAGGGACGATGCCGAGCCGGACATCCGCGCTTGGGGCATTCAGCTCGACCTAGAAGACCGAGCAATCGATGCGGCCGGCCTCGAGCAGCTGGAGAAGATGGCGCGCGACGAGGACGCGGCCCCGGTTCGGCTCGCCCTGACCAGCGCTCTGCAGCGTCTTCCGCTCGATCAGCGCTGGGGCATCGCCGCCGGCCTGGCACAGCATGCCGAAGATGCCGAGGACCACAACCTGCCGCTCATGATCTGGTACGGCGTCGAGCCCTTGGTCCTGAAGGACACGGCTCGTGCGATGAGGATGGCGAACGAGGCCCGCATTCCGCTGCTCACGCGATTCATCACGCGGCGCGCCGCCTCGGATGCGGACGCAATCGATGCCGTCGTCGCTGCCTTGAGCAAGGCGCGATCCGACGAGCGGCGCGCGATGATCCTCGCCGAGATGCTCGAGGCATTCGGGGGGCGAGCGGATCTGAAGATGCCGCCGGCCTGGACGAAGGCCTACGAAGCATTGCTCGCCAACTCAGATGAAGCCGTGCGCGATCAGGCCGACCAGGTCGCCATCGCCTTCGGCGATCGCCGTATCCTTCCTCGTCTCCGATCCGTTCTGTCCGGGACCGAGGCTTCACTCGGAAAGCGGAAGCAGGCTCTCGAGTTTCTGGTGCAGGCGCGCGATCCGGAAGCGGCGTCTGCGTTTCAATCGGTGCTCGGTCAGCCTGCGCTGCGTGGTCTGGCGTTGCGTGCGCTGGCGCTCTCGTCGCATTCCGGAACGCCGGCGGCCATCTTGGCGCGGTACGACGAGCTGAATGCCAATGAGAAGCGCGACGCCGTCACGACGCTCGTCTCGAGGCCGATCTATGCCTCCGCGCTCCTCGATGCGATCCAGCGCGGTGATGTGCCGAGTGTTGACTTGCACGCCTATCACGTGCGCGCACTTCGGGAGCTCCGCGACGAGACGCTCGATCGCCGAGTGGTCGAGGTGTGGGGCGAGGTCCGTGAGGCGGGAGCGGACAAGAAGGCTCGCATCACTGAGACGAAAGCGTTGGTGGCCCGGTCGAAGCAGACCGATGCCAGCCACGGACGGCTGCTTTTTCAGGAGACCTGTGCCACTTGCCACACGCTGTTTGGTGAAGGCGAGGAGGTCGGCCCCGACATCACCGGCTCCAATCGTGCCGATCTCGATTACTTACTCGAGAACGTGTTCGACCCCAGCGCGGTCCTCGGCAACGACTACCGGTCGACCGTCGTATGGACGGAGGACGGCCGCATCCTCTCGGGTCTGCTCCGCAAGGAGACCGACAGCGCGCTGACACTGCGGACACTCAACGACACGGTCGTGGTGCCGAAGAGCGAGATCGAAGAGCGCCAGCTCCAGAGTGTGTCGGTGATGCCCGAGGGCCTGCTCGACTCGTTCGCAGAAAGCGACGTCGTCGACCTGGTCGCCTATCTTCGAAGTCCGACTCAGGTGCCGGTGCGAGGACCGCGCTCGCCGATCGACGCGAAGAGCGGCGTCGTCGCTGGCGCTCTCGAAGGCGAAGAGATGAAGATTCTCGAGAAGTCGGGCGGCAATGTGGGAAGTCAGAAGATGGGAGGTTTCGCGGCCGATCGCTGGAGCAACGCCGATCACCTCTGGTGGACGGGCGGAAAGCCGGGGGATCGACTCGTCCTGGAGCTGCCGGTGCCGAGCGCCGGAGTCTACGACGTCGACGTCGTTCTGACGCGGGCCCGCGACTACGGCGTCGTGCTGCTCTCAATCGACGAGGAGCCGCTCGGCGGACCCATCGACCTCTTCAACTCACCCGACGTGATCACGACCGGCGTGCTGACCTTCAAGGCCGTCGAGCTCTCCGAGGGCCCGCGCCGATTCGGCATCGAGGTCGTCGGTGCGCACCCTCAGGCGATCAAAGCCTACATGGTAGGAGTCGACTACGTCCGGTTGACCCCAAAGAACGGGACCTCCGGCGAGCGTTGAGCGTCGAACAGAGACACGAACGGAGCTCGTCATACCGGCGTTCTGTTCTCGGAGGTGGAGGTCGGGCCGTGCATCGATGGAATCCCATCGATGAGAGAGTGGATTCGATGTCGCACCGCGGACTCGATGAGAGCCGCTCCCTGTCTTTTCGTCGGCGGCACCGCTTCTTTTCGTCGGCGGTTCCTTGTCTCACAGAAGGTCGACGCAGGCCGCCCGTGTTCATTCCTTCAAAGTCGCGGCGAGCTGGTGCCTCGACGCGACCCTCTCGGGAGGGCCGCCGAGAGCTCGAAGCCCGCGGGAGCCTTTGCGATGCTTGTCCTGACCCCCTCTGGATCGCCTTGGCGTCGTCGTCACTTCAGGAGAAGCCGAAGGCACCCGACGCGCCCCCGATCACGCGTGAGTTGTTCGTCTTTCTCGACACCGGTGAGAGCCAGGTCCCGCTGACACCCGAGGCATCGGTGGAGAGGCAGAGGGCACACCTCGACAATCTCACACGGCTCGGGAACGAGAAGATCAATCTGCTGGCGGGTCCTCTCGCCAAGCACCCGAAAGCGCGTGGCATCGTCTTGATGAAGGTCGCCGACCGCCGTCGTCTCGCGGCGGAGTTCGAGGCCGATCCGTTCGTGGTCGAAGGCTACCTCAGCTTGCGGGCGCTTCCGTTCGAACGGGTCGTGGGAAAGACGCACTTTCCGCTCGAGCCCTACCAGCTCGGGGAGTACGTGATCGTCGTCGTACGGAGAGCCACGAAGACCGGTCCCAAGGCCGCGGCAGAGCAGATGACGGCCCTGTGCCAGGAGCTGCAGGTGAAGGCTCCGGAGCTCATCGGCTTGGCAGGTCGATTGGTTCCCGAAGCCAAACAACCGAGCGATGTCTGCGGCGTCATGCTGCTGTGTCACCCGAAGCCGGTCGAGGTTCGCGGTCTGTTGATGAAGCTCGAGGCGGCCGCCTCGGGAGGCTTGATCGTCGAGACCTACTCGCAATACATGCTCAAGGGCATCATCGACGGCTCCAAGTAGTGGGAACCAAGAGAGCGAGCCTTCGGCGCTCGCCGAAGGCCCGCGACCGTCGAGGTCTCGTTCCGTCGATTACGGCATGATCTCGGTGCGCACTCGCTTCTTCGAGCGCTTGTCTGCGCTGCTCTTCTTCTTCTTCTTCGGAGGCGAGTCGAAGCGAATCGCCTGCTTCGTCGATTTCGGGAGCAGTCGAAGGCGCTGCCCGGACTGACTCGGGTCGATCACGATGACCTGGTCGTGTCCTCCCGAAGGAAGAGGGTTCAGCGGTCGCCCCTGAGGATCGACGTAGAGTGTCTTCGAGCCGGGACGGAAATACCGTTCGGTTCGGGGAGCCTTGGACGGTACCGGAGGGAGCGGCCGTCCCTGAGGATCGACGACGATCGTCTTCGAGCGATAGAAGTGCTCCGCATGCGGGACTTCGGAGGACCCCGACTCGATCACGCGTCCATCGCTGTCGATGACGATGCGTCGCTCATTCGGGGAAGCAAAGTGAGCGCCCGGGAGCTTCTTTCCGTCGGGGCCGACGAAGATCCACTTGCCCTCGCCTCGAGTCAGGGTGCGATGAGAAGGAGCCATCTTGCGCCCGCTGGAATCGTCATCATTGTCGTGACCGTGAGGCTGACCGAACGGCGCGGTCGGCCGCGCCGGGAAAGCTCTTGGTGACGGGTGAGCCGGCAGCGCGGGATGCGGCACGTGCGCGGGGTGTGCTGGGGGCTCGGAGTGTGGCGGATGTGCGGGGTGTGCGGGGTGTGCCGGTTGCGGCGCGTGAGCCGGGTGAGGCACTGCCTTCGGGGGAGACGGGCGGGTGACGAGAGTGCGACGCTTCGGAGCGGCCTTCTTCGCCTTCTGCTTCGGTGCCCGCTTTCCTTTTTCCTGCGTCGACGCGCCGGGTCGGAAGCGTCGGACGCTGCCATCGTCGTCGACGATGAAGACGTTGTGGCTCTCGCCGTCTCCAAAATGGACCTCGTTGCCGGATTGGACATCGAGATAGCGAACGTTGCCGTCGTCGGAGCGGAAGTCGACGTTTCCGCCATTGTCGGCGTCGAGATAGCGCACGCTTCCGTCGTCGGAGCGGAAGTAGAAGTTGCCCTTCGAATCGGAATCGAAGTCACGCACGTCGCCGTCATCGAGGCGGATGATGTGCCGGCCCTCTTGACCCGGGGCGAATCGATACGTCTTGTGACTCTCACCCTCGTGGATGCGTACGTCTTGGTGGGAGCTCGAATCATGTACCTCGACGTGAACGTCCTCGTGCAGCTCGGGGTCGTGCACCTTGTAGGTATGGAGGCCGTCGTCCTCGACGATCGTGACCGCGCCTCGCTGGCCAGCACTCTCGCTCGGGTCGAATTGGAGCGTGTATTGACGCTGCCGGCTCGAGCCTTCGTCCCCGGAGTCGTGAAGGACGACGTCTTCGTCACCGAAGTGCAGCACCTTCGATTCGTGCTGGCCTTCGGCACCCGACGTCCAGGTCGTGAGGCCGCCATCGCTGGAGGTCGTAACGTGCCATCGACCCTCGCCGTCGGCCTTCAGGTACTCCTCATGGGCATCGAGCTCATCGACGACCTCGTAGCGTCCTTGGTCATCGCCTCCGGTCGTACGCCAGAAAGTGCGCGCGGACTTTCGATCCTTCTTCGCCTTCGGAGCGACCTCGATCAGGAAGCGCTCGATCTCGCCGCCGTCCTCGTTGACGATCACGAGATACCGCGTGGATCCATCGTCCTCGGTGACCCAGACGACCCGTTCGCCGGACTCGCTGGTCCACAGTACGCGCTCGTCGTCCGCCTGCGCCCAGGGCTGGAGCGTGCCCAGCCCGACCGCCGTCAGCACGCCAAGCGTCAACCATCCCCACGGGGACGATCTCCTCGAGGTCACGCGCTGAGCGTTCTTCTTCAATGCCATGATTCTTCCTTCCAGTTTGCAGGGGTGTGCCATCCAGAGCCCAATGCCGGACACGCGACGGCGAGGCGTCTCCACGCTCGCGAGTGCCAGGAGCTGAGAGGCATAGGTCGAGGCGCGAATGCCGGCCGCGACGACGGCCGCATCACAGGCGAGCTCGCGATCGGTCTGCCATCGTTGGACGGCGGCTCGGACGAGGGGGTGAAACCAGTAGATGGCTCGGGCAATTCGAGCCGCCAGCTGAGCCAGCCAATCGCCGTGTCGCACGTGAACCAGCTCATGGAGCAGGACGATCTCGCGTCGCTCAGCGGACCAATTCGCGTGATCGGGAGGCAAGAGAATGACGGGACGCCAGTGTCCGAAGGTGAGCGGCCCGGCGACGTGGTCCCCGCTGCGAAGCTCGACCGTTCGGCTCAGCTTCAGTCGTCGACGCAGTCGCTCGAGATCGTTGCGCCAAGTCGGGCTGGACACGTCCTGCGCTCGCCGACGCCAGCGGCCGGCCATGGTCAAGCTGAGGAGGAGCATCGCGAGGAGGACCGTCGTCCCGATGGCCCAAGATCCCGCGATCCAAGTGGACGCGTCGACAGCGATCACCTCTTGGTCGTGCGTCACGCGGTTCTGAGAGACAGGCTCGCTCGGTGGCTCGAGGGGCTCGGGATGAGACGGTGCCGGGAACTCGGTCATCTCCGCTCGAGGTGCCTCCTCGCTCGCGACGGCGACGGAGGGCTCCGTCGCCTCGGCGCGCGTCGGCCACGAGAGGACCGGCACGTGCCAGCTCGGTAGGGCGCCGGTCGCCGGGATGAGCAATACGGCGAGCAACGTCGTCGTCCAGGCAAGCGCTCGCGTGCGAGCGGCCGCTCGCACGAGAAACGGCAAGGTCGAGAACGCCACGATCAAGACGAGAGAGACCTTGAGTGCGGTGTCGGCGAGCCACAGGCCGTCGATGTGCATCGGCGTCATGACGACTCCTCCTGCCGCATCTTCTCGATGAGCTCGGCGAGTCGTTCGACCTGCTCGGGGGAGAGGCGCTCCCCTTCGAGATCGAGGAGAGTCTCGACGACGCCTTCGACCTCGTTCTCGAAGAACGTCTTGAGCACGTGTCGCAAGGCGGACCGCTTGGCTCGTGTGCGCGGGACGGTCGGATGGTAGATGTGCCGAGGACCGTCCTGGGTGTGGCGGAGGTGTCCACGCTCCTCGAGGATGCGGAGCATCGTCCGGACGCTCGAGGGGCTGGGCGGGTCGGGGAGCCGGTCGAGGATCTCGGCGGCGGTGGCGTGGCCGAGCTCGTAGACGATGTCCATGATCTGCCGCTCGCGGCGGCTGAGATCGCGTTCTTTGGTCATGGGTCTCCTCGAAGAAATCGAGTCCGCGTGATCATCGGCTCGCCTCATTGAACGAGCTCATCGGCAGAATGAGAGCGAAAAAATTCGCTCCGAGATAATTTTTTCGCACCTCGCCTGGACCCGGAGGGCGGGTCCCTTTCCCAAGGCGAGGCCGGGCTTCTGTTTAGGAGACGGTCCGCCGAAGCGCGTCCTCTGGGGAGAGTGCCGCGGGAGAAAGATGACCCCCATTGTCCCTTCTCATCGATCTCTGGAGTGAGAGACAGGCGATGAGATAAGCTGGGTCGACTGCACTCGAGACGTCTACTGCGTCCTGAATGACGTGAGGTGGAAGCCAAGATGAGCAAGTACGAACCCGAGCCTCATCCGGAGCGAGAGAGTGGCTCCGAGCCTGATCTCTCACACGAGGGAATCGATCCGGACCTTCTCGTGGAGCACGGCGACTTCATGAGGCGAGTGGCAATGTCGCTGCTCAAGGATCCGGATTTGGCCCAGGACGCGGTGCAGGAGGCAGTGATGGCCTTTCTGGCAACACCCCCTCGAGGTCGGGAAGAGGGCGAGATTCGCGGTTGGCTCCGCCGAGTGATTTACAACTTCATGCTGCGAGGAATCGAGAAGCAGGAGACGGTCGCGCGGAAGCAGGAGCGCATCGGCGCGGACTTCTTGTCGCGTCACTTGCAACAGTGCGAGAGCGCGACGAGCTCGGCGGCGCGTCTCGAACAGCACAAGATCGTGGTCGAACGGCTCCTGGCGTTGCCGGACATCTACCGGGAAACGTTGATTCTGAAGTTCTACGACGGTCTCTCTCGCCCGGAGATCGCAAGGAAGCTGGGAATCGGGCTCGAGGCCGTCAAATCTCGGCTTCAAAAGGGCCTCATTCAGCTTCGCCTCGACTTGGACGCGGCGAACGAGGACAACCGAGCGGTCTGGATGGCAGCGCTGATGCCGTTGCTCCCGATGCCGGAGCTGCTGGCGATCGTGCGCGAGAGCAACGCGGCGGCCACGACGGCCGAAGTCGGTGCTCCGACACTGGTCCACTCGTCGGCCAAGGTGGCGGGCTTGATCGCGGCCAGCTTGCTGCTCCTGGGCGGATCGGCCTGGGTCGGTCTGCAGTTCATCGGCAGCGAGCGGGTCGATGCGGCGGACGAGGTGAAGGTGGCGTCGATGCCGGCTGGAAGTGCCTTGGGTCGTGGCACCGAATTGGTCCGCGATCAGGCCCCGACCGCAGACATCCGAGAGCCGACGCCTTCGAGCGAGCCGGGGTCGTCAATCCCACCGGGTGCCACTCCGCCGAACTCGGAGCCCACGACTCTCATGGGACACCTCTACGACCCGACAACGACTCGGTGGAAGACTTCCGATGCAACGATTCGATTCGATTCGTCCGACGGATGGTCGGCCCGTGCGACGACGGATCCATCGGGGGCGTTCCGTTTTGAGGAGCTCCATTCCGATCAGGGACGCCTGACGATCGAGCACGAGTTTCTGAGAGGAGCTTTGGACTGGGAGGCCGAGGCCGGCTCGGACAAGAGCCTGATCCGACTGCACGTCGGTTCCCGCCTGGTCATTCCCGTACGCTTGGTGACGTCCTCCGGAGAGAGTCTCGAGGACGCCATGATGCAAGCTTACGAGGTGGGATTGCCGACCCATCTTTCCTGGAAGCACGTCAGTGTTTTGGCAACCCCGGGGCAGGATCCACCGGTCTCATTCCCACTCGACGGAGAACGCCCCGATCGTTTCGTTCGGGACAATCGAATCAGCCGGTTTGTTGCCTCCGAGCAATCGGCGAGGGGTGAATACAGGTCTGTCGTTCATTTGTTGACGGACTCCTGGCCCATCACCCTGTCGGCCGTCCTCGGAACGACACCGCTGAGCCATGTCGTGCTGACCGGTCCACCCGAGGGCGAGCTCGAGATGATCGTGGACTTGGAGACGGTTCGGGCGAAGCTGACGGCCCTGACTTTTCGGCTGGAAGATGCGCTGAGTCGTCAAGAGCTGCTGGAGCGCCCGAGCGTTCGATTGACCTACCTGAGCTGCCGGGGATCGGGACAAACGCTGACGGAGTCACTTCGAGAGGGCAGCCCTGGCTGGCGGATTTCGGATCTCGTTCCGATCGGTGGCATGCTCGAGATCGAGCTGGCCGGCTACGAGATCGAAAGGATACAGGTCGACCTGGGTCGGGAGTCGGAACTCGGTGTGATTGCCTTGAGTCCGCTCGGAGACTTCAGTCTCACTCTTCGGTCCGATGCCGGTGCTGTGACCCACGGAACGCTGTTCCTGTCGGGGAAGGACAGGAACCGCAGGCGCGTCGTCCCCATCGATGCCAGTGGAACTACAGCGACCGTGATCGAGACGCCCGAGGAAATCCTCACGGTCCTCTACATGCCGCAAGCACATCAGGAAGCCGCCGACCTGATAAACGCAGATCCCAGGTGGCGATTGGTCGTCAGGGAGTATTCGAGCACTCCTCTTGGACCAGATGTCGTCGAGGTCAGCTCCGAGCATCATCTTCTGACCCTCGCCGTCGGGAGGCTGACCGCAGGAATGACGGGCAAGCTGACGATTCGTACAGCCGAGGGTGAGTTCTGCGATTCCTTTGACCTCAATGGCAGCAATGCGAATTCCGGCTGGCTCGCTCGATACCGACTATTCTCTGGCAGATTTGACCTCGTGTGGGCACCGAATTCGGGCGAACCGACAACAAGAACGATCGACCTCCGATCGGATCTCGAGGTCCGAGTCCCGTTCGATTGAACGAGACTCGGATCTCGGATCACGACGGAAGAAGGAATCTCAGCGGGGCACGAGCCAGAAGTACAGGTCCCCGTTGTCTCGACGCGCCATCAAGAGGCCGTAGGACTCTCGCAGCTCCGGCTCGACCTCGAACACGAGGCGATCTCGCTCGCAGGTCAGCTGACCCGGTGCCGCCCGGTAGCTCACCATCGAGTCGATGTCCGCCACGAAGTCGGCCGTCGCGGTCAGGCGTCTCGGGCGGTGCTCGCCAGCCGCTCGCTCCGTAGCCGACGCCTTCCACGTCTTCTTAAAGACGGCAGCGGGCTCGCCGAGAGGCGAGACCAGCTCGGAGTCGGGACGGTAATCGAGCGTCGGTTCGACGGCACCCAATTGGGTGATCTTTACGGCGAGTCGGCACTGGCTGGGGATACTGTGCTCGGTTCCTTGGCCTCGTGCGAAGACCGCCTCGACATCGGTGGGTAGGACGCCGAAGAACTCTGTCTCGAGGCGATCGAAATCCAAACCCAGCTCCCCTTCCGAGCTCGTCGACTCGGATCGAAGGACGGCGATATTCTCGCCGAGCCACATTCCGTCGAGAGCGAGCCATCCCTCGGATAGGAATCGGACATCGCTCCAGACGATCGGTGAGTCTGCTTCGGAGGGGATTGGGAGGGCTGCACCGCCGATCCCCAAGAGTGTCATGGCGACCAGAACGACTGAGAACCACCCATTGTACTTGATCATTTTCGGGGTCCTTCCTCCTCGAGAGATGTCAACAATCACACCAGCGATAGCTCGCATCCAGCGCGAATTGGCAGTCCGTGCAAGTACCGATGGGAGTGCATTCGAGGTGCGTCACCGAGTTGACGGTCCTGGCTTTCCCCTTGCAAACATCGGCGTATGTGTCGTCTTCGGCGCATTGGCAGGTCGTGTAGGTCGTTTGGCCAAAGACGAGCTCGAGCTTGGCGCAATCGCCTTCGCAGCTGAGGTCTTCACAGTTCACCTGCCCCGTGGCTATCACGATTCTCAGCCGACACGGCTCCGACGTCGTCGGCGCCTCATTGGGCCCGAACGGCATCAACGTCAACCAAATCAAGATCGCCCACATCACTTTCACTCCTCTTCTTCTTCAATGACGGGCCGGGCTACCGGACCGCTTTCCCAGGGCGCTCTCCTCTTGGTGAGAGAAACGTCCCGAAGGCTTTGGAGAGGACACCGGCAATGCCGATTTCCGCGATTGCGGAGGGGCAGAAGGACGAGGAGCCCGACAGGGCCGCCTTCATTGGAGTGGAGCCGTGTCCAAGTTCGATGGCCGTTTCCGTCGATAGAGCGAGAGTGGAATCGGTCCTGGGACCCGACTGTGAAGAAGGCGCGTTCGATGACACCAGATCACGTCCAGCTCGCAGGCGAGCTCGTGCGCGCCGAGGCCGGAGTCACGCTGCCGCCGGAGAAGGACTACTTGGTGAAGATGCGGCTCGAGCGCCTCGCGAGCGAGCTCGGGATCGACAGCATCGAGGCTCTTTGGGACAGCCTCCGACAGGGTGACGCAGTCAGCCGATCTCTCATCGTCGACGCGCTCGTGGCGACCGACACCTCCTTCTTTCGGGACGTGTTTCCGTTTCGCCTCGTGAGCGGCGAGCTTCTCGACGGTTGGAGAGCTCGCCACGGCTCCGAGCAGCCGCTCCGCATCTGGAGTGCCGGCTGTGCGAGCGGGCAAGAGGCCTACAGCATCCGAATGGCCCTCGAGGCTCGAAGAGCGGAGCTCGGCGAGCTGGAGCTGTGGGCGACCGATCGCTCCCAGGCACTTCTCGAGCGAGCGCAGGCTGGGTGGTACAGCGTGGTCGAGGTCAACCGCGGATTGACGGCGCGTCAGGTCGACGAGCACTTCACGCCTGAGCGGAACGGATTTCGGATCGCCACCCACTATCGGGACGAGATCCGTTTCCAGCTGCTGAACCTCCTCGAGCCGTTCACCGATCTCCCCGTCTTCGATGCGATCTTCCTGCGCAACGTGCTCGGCTCGCTCGAGCCTGATCGAGCCGCGAACGTTCTCGATCGGGTCCGACAAGTCCTGGCGCCCGACGGCGCCCTGTTCCTGGGGTGTGACGAGTCTCCGGTCGGCCTCGATGACTTCGAGCGAAAGGGCATCGGTCGGGCCAGCGTCTACCACCACCGAGACTCACGGCCCCCTTCACCGCCCTCGGGCTCGCGAACATGGGCCGGTTGAGTAGCCTCCGAGTGCTCGTCGTCGAAGACGATGTGCCCAGCGCCGTGCTTCTCGAGCGGGGCCTCCTGGCCGTCGGTTTCGACGTCTCTTTGGCTCAGGATGGCGTCGAGGCCTGGGAGCTCCTTCAGCGTCATCGCTTCGATGCGGTCTTGACCGACTGGATGATGCCTCGGCTCGATGGCATGCGCCTGATTCGCATGATTCGGAGCGAGGTCGATCCCGTTCCCTGGATCATCGTGATAACGGCACTGGGCTCGTCCCCCGAAGCGCGTTCCCATGCCATCGACGCGGGAGCGAACGAGTTCGTGGCGAAGCCCTATCTCCCCGACCAGATTGCGCGACGCCTCGTGCAACGCCTCGACGGGGAGAGCGCCGAGCCGGAGGATCGTGCTCGCCTCGAGGCGAGGCTGACCGCGGCGGGCCTCGGGTCAACCGTCTTCGATCGGAGCCCGTCGAGCCCGACCGATCTCCCCGCGCATGTCGGCGTCTGCTTGGCGGCGAGCACGGGCGGCCCGAGCGTGCTGGGCCGCCTTCTGCCGGGGCTCGATGTCGATCTGCCCGCCTCCTACTATCTCGTGCAGCATGGGCCGGCCTGGATGCTCGAGAACTTCGCCCAGCGACTGCAGCGCGATACCAACCTGTGCGTTTCGCTGGCCCGCGCCGGAACCGTGCCTCAGCCCGGGCATCTCTACCTGGCTCCCGGGAACCGCCATCTCAAGATCCAACGAGGGCGTGGCCTGAGCCTGGAGCTCAGCAACGAGCCGACGGAGAACTTCGTGCGTCCTGCGGCCGACCCGCTCTTCCGGAGTGCCGCTTCGGTCTTCGGGAGATTCTGTCTCGGGGTCGTTCTCACTGGACTGGGCCGCGACGCCTCGGCGGGCGCCTCGGTCATCGCGAATCAGGGCGGACGGATTCTCCTGCAGAACCCCGACACCGCCGAAGCGGGCTCCATGCCGCGCGCCGTTCTCGAAGCCGGCGTTCAAGGCGAGGTCCACGAGGTCGAGGACCTCGCGCGCGCGCTCCGGACGCGCATCCTCGAGATGGCAAGTCAGCTGAGTGGTGCACCGCGCCCAGGACGACCTCCGACGGCCTGACTGGTTTCGGTACCCTCCGTTCGACTCGGAGCGCCGGCTTTCCGTCGGACGAGCGGGAAGGCATGCTCAGGGTGCGCGTCGACCTCGATCAGCGGATCGCGAATGACGTCCACCGAGGTGGAGGCGAAGATTGGAGCCCTCATGACGACGGACTGGAGCCCGGAGCAGTATCATCGTTTTCAAGACGAGCGCAGCCGCCCGTTTTGGGATCTCCTCGGCGGGGTGGCGCCCATCCCGGGTGGGCGCGCCCTCGATCTGGGCTGCGGTACGGGCGAGCTGACGCGGGCATTGCACGAGAAGCTGGAGCTGGCCGAGACACTCGGTGTCGATCGCTCTGACGCCATGCTCGCCGCCAGCGCGGAGCACTCGGGGAACGGGTTGCGATTCGAGAAGGCCGACCTCGCCGATTTCGAGCCTTCGGCGGCGGTGGATCTCGTCTTCTCGAACGCGGCGCTGCATTGGCTGCCGGATCATCCAGGGTTGTGGACCCGGATCGCTGGGTGGTTGGCCCCGGGCGGTCAGCTCGCGATCCAGATCCCGGCCAACTTCGATCATGCTTCGCATCGCGTCGCCGCCGAGGTCGCCTCCCAGGAGCCCTTTCGAACCGAGCTGCAAGGCTTCGTTCGACGAGCGCCGGTCCTGGTGCCCGAGGAGTACTCTGCGTTGCTCTGGAGCCTGGGCTTTCGCGCGCCGGTCGTGCGTTTGGAGGTCTACCCGCACGAGCTGGAAGGCCCGGAGTCGGTGCTGGAATGGGTGCGCGGGACGTTGCTCACCGCTTACCAGAAGCGCCTCTCCGAGGACGGCTTCGCTGGCTACCTCGAGCGCTATCGGGAGCGGCTCCTGACGACGCTCGAGGATCACCGACCGTTCTTCTATCCGTTCAAGCGAATCCTGATGTGGACTCGCCGCTGACCGATCAGAGAACGTGCTCGAAGCAATCGATGAGGCGTTCGACCTCGGCCAGCTCGTTGTAATGGACGAGGCTGGTGCGGACGACGCCGTCCTCGGGGTCGAGCCCCAAGGCTTCGCACAGCGACCAGGCATAGAAGTGCCCGAACCGGATGCCGAGCTTCTGGCGATTGGCGGCGCGGGCGATGTCGGCCGAGCTCTTGTCCTCGTGCACGAAGCTGATCGTGCTGACGCGAGTCTTCGGGTCGATCTCGGGCGGACCGATGATCCGCACCTTGGGCTTGCGAACGAGGTACTCGATCAGCGCCGCTTGGAGAGGCGCTTCGCAAGCCTCCATCACACCACAAGCCGTTTCGATGGCGCTTCGGTCGAGTGCCTCTCCGGGCTCTCGTCCCGCCAGAAAGGCGAAGTGGTCCTCGACTCCGAGCAATCCCGCACAGCCTTCATGGTTCACGCCCCCCAGCTCGAACTTGTAGGGGACTTCGTAAGAAGGAATGAAGAAATGATTGGGCCCCTCGAGCTCGGCGAAGGCTTCGTGCGTCCCGAAGAGAGCCGCGATGTGGGGACCGTAGAACTTGTAGGCCGAGAAGACGTACCAGTCGGCCCGCCAGCCAGCGACATCGATGGCGCGGTGGGGGGCGTAGGCGACGCCGTCCACGACCACGCGTGCACCCCGGCCGTGAGTCAGGTGCGTGACGGCCTCGAGATCCTCGATGCGACCCAGCAGGTTCGACACGTGCGGCAACGCGACCAGGCGCGTTCGCGAGCTCAGGAGAGTCTCGAGATCCTCGATGCGGCAGGTCTGGGTTTCGGGGTGGACCTTCCAGGTGCGAACCGTGTAGCCACGTCCTTCGAGCCGCGTCCAGGGGCCGATGTTGGCTTCGTGACCCAGCTCGCACACGATGATCTCGTCGCGCCCCGAGTCGAGTGACCGCGCGTAGCAGTTGGCGAGCATCGCACACAAGGCCGACGTCGACGGCCCGATCACGACCTCGCCGATGCCGTCACCGTGCACCAGAGTGCGCAGAAAGCTCCGAGCGCGATCGATGACTTCGCCCGCTCGCTGCGAGAGCTCGTAATCGGCACCGAGCTGCACGAAGGTCTCGAGGAAGTAGTCCCGAGTCCGGTCCAGCAGCGCTAGGGGCACCTGCGTGCCACCCGCGTTGTCGAGGAACATGGTCTCGCTCGCCAACGCCGGAAACTGGGCGCGAATGGCGGTGCGGTCGACGACGGGGACGGGGAGAGGCTCGGTCACCGATGGCTCCTGAGTGGGGCGCGATGTGAAGCCGTTCAGCATTCCTGGTCGGTGCCCAGACATCAAGCGGGATCGCAGATTCCCCCTCGAAATGAACCGTGCCCTCCTCGGCCGCCTTAGCCCGCATTCCTCACCAGACATCGTCGCGAGGTGTCGAAGATGCCCGTGGATGCAAGGAAAGCGACCGAGCACGCCGCAGTCGACCTCGCTGCAGGTCGTCGAGGCGGCGCAGGAAGCTTGACGCAGCAGGCATGGGTACATTCGGCGCCGCAGTAGATGGCTGGTGAGAACTGCGGGTTAAGGCGGCGCCGAGCACGCGTCCCATCCACCTGTTTTGGAGCAGCTCCCGGGGCGATCACGTCTTGGCCGGCTCGGAGCGCCTTCTGAAAGCCGTCCGGGGCTCAAGTGCCCGCTATCGGGACCTAGGCATCGAGGGTTGGGCCTACGAGACCCAACGTGCCGGCACCCGACCACTCCGCATCTTCTGGAGCAAGAAGAGACAGGACCACGTCGCCGTGGTCGGCGACTACATGCGGCAGGTCGTCGAAGGCTCCGACGCCGGTTACGTCCAGGTCGGGATCGAGGGATACGTTCCCTGGTGAAGAGCTCTAGAAAGGGCCCCAATCTCGCCCTCGGCCGTGATCCAAGCCCCGGCCCGATCAAAGGCCAAGCAGTGGGTCGCCGTGCTCATCCAGAATCGGAAAACGAAGTGACAAAGGAATCTGAGAATGTTCACTCACTTACTGCTCCTGCTCACTCTCGGGCTCGCGAGTGATCCACTCACCGCGCCGCGTCCGGTCCCATTCAAGGGGTCGACGCACGCCTGGCTAATCGAGCGCTCGTTCGAGCTGGCGCGCCAGCAAAAGCGCCTTCCCGACGTCCTCACCGACCAGCTCGATTCCATGCGGTACGGGACGGACTTTGCGGACCATCCTTGGATAGGACCGCCCGGAAGGGAGGGTTTGGACAGCAAGATGCATGTCGAGCTGCGAGGCCGAAGGGTCGACAAGGGTCGCAGCCTGAACGCACTGGGGGCACTCGGTGAGAACTGGGTCGAAACTCGCTACTTAGTCAGACCACCTGGGAGGCCGAACACCTATCTCGAGAGCCGATGGACGAATCATGTCTTCATCCACGCGGAGCTCTCGGGCGGAGCTGATGCCAAGGAGTTCGCAGCCGACAACCTCTGTGTGTCAACGTGTGGTGAGACACCAGATGAGACAACTCTGCCGGGAAGAGAACGCTCACAGCCCATCGCGGCTTGCGCGCGACGATTCGATTCTCTTCCGGTCTCGAGCTTCCCGCGGCGAGCGAATCCGCTCGTCGCTCCGCGCAGACGAGGTGCTCAACCCCGCGCGATCAAGTACCAGATGATCCCGGCGATCTGCAGGACGAAGATCGTCCAGAAGACGATTCGGAAGCGGCCCTTGATCGTCTTGTGGCGGAACAGCGACTGGCCGATCAAGGCACCGAGCGTGCCGCCGACGAGCGCCTCTCCGTGCAACACGAGCTCGGGAACGCGGAAGCCTTGGCGCTTGGCTTGCCACTTGTCCCAGCCGTAGGTTCCGAAGGTCACCAAGCTGATGCCGATCAGCCAGGTGGCCAGGGCCGGCCACTCGAGCCACTGTACGAGCGCGAGCGCGATCCCGCCCGCGATCAAGAGCGCCACGACGCCGAAGCCGGCCACGGGCGAGATCGGCTTGCCGCCGGGGATCACCGTATGCGCCTCCATGCCCTTTTCACCTTGCCGCATCTCGAAGCGGACCGATTGCCCCGGACTGAGCGTCTGCCGATCGCGCACCTCGCGCACGTGCACGAAGACGTCTTCCTCGTGCTCGGGAGTGCGCAGGAAGCCGAAGCCACGCTCGGGATCGAAGTGAACGACCACACCTTTCATGGGTGCTCTCTCGGATGGAGATGGGTTGCGCGAAAGCGCGGCAGGTTACCACGTCGTGTCGACGGAAGGAACAAAGACGCACGTTGAGAGGGCGGCGGGCGCTGCGCGAGCGTCAGCTCCGCTCGTGCCTCGCTTCGCGGACGCACTCCGGACTCTCCATGAACGCGCTCGGGTTGCATTGACTTGATCCGGCCCTTACGCATCCGGGTCGCCCGTCAGGATCAGGTAGAGGTCCAGCACGTTGGTGCCGGTCGGGCCAGTGATGAAGAGCTCGTCGCTGGCTCGGAGGATCGGGTAGGCGTCGTGCTCCCGCAGGCCCTTCTCCGGGTCGTATCCCGACGCCAGCGCTCGGCCCCACGTGAGAGGTGTCGCGAAAGCGCCCGCGGCATCGGTCGGTCCGTCGGTGCCATCGGTGCCGGCGGCCAGGAGCACCACCGACCGCTCCAAGCCCCGCAGATCGGCCGCCGCGGCGAGTGCGAGCTCTTGGCAACGACCTCCGAGGCCCATTCGCTTCATCGTCACCGTCACCTCGCCACCGGCTAGGAGGCAAGCCGGCCTCCGGGCCTCAGCCGCGTCCCAGGCCAGCGCGGCGAGGAATCGCCCGGCTTCCCGCGCCTCACCACGGAGACGCGAAGTCAATCGCACGGTCTCGTAGCCGAGATCTTCCGCCTGTCGCTCGGCGGCCGCGAGCGCCGCGGCGTTGTTGGCCAACAGGACGTGTTGCACACCGGCGATTCGGGCGTTGTCGGGTCGCGGAGTCTCGGGCTCCGAACCCGCCAAGCCTCGCTCGAAGTGAGCACGCACTGCTGGCGGCACCTCACTCCAGAGCTCGCGACGCTTCAAGACATCCACCGCCGTCGAGAACCGAGTCGCATCGCCCGCGGTCGGCCCCGAGGCGATGACGTCGAGTGGGTCCCCGAGCACGTCCGAGAGCACCAGTGTCACGATGTCCTTGGCCTGAGCTGCACGCGCCAGGCCACCGCCTTTGACGCTCGAGAGATGCTTGCGCACGCAGTTGATCTCGTCGATCTCGGCGCCAGCCCGCAGCAGGAGCTCAGTCACCTCGACCTTGTCGTCCAGCGAGACACCGGGACACGGTGCGACCAAGAGCGCGGAGCCGCCGCCCGTCAGGACGACGACCAGCAGATCCTCTTCCGGCATTCCTTCCACCAGCCCGAGAATCTCTCGGGTCGCCGCCACACCGCGCGCATCGGGCACCGGATGAGCCGCCTCGCGCACGAAGACCTTCTCGAGCGGGATCCCATGACCGTCCTTGACGATGACGACTCCGCCTGCGATCCGTGAGCCGACTTTCAGCTCGAGCACGCCAGCGATCTGTGCGGCCGCCTTGCCAGCCCCCACGACCCAGATTCTGCGCTCGTTCGCCATCGATACCGATCGCTCGCCGAAGCGCAGCCGGTCCCCGTCCCAACGGATGCAGCGGTCCGCCGCGCGATCCGCTCGCGTCGCCGCGACGGCAGCGCCATGGATCATCGCGGCGGCGCGTCGAAGACGGACGAGCTCGTGATCCATCACTTGCGCAGCAGTATCGGACGCACCCAGTTCGCACGATCGGCGATATCGAACTCGGTTGCGAAATCCACCTCGAGCTGCAAGCGACGCACGTCGCTCAGGTCGATGGCCGGAATCGCCACCGGAGGCGAGCCCCCTTGGACCACGTCGCTCTCGAAGACCTTCTGTCCATCGGCGAGCACTCGGAAGACGACCGAGCCGCGGGCCTCGAGATCGAGCACCGAGTCGTCGATGCCGATCAGGCTCCGGAAGGAGGCATACTGGCCGCCGAGGTCATAGGTCAATCGACAGCGCGAGTGAACGCCGAGTCCCTTGAGGTAGACACGGCCGCCTAGCCGCAGTGGTCCCCCGGTGACGGAGCTGTCCCGCTGGAAGGGAAACAGGAAGGTCTGACTGTCTCCGAAGGCGGGTTGCTCGACGACCTCCGTGGGCTCGAGATCGGAGAGGTGTGCGAAGCGATCGCTGCGAAGGCTCACCTCCAAGACGGCTGCGACCGGTACCGCGATCTCGACTCCTTGATCGAGAGCGACCGCGAGCTTGCTTTGATTGATGCCCTGGAGGCGACCGGTCAGGCGGCCGCCCGTCCGCAGGGCGAGCTGTGCGCGGAGGCCTTCGGCCTTGTCGGGCTCCCCCAGTGGGGGCAAGGCGAGCGCCACCAGCTCGGAGTAGCGATAGGTCTTGATCCCCAGGGGAGAGTCGAACTCGATGCCGTCGCGACCGAAGCTCTCGAGCGTGCCGGTCAGCACATCCGATTGCCCGCCTTCTCGGAAGAGATAGAGCGTGTCCTCCCCATCGCGCGGTCGAAAGATGCGACGGATCTCGCCGAGATTGCCGAGGACCTGGAGCTCGGCGACCGTCTCGATGTCGAAGCGGATCGGGCCGAGATCGCGATGCTCGAGCTCGACGACTTGGTCGTCTCCCCCGATGATCACTCCCCCGATGTTGTCGCCATTGAAGAAGCGCAAGCGCACATCGGCATTGGAAGGCACCCGCGTACGCCCGAACTCGACCGCGACCAGGCTGCTGAGATCGAGCTCCCGCGTCTCACCGTCGTCGTCGATCCCTTGCAGACGATCCTCTTCGATCGAGACCAAGCGGGCGAGCTTGACGACCTCACCATCGAGCCGCGAGATCACCGCTCGCTGGGCCGAAGCGGTCGGGGCCAGGGACAGGAGGCCGAGGATCGTCCAGGCAGCCGGAATTCTCAGTCGATTCATCGCGGGTGGTTCCCCAACCGATTGCACCTGTGTCTCTGCTGTCAAATTGACAGACGGCTCGAGCTCGAGTCGGAGCCCTCTGCCAGACTGGCAGCCACGCAAGACCCATTGAAGCCCGCGCTCGAGATCCCTTGCAAGCGCGAAAGCCCGGCCAGTTGAGGCCGTAGGCTTCTCGGGCCTTCTGAGACGCGGTTTGGCATCTCTTTTGTTCCCTCGGCCTCCTTCAGGCGGTCGGCGTCTTTCGTCGACCGCCGTCTCGATCGGACTTTCGAGCCCGAAAGCTCGGGCCACAACAGCAGATAAGGTCCTCGCCCGACGACTGTTCGTCGCGGACGGAGATCCCGCCGAGGCCAGCCGGCCTCGTGCTCCCCCGGAGCCGAAGCCGACGGGCTTTCCGGCTCTGATCAGCCAGAAACACTGAGGAGGAATGTGAGCATGGCGAAGCAGCTGGCTTTCGACCACGATGCGCGGGAGGCCATCCGCACTGGCGTCCAGAAGCTGGCGCGTGCGGTGAAGTCGACGCTCGGGCCGCGTGGCCGCAATGCGGTCCTCGACCGCGGGTGGGGTGCGCCCACCGTGACGAAGGACGGCGTGACCGTCGCCGAGGAGATCGAGCTTCAGAATCCGTACGAGAACATGGGGGCCCAGCTCGTCAAGGAAGTCGCTTCCAAGACCAGCGATGTCGCCGGTGACGGCACCACGACGGCCACGGTCCTCGCCGAGGCGATCTTCGTCGAGGGGCTACGCCACCTCGCCGCGGGCTCGAACCCGATGGACATCTTCCGCGGCCTGAAGAAGGGCTCGGACAAGGTCGTCGAGCACCTCCACAAGATGAGCCGCGAGGTGAACGACAAGAAGGAGATCCTTCAGGTCGGCACCATCGCCGCGAACAACGACCCCGAGACCGGCAAGATGATCGCCCAGGCGATGGACAAGGTCGGCAAGGACGGCGTCATCACCGTCGAGCAAGGTCGCAGCCTCGAGACCGCCGTCGACATCGTCGAGGGCATGCAGTTCGACCGCGGCTTTCTGTCGCCGCACTTCGTGACCAACCAGGACACGATGGAGGTCGTCTTCGAGAACCCCGTCATCCTCGTCCACGAGGAGAAGATCTCGTCGGTCAAGAAGCTCGTGCCGCTGCTCGAGCAGGCCTCCAAGGCCAATCGTCCTCTGCTCATCATCGCCGAGGACATCGAAGGTGAAGCGCTCGCGACGCTGGTCGTGAACAAGCTGCGCGGCACCCTGCAGGTGGCCGCCGTGAAGGCGCCGGGTTACGGCGATCGGCGCAAGGCCATGCTCGAGGACATCGCGATCCTCACCGGTGGCAAGGCGATCTTCAAGGACCTCGGGATCGAGCTCGAGGCGGTGACGCTCAAGGACTTGGGCCAGGCCAAGAAGATCACCATCAGCTCGGACAATACGACCGTCGTGAAGGGCTCCGGCCACTCGAGCGAGGTCGAGGGTCGTATCGCGCAGATTCGCCGCGAGATCGAAGCCACGACCTCGGACTATGATCGCGAGAAGCTCCAGGAGCGCCTCGCCAAGCTCGCCGGCGGCGTCGCCCAGATTAACGTCGGTGCCGCGACGGAAGCCGAGGCGAAGGAGAAGAAGGCGCGCGTCGAGGACGCGCTGCACGCGACCCGCGCGGCCGTCGAGGAAGGTGTCCTCCCCGGTGGCGGTGTCGCCCTCCTGCGTGCCGTGGCTGCGCTCGGTGCCGTCAAGGGCCTGAACCATGACGAGCAGGTCGGCATCGACATCCTGCGCAAGGCGCTCGAGTCCCCGCTTCGCCAGATCGCGACCAACGCTGGCGTCGATTCGGCCCTGGTCGTGCGCGCCATCCGCAAGGAGAAGAGCCTCTCGTTCGGCTACGACGCCGCCAACGAGCGCTACGGCGACATGTACGAGTTCGGCATCATTGACCCGGCCAAGGTCACCCGCACCGCGCTGCAAAACGCGGTCTCCGTGGCAGGCATCCTGCTGACCACCGACGCCATCGTGAGTGAGATCCCCAAAGCTGAAGACGACATGCCCCATGGCGACATGGAGGGTATGGACGGCATGGGCGGCATGGGTGGCATGGGCGGCATGGGCGGCATGGGCGGCATGGGCGGCATGGGCGGCATGGGCTTCTGAGCCTCGCCCCGTGAAGCCCGGACTCGACCGCACACACACAAGAACAATGAACAGGAGCGAGATAGATGGCGATTCGGCCTTTGGATGACCGGCTCGTGATTGAGGTGAGCGAAGCGGAGACGACGACGGCGGGCGGCATCGTCCTGCCGGACACGGCGAAGGAGAAGCCGCAGGAAGGCGTGATCAAGGCCGTCGGCAAGGGACTCCTGCTGCCGACGGGCAAGCGCGCGAGCTTCGCAGTGAAGAAGGGCGACCGCGTGCTCTTCGGCAAGTACTCCGGCACCGACGTCAAGGTGGATGGCAAAGAGTTCAAGATCCTGCGCGAGTCGGAACTGCTCGCTCGCTACGACGGCTGAATCGCCGGGAGGTAAGCAATGGCCAAGCAACTGCTATTCGATATCGAGGCACGCAAGAAGATCCTCTCGGGCGCCGAGAAGCTCGCCAAGGCCGTCAAGGTGACGCTCGGCCCGACGGGCCGGAACGTGATCCTTCAGAAGAGCTTCGGCAGCCCGCAGATCACCAAGGACGGTGTGACGGTCTCGAAGGAGATCGAGCTCGAGGATCCGTTCGAGAACATGGGCGCGAAGATGGTCAACGAGGTCGCCACGAAGACCAATGACAAGGCCGGTGACGGCACCACGACCGCCGTGGTCCTCGCCGAGGCGATCTTCCGTGCCGGTCTGCGCTACATGACCGCGGGTGTCAACCCGATCGAGCTGAAGCGCGGCATCGACAAGGCGACGGCGGCCGCAGTCGTCCATCTCGAGAGCCTGAGCAAGAAGATCCGCAACACCGAGGAGCTGGCGCAGGTCGGCACGATCTCGGCCAACGGTGACGAAGAGATCGGCAAGATGCTCGCCGAAGCGATGGAGAAGGTCGGCCAAGATGGTGTCATCACCGTCGAGGAAGCCCAGGGCATCGAGACGAAGCTCGACTTCGTCGATGGCCTCAACTTCGACAAGGGCTACCTGTCCCCGTACTTCATCAACGACGTCAACAAGATGACGTGTGTGCTCGAGGACGCGCTGATTCTCATTCACGAGAAGAAGATCAGCAACGTCCGCGAGATGCTTCCCCTGCTCGAGAAGATCTCTCAGACGGGCAAGCCGCTACTCATCATCGCCGAGGACATCGAGGGAGAAGCCCTCGCCACGCTGGTGGTGAACAAGCTGCGCGGCATCCTGAACGTCTGCGCCGTCAAAGCACCGGGCTTCGGTGAGCGTCGCAAGGCGATGCTCGAAGACATCGCGATCCTGACGGGCGGCCGGGCGATCACCGAGGACCTCGGTCTCAAGCTCGAGAACCTGACCACCGAGGATCTCGGCCGTGGTAAGAAGATCACGATCGACAAGGACAGCACCACCGTCGTCCAAGGCGCCGGCAAGAAGTCCCAGGTCGAGGCGCGCAAGGATCAGCTCCGGAGCCAGATCCAAGCGACCACCTCCGACTACGATCGCGAGAAGCTCGAGGAGCGTCTGGCCAAGATCGCCGGTGGCGTCGCCATCGTCCGCGTCGGCGCTCACACCGAGATCGCGCTCAAGGAGAAGAAGGATCGCGTCGACGACGCGCTCCACGCCACGCGAGCGGCAGCCGAAGAAGGTATCGTCCCCGGTGGTGGCATCGCGCTCCTGCGCGCCATCGCGGCCGTCGAGGCCGTGTCGGCCAAGCGAGACGAGAAGTTCGGCGTGCAGATCATCGCCGATGCTCTTCGCATGCCGCTCCAGCAGCTCGCCAACAACACCGGGCTCGATGGCTCGGCGATCGTGGCCGAGGCCCTCGAGAAGGGCAAGAACATCGGCTATGACATGCGCAGCGGCGAGTGGGTCGACATGTTCAAGTCCGGATTGGTCGACCCGATGAAGGTCACCCGCACCGCGCTTCAGAACGCGGCCAGCATCTCCGGGCTCCTGCTCACGACCGAGACGCTGGTGACCGACCTCAAGGAAGGCAAGGGGTCTGACAAGACTCCTCAGACCGTCCAAGGCGCCGTCAGCTGAGTACTGGCATTCGACGGACGAGGGGTGCTCCGGCACCCCTCGTCTCGTTCCAGTGCCCGTCGCCGAGAGGCGACCGCGCAATCTGACTCCACCGATTCCGAGGAGAGAGGCCCGAAGCCTTGGCGAGCAAGCGCGACTACTACGAGGTCCTCGGTGTCGAGAACAGTGCTTCGGCCGAGGAGATCAAGAAGGCCTATCGCAAGCTAGCGATGAATTTTCATCCGGACCGCAACCCGGATGACGAAGAGGCCGAGCGACGCTTCAAGGAAGCCGCCGAAGCCTACGAGGTCTTGAGCCACGACGAGAAGCGGCGCGCGTACGATCAGTACGGTCACGCCGGTCTCAAAGGCCAACAAGGCGGTTTCTCCTCCTTCGAGGACATCTTCAGCGCCTTCGGAGACATCTTCGGGGGCGACTCGATCTTCGGCGAGCTGTTCGGCAACCGACGTCGCCGCTCGGGCGGCGCCGCCAAAGGCACGTCACTGCGTTGCGAGATCGAGCTGACCTATCAAGACGCCGCCAACGGCGTCGACAAGACGATCGAGATCGGTCGGCGCGAACCGTGTGACACCTGCGACGGAAGCGGCGCCAAGCCAGGAACTCAGCCCGTCACCTGTCGCACCTGCGGCGGTCGCGGCGAGGTCCAGCAGACGCAGGGATTCTTTGCGATCCGCACGACCTGCCCCCACTGTCGAGGTGCTGGAAAGAGTATCGAGTCCCCGTGCGTCGAGTGTCGCGGCAGCGGCCGCCTACCGCGCAAGCGCGAGATCACCATTCACGTGCCAGCCGGTGTCGAGGACGGCACGCAGATGCGCATCAGCGGCGAAGGTGAGCCAGGAATGCAGGGCGGCCCTCCCGGCGACCTGTACTGCCTGATCCACCTCCGGCCGCATCCCTTCTTCGTCCGTCGCGGTGACGATCTGGTCTGTGAGGTCCCGATCAGCTTCGGCCAAGCGGCCCTCGGTAGCGAGCTCGAGGTGCCGACCTTGGATGGGCGGGGTGACCTGAAGATCCCCCACGGCACTCAGCCCGGCGACGTCCTGCGCATGAAAGGCATGGGGTTTCCGCACCTGAACGGCTATGGCCGGGGCGATCAGCTCGTGCGGATCCACATCGAGGTTCCCAAGCGACTGAGCAGCGAGCAGGAAGAGCTGCTTCGCAAGTTCGCCAAGACCGAGGAGAAGCGCGTCTCGTCGAGACGCAAGAGCCTCTTCGACAAGGTCAAAGAGTACTTCGAGTAGACCGCCGAGAGCCCAACCCTTCCCCCGGACCGCACAAGCTTCAACGATTTGGATCCCACGGATGACGACCAACGGACACGAGAACGAGGCTTCCTCCAAGAGCGTCGCCGACGACCAGACGCCGGCGAGCTCGCCCGAGCCGAAGAGCGCGGAGGAGATCACTCGCCATCAGTTCACCGATCAAGAGATCGACGACCTCGTCGCTCGGTCTCGCGAGCGCGATGAGCTCTTCGATCGGCTTCAACGCACCGTGGCCGACTACGAGAACTTCAAGAAGCGCACTCGGCGCGAGCGGGCGACCGATCAGGATCGGTTCCTCGTTCGATTCGCGGCGCCGTTTCTCGACGTCCTCGACGATCTGCGCCTTGCTTTGCGCGCCGCAGAAGGAGAGGCTTCCGGCTTGGTCGAAGGCGTTCGCATGATTCAGGCGAAGTTCCTCGATACGCTCCTGGGGTTCTCCATCAAGCCTTTCGAGAGCGAAGGCGAGCCGTTCGACCCCGAGCGGCACGAGGCCATCCAGCAGGTCCCCGACCCGAGCGTGCCTGACAAGACCGTGCTGCAAGAGATCAAGAGCGGCTTCGAGTTTCATCATCCCGATGGCGAGACGCGCGTCGTTCGCTTCGCTCAGGTCGTCGTCAGCCAGAAGCCGATCGAGACCGAGTCGGGGAACTAGGCAGACCTCAGGAGAAACCGATGCCCACCTACGACTACGTCTGCAAGGCTTGCGAGCATCAGTTCGAGCAATTCCAGTCCATGACCGCGAGCGCGCTCCGCAAGTGCCCCGAGTGCGGCAAGCTCCAGCTCAAGCGCCTGATCGGCTCCGGAGGCGGGCTCATCTTCAAGGGCTCCGGCTTCTACATCACCGACTACCGGTCGAAGGAGTACCAGAGCGCGGCCGAGGCCGACAAGAGCAGCAGCTCTTCCTCCGACAGCGGATCCAAGGACGGCTCCGACAAGTCGAAGAAGCCGGACGCGACCAGCACCAGCAAGAGCTCCGAGCCCTCGACCGAGAGCTCCGAGTCCAAGGAGTCCGGGTCCTCGACCGCGAAGAGCAGCAAGAAGAAAAAGGACTGAGAGTACCGGAATCGGTCCCTCGGTGGAGAAGGTCGCGTGTCGACCACTGGGCAAGGCCCTCTCGAGATCGTGCGCAGCATGTACTCGGCCTTCGAGGCGAAGGACGAGGCGCGCCTCCGGGATCTGATCGACGTCGACGTGACCTGGAATCAGTGTCAGGGCTTCCCCGGCGGTGCCCGACGCCAGGGCCTCGAGGCCCTCATGTCGGCCGTCTTCGCCGGGGACCGCGCGACCTGGACCGGATTCGCCGCCCCAGTGGAGGAGCTGATCGAGAGCGGAGATCGCGTGGTCGCACTCGGTCATGACTCCGGCACCCACGCCGTGACCGGCAAGCCCATGCGGGCGGCCTTCGCCCACGTCTACCGGGTTCGCGCGACGGTCGGATCGTCCGAGATGACCAGGTGGCGGACACCGGGCCGATGGTGGCGGCGGCGAATCCAGAAGCTCGAGGGCCCCGGATCGGCGGTCGGCCCCTTCCCTGCTCCAGCCGCGTGGTCTCCGTTTCCGATATCCCCTCCAAGGGCCAGAGGAGCGAGGGCCGGGCTTCGTTGCGGCGGGGCAGAGGCCTCGTCTATAATGGCGACGCCCTGAGGGCACCTCTGAAAGCCTAGTGAAACAATACACTTCCAGCCGGAGACGTCATTCGCATGGCGATGAAGATCGACCGCGAGTTCGAAAACTACGTTTCGATCGTCGCGGACCTCGCCGCGAAAGCCGACAAGTGGAGCTCTCGACCGGCTTGGATCGAGTACGCCACGAACAACATCTGCAATCTCGAATGCGTGATGTGCAGCAAGGCCGACGGCGAGCCGGTGATGGCGATGAAGAAGTCCGACGCCGAGAAGGTCGTCGGACAGATCTTCCCGTTCGCGTCCGTCGTGACGCCCTCGGCCAACAGCGAGCCGATGCTGGGAGACATGCAGTTCCTCGCCAGGATGTGCAAGGAGCACCAGGTCTTCTTCAACATCTACAGCAACGCCACGATCCTCAATGGCTCCAAGTTCGAGCACATCGCTCCGAACACCTACAAGCTGTGGATATCGCTCGACTCCCACGTTCCCGCGATCTTCGAGAAGATCCGGGTCGGCGCCGACTTCGAGACCGTCAGCCGTCACGTCAAAGAGATCATCCCGGTCGCGGCCAAGCACCGCGTGCCGCTCGGATTCGTGGTCGTCCTCATGAACGAGAACGCCCCGATCCTGGCCGACTTCATCGACTGGGTCGCCGACATCTCCGGACCGCACCGGGCGCCGGACGTCCGGGTGCAGGAGATGCTCTACAACTCCGAGGCGGCCGCGAAGTACGACGTGAACCTCACCTTCTCCAAGGACGAGATCAAGGGCTTCATCGATCAAGCCGCTCAACGAGCCCGGCAGCGCAAGGTCGGGCTCCTTTGTGACATGCCCGGCGAGCTCTACTGCCACGTGCCGATCGAGACCAACGAAGGACACGCCCCTCGCGGCATCGGTCCCGAGTTCCTCGACAAGCTGATCGGCACGATCCAGCAGAAGTTCCCGCACTTCTGCTCGATGGCCTCGACCTACATGAAGGTCAATCCCGACGGCGCCGTCTTCCCCTGCTGCCGCGCGCCGCAGGAGCTCGAGATGGGCAACGTCCTCGAGAAGTCGGTCTGGGAAGTCTGGAACGGCGAGAAGTATCGCGAGTTCCGCCGCAAGATGAACTGTGGCGACTACCCGGATGTCTGCTCCACCTGCGGCGTCCTGGTGAACAACCCGCATTACCAGGCCGTTCAGAAGGCCAAGGCCAAAGCCGAAGCCCAGGAGACGGTCGAAGCGCAGGGAAACTCCGGAGTCTGACGCAGGCTCACCCTTGTCGGTCTTTGCGATCGACTTCTCGGGCGAGATCCGCCAACGTCGTGTTCTTGAGACGCCCAATGAGCTCGGATCTTGTTGACTCGAAGAGCGCATGAACCGGACACGGCACACTATCGGGGCAGTCATCGAAACTCAGAGCGCACCGGCTCCATGTCTCCGGACCTTCGAGGGCGGTCACGATGTCGTAGGCCGTGATCTGCTCCGCAGGGTGGGCGAGCTCGAACCCGCCCCCCCTTCCCCGGACCGAGCGAATCAGTTTTAGGTCACGCAAGCGGGCGAGGACCTTGGCCAAGAAGGCGTACGGGATGTCTTCACGAGCTGCGATGTCGCCCGTGGAGACCGCACAGCCCTCCCCTTGGCGGGCCAAGCTCACGAGGGCCCGGAGTCCGTACTTGCAAGCAGCGCTCTCGAACAACATCAGCGGGAGTCGTGAGAAGGTTTCGAAGACCAAGTCCTGATCGAGTCGGTCACGGCGGCACGGCTCGATCTAGATCGAAAAACCCAACGCGAGCCTCAACCGGTTGAACCGCTCTCGCAAGACCGGCACGGCTCACTTGCCTCGTCGTCGGGTGCCGGCGCGGCGAGCCGAGAGGGCGGATCCACGGCGAGGATCGCGCGTTCCGCCGCGACGAAAGCGGCGAGATTCCGGACCAGCTCGACGTGGAATCGAGACGCTCGGTCGGCGGGGTCCCAGGACTGGACTTTCATCTCGAGTGCTCGAGCGAACGCCGGAATCCACCAAGCCAGATGGGCCTCGAAGAACCGGCGCTCCGCATCGCGACAAACGTCGTCGCCATGATGGAGCTCGGGCACCTGGCGTGCATGAGCCCCCTTGGCGATGAGCCAACTC
Organism: Planctomycetota bacterium; assembly: GCA_029260795.1. GTDB lineage: Bacteria > Planctomycetota > OFTM77 > OFTM77 > OFTM77 > OFTM77. Next base: position 36,044 of record JAJDCO010000096.1, on the reverse strand, counting down.
ATGAAGTCGAGCTCGAGGGCCACGTGATCAGTACGCTCTGGGCAGTCGAGTGCTGTCTGGAGCCCAAAGGCCCGATAAAAGCCCGCCACGTCTGCGATCTGGTGACTTCGGTAGACGGAGAATGTCTGAGGGCAGTACTCGGTCTCGTACGGTGGGCAGTCTTGAGCCATCAACAGCCCGAAGATCTGCCGGTAGCCGTTCTCGACGGCCCGTGGGCATTCTTGGAGTAGCTTCACACAACCATCGAGAGCGAGCTCCTCGGGTGATCGCTCACCCGCTGCCAACTGGGCTGGCCGGGTCTCCGGAGAGCTCGACAAGAACCGAGCGCCGAGGACCACCTCGGACAAGAACTCGTGGTCCACGAGATCCGCACGCCGTCGGGCGGCCGGATCGGTGAGCGCGAGCGCGAAGAATCGATACAACGTCATGCGGGCGGAATCGCGGACCAGGAGATCCTCTCGAGTCGCTGGTGAATCCTGCACGGCGGTCGCCTTTCAGATCGAGTTGAGATGTCGGCTGGGCCGCTCGAAGGTGGGTTCCTCGACCGTCACCCGGACGACCTCCTGTCCCCGCGCATCGAAGCCGCGGACCGTGTCGTTGTAGATCGTCTGTGTCTTCTTGCGCCCCGACGGCAAGGTCACCTCCACCTCAGCCACCTTGGGGCCCTTTTCGATCTCGAATCGGAAGAGGACAATCCGGCTGACGCGAAAGAGCTGGAGCACGGCAAGCAGCTCACGGTCCGGGCAGGAATACTGCTCGAGCGCTGCCTCGACACCCGGTCCGAACATCTGCTCGAGATGGCGCGCCGGCACCCACCGCGGTGGAATGTAGTACCCGTTCGGCTCGGTGCCGAACTGGGGATAGAGCGGCAACGCCACTTTCCGCTCCTGAATCAAGTAGTAGAGAGGATTCCCCGGATCATTTGCCCAAGCTCCCGACGGCTCGGTCCGCACCAACCCTTGCATCCGGATCTTGCCGACACAGGCCGTCATGCAACGGGTCTCGAGCGGGACTCCACTCTCACCCAGCTCGGGATCACGTCCCTCGAGTCGCGGGTAGCAGGCGATGCACTTTTCCGAGGTGCGAGTCGTGGGCCGATACATCGCTTTCTTGTAAGGGCACGCTTCGACGCACTTCCGATAGCCACGGCACCGCTCTTGGTCGACGAGGACGACCCCATCCTCATCGCGCTTATAAATGGCCTTCCGCGGGCACGCGGCAAGGCACCCCGGATAGGTGCAGTGGTTGCAGAGCCTCTGCAGGTAGAAGTACCAGACGCGGTGAGCCGGAAGCTCCACCGAGTGCGAACCGTCACGAGGCCCGAGAACCGGTCCGTGTGCCGTCTCCTCGTGGATGTTCGGATGGCGCCACTCCTCCTCGCTGGGAAGATAGCCGAGCACGCGCTGCGGCGAGTCCTCGGCTCCGTCCTTCGCAGCTTCGAAGATCGTCTTCCCTGCGTACTTTCCGTAGGGTCCGCGGGGAGAGCCGCTTTCATCCTCCTCGGCTTCACCCCAGACTTGCCCACCGGGATTGGCCTGTTCCAGCTTGCCGAGCAGCTTCACGTCCCAACCTTGCGGGTAGCCACCAAACGGCTTCGACTCGACGTTGTTCCACCACATGTACTCTTGGCCGGGGCCGAAGGTCCACGTCGACTTGCAAGCCATCGTGCAGGTCTGACACGCAATGCAGCGGTTGATGTTGAATACGAACGCGAATTGCCGATCGGGATGCTGCTCCTCGTAGGGATACTCCATCGAGCGTCCGAGGTGCCAGTTATACACCTGGGCCATCGCCGTCCTCCGTCCTCTCCAATGACACCTGGAAGCGCAGCACGCCACATCGTTCCAGTACCTGTCGGATCCGTTCACGCAGCTCGGCCTGCCCCAGGGACTGCCCCAGACCGTAGGTCGCCCGAAAGAAAGGCTTGACGAAGATTGCCTCGATTTGGTCTATCCCCCATCCCAACCGGGCGTACTCCTCCACCAGGCAATCCATCATGTGTTCCGAATCTCCCGGTCCAAACCCAATGGCCAGCTCCAGAGGATCATCGGGCCCAGCCGGTCGCTCAGGGCGAGGCTCTCCGGTTGTCGGCGCCTTCGCGTCCATGCTCAGCTCCTTTTGACGTAATCACCGACGAGATACTGCTTCATCTCGTCCGAGAGGGAGGCCGTCGTTCGGCCGCTCGACGCGGGTGGCCAATGTCCTGCCTCGGCGCGCACGATGCGCACGAGAGTCTCCTTGGGAACCGTGTTGACGCCGTGGTTGTCGACTGCAAAGCCGAAGACGAAGCTCATGGACCCCGTTTGCTTATGAAACAGGGTGTCAGTCTGGTGCATCGGCATCAACCAACTCCGAGTGATGCTCTGATGGGAGCCGTAGCGGTAGTTCGACTGGTAGCCCGTGCCGTCCGCGAGGGCTCGCCCGTCCTTTCGACTCTCATGCCCCTGCACGGTCCTTTCCGTGGCGATCCAGCCCGTGTGCTTCATGATGGTCATGGCGTAGGGAAGTGAAGCATTCAGCTTGAGCCGCACCATGCAGCGGAAGGCACGCGATCGAAAGGTACCCGCTTCGGCCCCGACGAAAGGGCGGTCGGCGGGATTCGCATCCACGTAGACGTAATCGCCCTCCACCAGCCCGAGGTCACCAGCGGCGCGGGGATTCATTTGGATCTGACGATCTCCCGATCCAGGAGCGCGAGCATCGCTCCGATAAGGATCACCGAAGCTCGAATCCCAGATCCAATGCCAGTCGACCGTCGACCAGGAAGAGTGCGTCGTGTGACGGCTCTTCGGAGTCGAGCACAGGAATCGGAAGCCCTCGGCCCAAAGCGGATTGACGGTATGCTTGACGCGACTCCAAGGCTGCTTCACGTTTCGAACCGTCCGTCGATCCGGGTCCATGTCTTCGACGGGGATCCCATAGTCGCGGGGACGGCAGTACGGACTGGAGGAGACGATGACATTGGGCAGGTACGGAGTCGCCTCCGGGCCTTCACGGTGAACGATGAGGTTCTCACCGTAGGCAATGGCCTCCGGCAGATCGCAGTACGCCGACAGGCGCCCGTGATCGGTATAGAACGGGACTCCGTCGTGAATCTGCTCGTAGAAGGGAACTCGCGGATAGGTGCGAAACAGCATGAGTGCCCCACCCGGTACGCCGCCGTACTTCCCGGCCAGGATCTCGTCGATCTGGTACGCGCCCTCCTCGCCACGTGTGGTCGTACAGCTGTCGAGGACTCTCTGCAGGTAGACCCGCGCCTTCTTCTCGGTGATGTATTTCCAATAGTCCCCGAAGCGTCGATCGCCCGTTCGCCGACTCAGAGCTCGGGAGACCCCGGCGAAGATCTCGGCATCATCCTTGGAGTCGTAGAGCGGAGCGATCCCGTCCCCACCCCAGACTTGCAAGAACGGATTCGAGCACGAGGCGCCCATCTCCAGGTCTTCGAACTCGACCCAGCTATTCGCGGGCAAGACTACGTCCGCGTACTCCGCCGACCCCGTCCACTCGACCTGCTGATCGACGATCATGTCGATCTTCGGCAAGATGTGCACGATCAGCTGGTAGGCCCACTTCGCCTGGTTGATCAGGTTCGCGTTGTTGTACCACATGAGCTTGGTCGGCGTGGGCATGTGCGTCGTTCCCGTGAAGACCTGGCGCCCCGTTTCGGGCGTCTCCACGATCAACGGTCGATCACCATGCCCCCAGAAGGCGACGTCTTCTCCCAGAGTGAAGTTGCGAAGTTCGTCGTGGTGGAGCGTCGCATCCTCGTCGAGGCGAGGCTGAAAAGGGTCCTCGTGCGTGTAGACGCCGACACCCGGACCGCTCCACGCCGAGGCTTGGAAAAGGGCCCCCTTGTAGTTGCCTGCCCAAGTATGAACCCCGGCACCGTGTTTCCCGATGTTCCCCGTGAGCATCATCGGCAAATAGCAGGCACGGTTGTGCAACGTGGCATGGAAGTAGTGATTCGTGCCCTCACCATGGTGGATGGAGACCGGTCCACCCGCCTGGGTCGTCTCCCAGATATCACGGGCAAGCCGCTCGACAAGAGCGGGCGGTGCACCCGAGATCTCCTCGACCGTCTCGAGGTCATAGTCGGCGAGGTGTCGGAGATACATCTCGAAGGCGGGCATCACCTCGATCTTCTCACCTTCAAGGGTCTCGACCTCGAAGGTGCCTCGCAGCGCAGCTCGGCTCGGGGCCCGGCTTCCCACGCCCTCGCGGCTGAGCGGGACGACTCGGCCATGCTCGAGGTCCCAGATCACGAAGTCGCCAATTCGCTCGCGCTGCTCCTCCGTGAGGCCCTGCGTCGTCATCGAAGGGCCACCGGCCAGATTCTCTGGGCGATAGCCGGGGATCACCTCTTCAGGCCGTAGGCGTCGCAGAGTGTCCGTGCGGACGAGCAACGGTAGGTCGGTGAACTGGATGACGAACTCTTCGTCGATCCAGCCTCGGTCCATCAGGATCTTACTGATGGCGAGGAGCACTGCCGTGTCCGAGAGGCCCGGACGGACGCCGATCGAGTAATTGGCCTTCGCACTCGGAGCGTTGTAGTCAGGCGCGATGACAACGATCTTTCCGCCGCGCTCGATGACCTCATTGAGCCAGTGCGACTCAGGCATCTTGTTTTCGATGAGATTCTTGCCGATCTGAATCGTCAGCTTCGAGAATCGCAGGTCATTGATGTCCATGTCGGAGGTCTGGAGGCCATGAACGAAAGGCTGTCCAGGCGCTTGATCACCACGCCATGTGTACTCGGTCCATTCCCGAGCTCCCTTCGCCTCCTCCCGGCTGGCTCCCCGCGCATGGTGGTCGAGCAGCGCCATCATGTTGGCGAAGCGAAACAGTCCGAACTTCCCGATCACGCCATGCACCGGCAACGAGGAGCCGATCTTCATGGTTCGGGTGCCAGCGCCCTGCCAATGCGTCAACATCTCGGGCTCGTAGCCGTCCTTCATCAATCGGCGCTCACCCTCGTCGCCACTGTAAGTCGTGGCAACGGCCTCCAGGCCGCGGGCGACGTAATCCGAGACCTCTTCCCAGCTGACTCGCACGAAGCTGTCGTTGCCTCGGTCGTCGAAACGGTACCGCTTCCGGAGCTCCGGTTGGTCAGAGAGGGAGGGAAAGCCATCGTCGGCCCACTCCTGCCAGCCCTTTCTCAGCACGGGTCCTTTCAGGCGATAGGGACCATAGACCCGGCGTTGGAACGTGAACCCCTTCGGGCAGCCCCGCGGATTCCAGGCCGAGGTCGCCTTATTCCCGTAGAGATCTCCGTAGCGATCGTGGTCGTAGCTCTGCTCGGCCCGAATCATCACGCCATTGCGGACGAACGCCTGCATCCGACACATGTGCGTGTCGTTGGGTGCGCACACCCAACTGAACATCCGGTCGTATCGGTATTGGTCTCGATAGATCTTCTCCCAATCCCGCGACGGGTAGTGAGTCAGCGGGTTCTCGATCTTCTCGTCTTGTCGGAGGCCACCAGCCAATGCCTTCCACGGGGACGCGGCCAGCACGGACCCCGCCGACGCGAGTCGCAAAAAATCTCGCCTCGACAGACCCAGAGGAGGCTTCGGGGTCGGCTCGTGCGGCTCTCGGTTTCCTTTCGGGCTCATGCTCGCCTCTTCCTTCAACGCTCCAACTCCAGTTTCTGCCAGACGGTCACCGATTTTTGCCCGTTTCGATCGCCCGCTTCACCGTCCCACACCGCAAAGCTGGTGAAGAGCCGATCTCCGGGCACGATCGATACACTCGAGCCCGCCGGATTCAGAGGGCGTACGAACAGGACTTCCCAGAAGCCATCTTCGCTGACCTGGCTCGACGCCTGCCAAGCCGACGCGGCCAAGGCCGTTGTCAACGTGCCGAAACCGCGCGCACTCAGGCTCTCGGCCGCCTGCTCGCGCCGTGGCAGGGCCTGCGTGTTTCCGACCGCGCGCGCCGTCAGGAGCAAGCTCGAGAAACTGCCGGGCAATGCATGCGCGAACGGATCCGGCATCATCAGCGGAAACCGATCACTCATCCCGCGCGCGGCTTCGCGCTCCCGCTCCCAGGCGGCCTTCCAGTAGCCGATCTCCACCGCATCGTCCCAGGAACCCATGAGAAGATTCGGTGGCTCTTCGGCCGCGGCCAACATGATGGCAGCCGCGTCACTGAAGGTGTGCATTCCGAGAAGCTCGTCGTCTCGCTCCCCGTCCTCCCAGGACATGTGCACAGCCACTCGTTCCCCATCGTGGACCGCTCTGACCAGCAGACCTTCGACTCGGTCATTTCGCCACCAAAGAGGCGTCAGCGCGACCCACACAGGTTCGACACCGGTCCAAACCGCGTCTTCGCACCCAGCCGGAAGCTCGTCGACGCGCGGAACTGCGATTGTCCTCTGACTCGACTGCGACCGCTCCTGGGCTCCAGGGGCCACCAGGCTCTGCACGTACGCGGCCAGGTACGCCGCTTGCCCAGGATCCGCCAGCGTCGCCGCCGGCATCGGGCTGCCCGGCATCCCTCCCGCAATCCGCCTCACCAGAGCGGTGTGATCGGCGCCGCCCTTGAACACTCCCGCCGTAAAGTCACGCGGGTAATTGCGTGTGCCGTCCTCGTTGCGCTGCTCTTCGACTCCTTCTCCTCGTCCATTGTCGCCGTGACACGATCGACACATCCGATTGTAGAGGCGCCGACCTGTCATTGACGTCACTGGAGTCATCTCCAATGGAGACGGCACCGCAATCGACTCGCCAGGAACCAGCCGCTCCTGGGCGTACCCGCGAGCCTCCTCCAGAGTCAGCTCGTCTCCGAACTCTTCGGCCGCGGTGATCATCTCCTTGGCGAGACCCTCCTCGGCGAGCCGGAGCACATGCTTCGCGAGCTCCGTCAACTGGGCCTTCGACATCCAGTCCCACGGAGGCATCGCTGAGCCAGGCATCCCCCGCTGGAGGGTCTGAATCAGATCCGACTCCGTCGGCACACCGTTCCGGGTGGAGACCAGCCGGAATCGCCCAGACGTGAAGTCACGCGCTCGGGGGTTCAGGAGATACGCGGCCTCGCCGTCCCCAGCTCCACTCAGCCCGTGACAGGATGCGCAGTAGCGCAGGTAGAGCTGCTCACCGTCGACGCCGTTTGCCAACTGCACTCGAGGCGGCGACTCCTCCTGCCCGATCCCAGACAGTCGAACTGCCGCCCCCACCACCGAAGCCGCCGCCAATACGCTCCAGGCAACAGCCAACCCGACTCGCCACTTCACGCCGCCGGCTGATGTACTCTCCCGTTTCATGGCACTCCACACACCTTCGCAGCAAAGCTGATGTGCGCGCTTCGCGGTCGCCGGCACGAGCGCCCAAGAAAAAACAGACCATTTGGTCCGACTTTTCTTACTCCGGCGAGTTCGGGCTGTCCAGCAAAAAAGTAGGAGGGTCGTACCGCTCCGAAACCGGAGTGAGTGCCTCCTCCTCGCTTCGGGAATGAGTCGGTAGCCTCCACCAACATCTGCGACTTCCGTCTCGCGGCGTTGACGAACGCATGTCGAGGGGAGGCGGTCTGCACGATCCTCAGAGGGACCGAGGCTCGTCGGCGTTACGTGCCCCAGATCGCTCCGTTGAGGATCAGGAGGAAGAGGAAGAAGAGCATCAACAAACCGCCCAAGGTGAAGGAGACGGTGAACGTCAGCATCTTGCGGGAACGCGTGCTCGTGGTCATGGATTCGACCTCATTGCAGAGAGGCGCTGATCAGGAAGTACAGGATGATCGGCAGCCAGATGAGCGTTAGCCAGAGGAGGCTCTTGAAGTAGCGGAGACGGTTGCGCAGGGCAGCGACCTCCTCGACACGGGCGAGGACGGCCGGGACCTCGTCAATGCAATGCGGAATCCGGTCGAACCAGCCCGCTCCCGACTCGCCCGGGTCTCCGACCCCGGGCGCCGTGAGCCAGATCGCGTAGGGACGGGTCTCGCGCAACGCCTGGACCTCGGGAGCAACCGCGAGCTCGGGTGGCACAACGAAAGCGATGAAGCTCTGCTCCCTTGCCTTCGCAGCCAGCTCACGAGGCGACGACGCGACGACGAGCCTCCAATCCCGCTCCTCGGCGGCCGCCGCGATGCGTGGCGCAACGTCACCGCGCGCATCGAGAGCCACCAGCGCGGCATTGGGCAATCGGCGGGCGATGCTCGTCTGAGGAAGGTCCGCTCCGACCGGTCGGAGAAAGCCGAGCTTTCGAACACCGATCGCCGTCACGATCGCGAGGTAGATCAAGATCACTGCCAGGCCGCGATGTTGAATCGCAGTCAGAGAGAACGCGATCAGCCCGAGGAAGAACCCGCCGAGGTAGAGGCAATGCACGGCTTGACGATGGCTGAAGCCCGCGCCGAGAAGACGGTGATGAATGTGCTCCTTGTCGGGTTGGAAAGCGACCCAGAAGCGCAGTGAGGCGCGAATCCAGTCACTGCCCCGTCGACCCAAGACAGCTCGCATGTAGCGCCGGAGCACCGCCAGCAGCACGTCGGCAATCGGCAAGCCGAGCGCGAGAACCGGCACCAGAATCGAGACGACGGTCGCACTCTTCTGAAGGCCGAGCAACGAGACGACGGCCAACGTGTAGCCCAGGAACAGCGATCCCGAGTCCCCGAGGAAGACTTGCGCCGGGTTGTAGTTGTAGCGGAGGAATCCCAATGTCGCGCCGGCGAGCACCGCGAAGTACAGAGCCACCTCGGTGCGACCAAGGTACATCGAGATCATGAACGAGATCGTCGACGCGATCATCGCGACGCCCGTGCTCAGCCCGTCGATGCCGTCGATCAGGTTGAACGCGTTCGCGATGCCCACGATCCAGAGCACGGTCGCCGGAATCGACCACACCCCCAGCTCGAGGAGGCCGACGCCCGGAATCGTCACGGTCTCGATACGGATCCCCAGGCCCGCGACGACGAGCGCCACCAACACCTCGAGGCCCAGCTTCACGCCCGCCCTCAGATCCCATAGATCGTCGTAGATCCCGACCAGCAGGATGGCCGTCGCCCCGAACATCAACCCCGAGAACTGGATCACGTCGAACGGGAAGCTCGGCGACGCCAGCTCGCGATACCAGTACACGCCGAGGGCCGTCAGCAGGAATGCCAGATAGATGGCGACCCCACCGAAGCGTGGCGTCGAGACCAAGTGGACCTTGCGTCCACCTGGGTAATCCAGGATACCCGACACGATCGCAACTCGCCGAATCCACGGCGTCAGGACCCAGGCCAGCGAAGCCGCGCAGGTCGTGATCACGAGATAGAGTGCCATGAGTTCCAGCCGCCCCGGTTGTTCGACTCGCACGCGTTGCCGCAGGCTCGAAACGAGCGCACGGTGGAATCGCTTGCCTGGTTGCTTATCGACGGGATCCTGCAAGTTCTTGAGGCGGCGCCGGCTACGGGGATCGGGCGGGCCGCGGCGGACCCCTGGCGTTGACACTCCTCGATCTTGGCATAAGCTAACGGTTTACGACTCTTCGCTCCGGCCACGCGGCCGCCGCGCCCCTCGATCTCCCACCTTCCCTCGGGAACCCATGAAACGATTGATCTTCACGTTTCTCCTCGTGCTCTGGACCTCGCCGGTCTGGGGGCAAGTGGCTCGCTACGAGAACAAGGAGTACGGCTTTCGGTTCGTTTCGCCCGAAGGCTGGCCCGCCGTCCCGATTCAAGGCGAGAGCGCCGTTCTCGTGGCGCGCTTCAACGGACCCGACTTCGTCGACCCCAAGGCGCGCATCCAGTTCGGCGGTATCGGCGAGGTGATGGTCCTTCCGAAGGCGGGCCCCACGACCGGTGAGGAGAAGCCCGGCGAGAAGATGCCGGCTTTGACCCGCCAAGACATGGAGCTGGCCGCGGCCGCTCTGGGATGGGAGAGCTATCTGAAGAAGCGCCTGGGAGACTTCGAGGAGAAACGTCGTCGCAAGGTCGACGTGGGAGGTCACGAAGGGCATCAAGTCTGGCTCGAGCACGGCAAAGAAGGCGTGATCTCGTCGTGGTGCCTGGTGATCGAGCGTGAGCTGTTCGACGTGGTCGTGCGCTACGACCTGCCGACCTTCCGGATGCGCAAGCGCGACGATCGCATGATCTCGGCGGTCGTGATCAAGAGCTTCGAGTGGTTCGAGCCCGAGAAGGAAGGCGAGGTCGACCTGACGCAGATGAGCGCCCGAGAGCGCACCGCCTATCTCGTGAAGCGTGACCTCCCTGACGGCTACTTCATGCTCGAGACCGATCGTTACGTGATCATCTCGAACACGAGCCAGAAGATCACGAGCGAGGTGGCGCATCAGCTCGAGAAGATTCGCGACCTGTACGAGAAGATCTTCCCGCCCGAGAAGCCGATCGAAGCCGTCTCGAAGGTGCGCGTCTTTGCCGATCGTGACGACTACCTCGCCTACGGAGCCCCACCCAGCTCGGCCGGCTTCTGGAGCCCCCGTCACGAGGAGCTCGTGATGTACGACAACACGGCCAGCGACAAGAACGACACCTTCGCCGTGCTGCGCCACGAGGCATTCCACCAGTACATCTTCTACCGCTGTGGCGAGCTCTCGCCGCACTCTTGGTTCAACGAGGGCTACGGCGACTACTTCTCCGGCGCGAAGTACCGCGGTGGTGCCTTCGGGCCCGGCAAGTTCCTTTGGCGCACGCCGGTCCTGAAGAAGGCGCTCCAGGAGGACAAGGTCATCCCGTTGAAGGACATCCTCCGCTTCTCTCAGGCGCAGTACTACCAGCCCGACATTCGAAGCATCTGCTATGCGCAAGGCTGGTCGATCGTGTACTTCCTCCGCGAAGGCCGCCTCCGGCGCAAGGAGTGGGGCGACATCCTCGACAAGTACCTGGCCAAGCTCATCGAGACTCGCGACCGGGTGAAAGCCCTCGACTACGCACTCGACGGCATCAACATCGACGAGCTCGAAGCCGAGTGGAAGAAGTTCGCGGGCAAGCTCTGAAGATTCGGACCGCCGGCTTCATGAAGCCGGGCCTCCGAATCGGAGGGCGGACTTCAGTCCGCTGGAGGGTCGTTCGCCGACGCGATGACGAACGAAGCGCGGGATGATCTTGCGGGCTCGCCTCGCCTCAGCTTCAGCCGGGCGCGTCACACTCGCACGAGCTCGCCGTAGACTTGACCCAGGCGCTCGAAGACACGGTCGCGCTCGAAGTCTCGAGCCACGCGCTGGCGGTTTGCCTCGCCAAAGCGTGCCCGCAGCTCGGCGTCGAGCGTCAGCCGCTCGAGGGCGCTCGCCAGCTCCTCCGCATCGCCCGGTGTCACGATCAGTGCCCCGACGCCCTCATCAATCACCTCGGGAATCGCGCCGACCGGCGTGGTGATCACGGCGAGCCCGGCCGCCATCGCTTCGAGTAGGGAGTTCGGAAACCCTTCGCGGAAGGACGGCAAGAGGAAGATGTCGGCCCGAGCCAGGTGCCGCGCCATCGTCTCTCGATCGCAGACGTCGTGCAGTCGAACCCGTTGCTCGAGGCCCAGCGAGTCCACTCTCCACCGAATCGCTTCGCCGGCCGCGATCAGCTCAACCCGCAGCTCGGGCACGCGGCCGTCGAGGAGGCGCAGCGCGGCGAGCACGGTCTCGATTCCCTTGCGCTTGGCTTCCGATCCGCAAAGGAAGAGGGCGCGCACCTCGGTCGAGCCACGGCCGGGCACCTCGGCCCCGGAAGTGGCGATGGAGTTCGGCAGGATCCGGATCTCGGTGTGTGGCGCGATCGTGCTGAAGAATCGACGCCAGCTCTCCGATTGCACGAGAACGACGTCGGGCCGACGGAGGATCCAACGGATCAACGCGCGGATCGGTCCCGAAGACCCCTCGTAGAACGAGTCGAAGCAGCCACCGAAACGCATCACGCACCGGCGTCCGAGCAGCCGCGCCATCAGCAGGTAGAGACTCGACTCCCAAAACGACCAGTAGTCGGAGCTGTGGAGCTGCACGATGTCGACCTTCGACCGCCAGACGACCCACGGGAAGCGGGCAGCGTTCCTGAGCGTCACGGCGAGCGCCCGGAACAGGCGTCCCGGGCCGCCGGACAGCACCGCTCGATAGCGGTCGTTGTCGACCACGTTTGGCTTCGGCGGTCGAGAGATGGAGAAGGGCTCGAACTCGAAGCGCTGCTGTAGGCTCGAGGACACCAGGTTCTGCAGGAAAGTCGTCACGCCGCCGACAGTCGGTGGAAACGGGCCGACGAGCAGCACCCGCTTCCCACGCGGCACTGCGCCGACCTCGCGCACTCCTCCGATTCGCGGTCGCAAGCCCGAGCCAGGACGAGACGCTCCGAGCGTCGACACTCCGCTTCTCCTCTCAGGACTCGAGGACCGAGGCTCGGGGTGCCGGCCGGTGAGCAGCCGGAGCACGATCGACCGGTTGGTCGATGAGCTGGCGTGCCCAGAGCTCGAGCATCAGGAGCCCCCAGATCCGTTGGGAATGATCGACCCGGCCGGTGCGGTGCTCGTCGAGGAGCTGGCCACCGACACCCGAGCGCACCCATCCGCGACCGCGAGTGCGAGGATCATGAAAGACCTCGCGAGCGAAGTCGAACAGGTCCGACTGGAACCAGGCCTCGAGCGGTGGCACGAAGCCCTTCTTGCGAGCCTTGGTGAAGCTCTTCGGGACGAGGTCCTGGATGGCGCGTTTGAGAATCCACTTGGGCTTCAGGCCCTTGAGCTTGTCCCCGAAGGCGATGCGTGACGTCAGCTCGACGAAGTGATGATCGAGATACGGCACGCGCACCTCGAGGGCTTGCGCCATGCTGAGGCGATCGATCTTGGTGAGCATGCGGTCCGGCAACGTGGTCATGGCGTTCAAAGCCGACACGCGCTCGAGGAACTCACCGCGAGAAGCATCTCCCAAGATCTGGCGCCAGCGAGCCTCCCAAGGCAGCGCCGGAGGGTCGGCCAGAGCCGGACCCGCGATATGAGTCCGCCAGGCGGTCGGAAACACGACGGCCGACTTGAGCAGATAGCGCGCGGTGGCCGGCAGCTCGGCCGCTTCGATCGCCCGCAGGACGCGGCCCATCTGGCTGCGTCGACTACCCGACGACATCCGCCACGCGAGCCGCGCAGCCGGACGCACTCCGAGCTGGCGCACGATGCGCGGCAGGCGACGGTACATCTCGGAGAGCTTGTGCACCGGAAAATGATCGTAGCCTGCGAAGAGCTCATCGCTGCCGTCTCCCGACAGCGCGACCGTCACGTGCTCACTCGCCATTCGACAAAGGTGCCAGGTCGGCAGCGCCGAGGTGTCGGCGAACGGCTCGTCGAGGTGCCAGGCGATGTGCTCGAGCGTCTCGGTGCTGGCCGGCTCGACGACCATCTCCTGGTGGCGGGTCTGGAAGCGCTTGGCGATGTACCTCGCCCGCTCCCGCTCGTCCCAGCGCGACTCCTGAAATCCGATCGTGAAAGTCCGAGGTCGCTCGAGGCCGCTCTCGCAGGCCAAGGCGACCAGCGCCGCCGAGTCGACGCCACCGCTGAGAAAGAACCCCACCGGAACGTCGGCCCGCAGACGACGCACGACCGAGGCCCGCAGGCTCCGATGCACGCGCTCGATGGCGTCGGCGCGACGAAACGTGATCGGCGCCGGGCTCGGAAAGTTCCAGTAGCGAGTGCGATAGACCTGCTTGCAATCGATCGCGTCGATCCGCTCACCGGGCGCGACCTTGCGCACGCCCTTGATCGCCGACTTGGGCGACGGCACGTGCCCGTACTCGAGGTAGATCTGCAGAGCTTCGGGATCGACCTGGCGTTCGATCTCGCCACAGGCCAGCAGCGCCTTGAGCTCGGAGGCGAAGTACAGCCCCCGCTCGTTGCGCGTCCAGTAGAGGGGCTTGATGCCCATTCGGTCGCGGGCGAGCATCAGGCGCTTGCGCTCGCGATCCCAGACCGCGAGAGCGAACATGCCGTTGAAGCGCTCCAGGGCCGCAGAGCCCCACTCGGCGAATGCGTTGACCACGACCTCGGTGTCGCAGCTCGAGCGAAAGTTGTAGCCACGATCTGCGAGCTCACGCTGCAGCACGCGGTGGTTGTAGACCTCGCCGTTGTAGACGGCCACGCGACGAAAGTCCTCGGACGGGACCGGCTGCTCGCCGCCCTCCGGATCGATCACCTGCAAGCGCCGCATGGTCATCCCGAAGCTGCCCTCCAGGAAGCGGCCGCCGCTGTCGGGGCCTCGATGCCAGAGGGCGGCCCCCATGCGAGCGAGGGCTTCGGCGTCGACACGATCGTTCGAATCCCAGTGCCAGATACCTGCGATTCCACACATGGCGCGAGGCCTTTCGTTACCAGCAGATGCCGTGGTAGTTCTCGCCGAGCTCTTCGACGTCGTCGAAGAGCCGCACGAGATCGAGAACGCGACGCGACGCCAAGGCGTCCCGCACGACGGGCTCGAAGATCGGATCCCGATTGCCAACGATGAGCAGCTCCGAATCGGCGACGACGTCCTCGAGCGACTCTCGCATCAGCTGCGCCAAGTGCGGGATCTCGCGATCGATGTACTGACGGTTCGAGCCGACGAGCTGACCGATGGACACGTGACGATCGAAGACGCTCAGGTCGAACCCCTTGCCGAGAAGAGACTCGACGAGCTCGACCAGCGGGCTCTCTCGGAGGTCGTCGGTGCCTGCCTTGAAGGCGAGGCCCAGCACGCCGATGCGACGAGCGCCCGAGGCGCGCACGAAGTCGAGCGCACGCTGCACTTGCTCTTCGTTGCTGCGCAGTACCGCCTCGAAGAGCCGCATCGGAAGATCGGCCTGCCGAGCGTCGTAGACGAGCGCACGCAGATCCTTCGGCAGACAGGAGCCTCCGAAGGCGTAGCCGGGCTTGAGGTAGGCCGGCGACAGGTTCAGCTTCGTGTCGTGGCAGAAGACGTCCATCACTCGGTGGCTGTCGACGCCCCGTGCTTTGCAGAAGTTGCCCAGCTCGTTCGCAAACGTGATCTTGAGCGCGTGGAATGCGTTGTCGGCGTACTTGACCGACTCGGCTTCCTCGAGCGTCGTGCGGAACAGCGGAGCCGAGAGTCCCGAGAACAGCTCGGCGACGGCGTCTCCATGCCCGGGCGCCCACTCGCCAATGACTGTCTTGGGCGGATCGAAGAAGTCGCGCACCGAGGCGCCCTCGCGCAGAAACTCGGGCGTGAAGCACAGATTCAAGTCAGCGCCCAGGCGCCGCCCCGAGAGTCCTTCGAGCACGGGGCCGACCACCTCGCGCGTCGTACCGGGCAGCACCGTCGACCGCATCACGACCGTATGCGGCTCTCGCCGTTGACCCAGTGCTTTCGCGATCTGCTCGACGACCGTGCGCACTGGATCGAGATCGAGGCTGCCGTTCTCCCGCGACGGCGTCCCGACGCAGATGAGGGACACGTCGGAGCTCGAGATGGCCTCGGCTTGATCGGTCGTTGCCCGCAGCCGCTCCAGGCGGACGGCATCGCGCACGAGACGATCGACGCCGTCCTCGAGCACCGGGCTGTACCCTCGATTGACAGTCTCGACCTTGTCGGCATTGATGTCCGTGCCGATGACTTGATGCCCTTCACGAGCCAGACAAGCCGCCGTGACCGTTCCCACGTATCCGAGCCCGAAAACGCCGACCTTCATCTTCCGTCCCTCTCACGATCATCTGCGCTGGAGCAAAGGCTGTAAGGCGCTCGCCAAGCCCGGAGATCACCGGTTCCGAGAACCGTCGTGTCCGGCGACGAGACGCGTCGGGATTCGTGATATCGGCCAGAAGGTCGAGAGGACTTTAGAGGTCGGGTGGAATGCCCACGTATTGGGGCAAATCGCGGGATCGGGCATCATCGCGGAGGGCCACAGAGGGCGGGCTTCACTACGGAGGGCGGGCTTCAGTCGGAGGGCGGACTTCAGTCCGCTGGAGGGTCCTCGGCGCGAGCACGGACGATCGAGAAACCAGATGCCAACGGCCGCCACATCCCACGTCCACGAGCTCTCGACAGGGCGTTCGATCGACGAACGATCGCTGCCGCGTCGAAACCGGAGGGCGGACTTCAGTCCGCTGGAGGGTCCTCGACGCGAGCACGGACGATCGAGAAACCAGATGCCAACGGCCGCCACGTCCCACGTCCACGGGCTCTCGACAGGGCGTTCGATCGACGAACGATCGCTGCCGCGCTCCCAGGAAGTCGGTGGTTCGATCGGTCTCGATGCCGTCGGACGACCGTCCACCAGGCTGAATCCTGGCCTCCGACGAGTGCCTGGCCTCCGACGAGTGCCCGGCCCCCATGGCGGGCTAATGCAGCTCGATGTGATTCTTCCAGCCGAAGTGCGGCGCGAAGGCGAGCTCGGGGATGCGAAGCTCTCGAGCCGGGCCTCGCCAGCTCGGCTCCGAGCTCACGCAGCGCAAGCCGGCCTCATCGCAGCCCAGCAGCGGGCACGCCTCGATCTCGAGACCGCGCGCGATCTGGGGGATCGTCGCCGGATCGAATCCCATCAGCCGGGCACCGACGTAGTCGACGGCCAACGGATTGGCGCCCGCCAGTAGGACGCCCGTCTCGGTGCGATCGGGCGCCAACGGGCCGTTGCCTTGACCGCCGATCACGGCATCGACGATCGAGAACACTCGCCGCTGCGGTGTGTCGTGGAGCGTTCCGTCACGGTCGCAGTAGAGCAGCACCTTGTTGAGGTCGAGGATGGTGCGCCAAAGCGTGTCGTTGCCGTACCAGTTTCCCGAGCGCACGGTGCCTCCATTGGTGGCGCCAAAGAGGCGCTCTCCGCCGCGGCGAAAGAGCTTGGCGGCGAGGCGACGACCGAAGGGCAGGCGAGGATAGATCTCCTTGAATCGGGCAATGACCCAGCGCTCGAAGCGGCGCTGCCATCCCGAGTCCGCGTACTGATCTCCTCCGTCGCCCGGCACGCCTTCGCGATGATGCGGCAGCCAGTTCTTGTCACCATTGAGCCCGACGGTGTTCTTGAGGCAGGCCGTGAGGCCGGCCTTCTTGTGCGTCTTCAGCTTGGGCAGGTTGAGCACGACATCGGCGGCCAGGATCGTGCCGCAGATGAGGTACTCGTGACGACCGGGGCGATGGTGCCGATAGGTCTCTCCGAGATCGTACTCCGCACCGCGCAGTCGTCTCGCGCGACGATCGTCCAGATCGGCGAACTCGCTGGCGTCGTCGAGTCGCGCGACGCGATAGCCTTCGGGGTCCCCGATCAGCTCATCGCGCCGGTAGAGCACGCCGTCGAGCTTCTCGACGTACTCCTTACGCAGGTCGCGGTACTCGAGATCGAAGCCGATCTGCTCTCGATAGTACTCCTGGATCTGCGGCATGCCGCAGAACTGTTCGATGTTCTCGAAGACCGCGTCGTTCTGAGGCGCGTCCGCAACGATCAAGCGGCCGGTCCCTTCGAGCGCTCGGTGGGCGTAATCGACGACGGCGCGGATCACGCTACCGTGGGTCACCAAGGCATCGATCATTCCCGGACGGTCGTCGTGAAAATCGCGAACCCAGTTCGGCTTGATGACGACGTTGTCCCCCGGCCGAATCCACTCGCCCAGCGGGTTCCACTCCGGAGTGTCGGCATGAGCGGCATCGAGACCCAGCGTCTTCCAGAGCTGACGCACGGCCGCGTAGACGGCGTTGGTCGGGCCGAGAGTCGCGTGGATCCCGAGCTCGGGGTAGCGCTCGCTCGGATGATACGGCGCCGCATCGGGGTAGGAACCGGCGACTCTCTCGAGGGCCACGTCGACGGCTCCGAGCACGTCCTCCGCGGAACGCGTGGTCTTCGAGGCGGTCTGGAAGGTCATCTTCGAATCTCCTGGTCGACGTGTTGGGCGATCCCGCCCCGCTCCTCCGAGCTCAACTCGGAGACGACGAGCTGCAGCTTGCCGCGGGGCCCGCGCTCGAGAGTCGAGACGGCCTCACAGGCGATGCGTGTCTCGGGTCCCAGTCGCTCGATTGCGGCCGACTCGAGGCGCTCTCGATCTTTCACCGTGAACCCCGCTTCCGGCACGAAGCGCAAGATCACCTCACCGGGTCGCCGCTGGACGATCTGAGCTTCGCGCAACCGCTCGGCACTCTTGAAGACATGATCCAGCCGCCCCACCCGTCGGCCGTCGGCCGTGATCACGACGTCGTCTTGACGGCCCTGAATCTCGCCGACAGTCGGGAAAGCCCGACCGCACGGACACGGCAGTCCATGCGGGTCCACTCGGTCCCCCGCGTCGTAGCGCAGGAGCACCCAAGCCCGGTTGGCCCAGCTCGTACCGACGATGCGGTGCGTGCCCGTGGCCGCGTCCGGCACGAGCTCGGTCAATCCGTAATCCGAGACGACATGCCGCCCGCCACGATCGCAGGTTCCAATGGCGGCCACGCGCTCGAAGGTGCCATACCAATCGAAGACCGGGCACTGGAAGGCGCGCTCGATATCGGTCCGCTGATCGGCCCGCAGCGTCTCCGAGGACGTCACGACCGCTTGCAGTGGTAGCGGGGAGTCGCCCCGCTGGAGCAACCCCCGCGCGAGCCAGGCCGCCGACGACGGGTACGCCTGCAAGAGCGACGGTCTGAAGCGTCGCAAAGCGTCCAGGTATCCTGCCAGATGAGCTTCCTTCAAATGATAAGAAGAGAGCTTGAGGAGGGCTCGGCCTCGCTCGCGGCGCCAGAAGGGCGGCCGGCTCTGCTCGATCGGAAGGAACAGGTCCCCACGCAGCCAGGCCCGACGCTGGCCCGGTCGCCAGCCCGCCCAGCGGAGCTGACGAGCGACATGGGCATGCTCGTGGACGATGGCCGCTAGATCGCGGCGTACGCGCAGCGGTGTTCCGCTCGTGCCGCTGGTGCCGTCCACGAACACGGGCCAGCCGTGACCCCGCCGGGCCCGAAAGTCGTCGGGGCGCTCGCGCAGGTCGGCCTTGGTCAGAATCGGGAGCTGGGCGAGGTCGGCCGCCGTGCGGATGTCCGCGGGCCGGATGCCTCGCGAGTCGAAGAGCTCGCGGTAGTAGACCGTGTGCGCGTAGGCATGCCGTACGATGGCTCGCAAGTGCGCGGACTGCCAGGCCTCGAGATCGGTGGCCGAGAGCTGTTCGGTGCGGGCCAGCTCGGCACTGAGGCGCCGGAACGCCCGCCCCTCGCGGAGACGCGCCCGCAGCCAGGCTCCCGCTCCGAGCGCCAGCTCCGCCATCGGAGCGGGCCATCGACGCGCGAGTCGATCGGCGACACCCAGCATCCTGAAAGCTCCGGCCCGTGGAAAGGGTACACACTCGGCGCTCGCCCTCTCGGCCGGCGCCTCCAGTCCGAGCCGCGCTCGCTCGAGCGATACGGGCTCCGCTCGACTGGTATCGGGTCGCAGGTCCTGGAGGCTTGAGAGGATTCGTCGGTTTCTTCGGGATCGCGGTATCGCCATGTTCGTCGGCGCCCCGGATCGATATCATGGTCTCGGTCACATTCGAAACCGAAAGGACACTCTCCATGCTGCTCGCCGCCTTGCTCCTGTCTGCCTGGACACTCGACACCGAGACACTAACGCTCGAAAACGGGATTCGGGTCCAGCTCCTCCCTCTCTCTAGCTCCCAGCACATCTCCATCATCTCGGTGGTCCCTTACGGACTGACGGGGGACGAGGCCGGCCGTGCCCAAGTGAGCCACCTGGTCGAGCACTTGCTGCTGACCAGCACGGGGCCGATCTCGGACTACCGCGAGGTCAACGCCGAGACGATGACCGACGGAATGCACCTCGACTTCGTGCGGAAGGCGGAGCATTGGAAGCAAGGTGTCGAGCTCCAGGCTGCCTGGCTCGCCGGCCCCATGGTCCACGCGGAGGATCTCGAGCGCGAGGTCCCGCGCGTCATCTCCGAGATCGAGAACGTGGATCGACAGGGCAACAGTGGAAAGATGGCGATCGCCGCCTGGGCCCAAGCCGTCGGATTCGGGCTGACCGAGGTCCAGCTCAACGCTCACCTCGGCGCGCTCGAGGCCGAGGAGATGAACGCCTATCTGAAGCGTCGCCTGTACGCGAACGGCCTCCCGTCGATCGCGATCGTCGGACGCTTCGACCGGGATGCCCTCGTCGAAGCGCTCGCCCAACAGATCGGCGCGATCCCCTTGCCCCAGGGCAAGCCCCTCGCCTCACCCTCGGTGCCGTTCGAGATCCCGACGACCGTTCACTGGGACCTCACGACGCCCTATCACATCGTCTACTGGCCGATCCCCGAAGAGATCCTGGCCAAGCCAGCTCTGTGCGACCTCGCGCAGGCGATCGGAATGATGGCTTGGATGCAGAAGCCGGGCGCGCACCAACGCCCCGGGGGCTTCGCCTCCGTCGACGCGCAGACCAGCGCGGCGGGCCGCCCATTTCTGGTGGCCATCATTCCCCTGAAAGACACCTCGGGCGAGACGTTGACCGGCGCTCGTCTCCATGCCCAGGAGCTGAGCGAACGCTTCCCCCAGGCCATTCCCCAGATCTATCGGATGGCCGCCATGCAGGCCGCCATGCTCGGGGGGCAAGTCCTCAACGCCGAGTCCACGATTGCACAGAGCGAGAAGAGCGGGCTCGACCGATTGCTCATCGAAGGCAACGTCGCGGTGCAGCTTGCCATCCAGAGTGCGCGAGCAAGCGAGGGGCTTGCAAAGAGAATGGCCGCTCTGCGAGCCGTCACCGAAGAAGACCGCGACCTGCTCGTGAAGCTCTTCGACACGAAGCAACGGCGAGAGCTGTTTCTCCTGCCGAAGTGATCGACCCGAAGACACCGATCTCGGAGCGTCTCACGCCAATGCGGCATGCCAGACGGACTCGCCCAGGCGCACGCGTGCCGACCGCTGGTCGTCCTCCCACAGCAGATCGACCCGGACCTTCGACTCCTCGGCGGCCGGGCCGAGCTGCAACAGCGTCGCGACGACATCCTGCCCTGGCTCTCCCCAGACCTGGATCGTCTCGGCCGGCTCCAGGACTCCGAAGCGCGGTGAAGACCAGCCGCCCGCGCCACCCGGATCGCCGGACACGCGACGCGCCTCGGCTCCCACCTGCGCCGTGAGGCGCAGCAAGCCACCGCGACGCCCCCGCAGCAGCCATCCGTTTTCGCCGGCACTGACTCGCCCCGAACCGAGATGGAAGTGCTGGACGATCGACTTGCGACTGTCTTCGATGCGATCGATCACGAGCCAGATCCCGGGCTCGAGGCGGAGCACCCAGCGAGAGTGCGTTCCCGCGATGCCGGCGACTTGCCAGGCATCGTGTGCTCCCTTCAGCCGGACGATCCCATCCTGATGCCAGGCGAGCTCGACTCGACCGTCGATTCCGTCACCCCATTGAAAGGGACCCAGTGGAGAGAACGGATTCTCCAGGTCGAGCGAAGCGGTGTTGTGGGCGCGCAGTCCACGGAAGTAGTCCCGCCAAACGCCGCCGCGATGGTAGCGATAGGTACCGGGATCGACGAGCAGCGCCTCACCGCCGAGAGACAGACAGATCTGGAGGGCGTCCGCATGTCCGTGGCCTCGGAGTGGAGGCATCCCCATCGGACCATGGTCGAAGAGCAAGAACTCCTCGCTCTCGTCCACGCGACCCCGGTGGACGGTATAGCCACCCATGCGCATCGTGGTGAGGCCCGTCGCCGGTCGAGCCGCCTCGACTCCGCGCAGCCAATCGACCGAGTCGTTGCCGAGAAGCCACAAGGTCTTCTCGTCGACGGGCTCGTGCGGACGCACCCAGTCGGTGCGCCGGGCCCAAGCCGCACACAGGTTCAAGGCCGCGGGTCCCGGTCGGTCATTTCCCCCCAGCAAGCCGAGGGCGAAGCCATCGTCGCTGTCACCGATGGCTGGGAGTGCGCCTCCCTCGGGCAACACCGATTGGAAGAACCCGCCGAGCATGCTGAGGGCACCTCGATAGCGAGGGGACCAATCAATATCGTTCTGCTCTCCGAGGCGCAGGCCGAAGATGCTCCAGTCGAGAAGGAAGGTCGCGTAGTGAAACGCCTGCTCGACCGGAACGCCATCGCGGTGCATCTGCTCCGGCAGGACCTGCTCGAGGAGCTCGCGTCCGGTGTCCCTCCAGCTCTCGGCGCGCGGACTACCCGGTAGAATCACGCCTGCCGTGAGCAGGCCGACGGCCTCGCCGATGGTGTGGTTGTTGGTGGAGGAGAACCGCGAGATGTTCTCGGCGATGAAGGTCGCTTGGCGAGCGATCGACGTGAGACAGCGCCGAAGGAAGGCATCGTCGAGAGCCGAAGACTCACGGAGCCAGTGCAGGGTGAAGGTCCACGCGACGATTCGAATCGCACACTCCAGCGGCGAGAACCAGTGGATGCCATGCAAGGGAGGGTTCTGCTCGATCCAGCTATCGATGTGCGAGCGCGCCGCCTCGGCGGCCCGTTCGTCACCCGTCAGCCAGGCCGCCTTGCCGAGGTCGTACAGGTAGCCTTGGCGCCCGACCTCCCAAATGGTGCGAGCCTCCCCGCAGCCGGCGAAGTTCGGATGGAGCTGCGTCCAAAATGCGAGCGGCCAGGCTTCCCCGGTCTCGGGATCGCGGTGCCAGTCGAGCGGTGCCCCGAGCGGAACGGGCTCTCCGCCGAAGAGTCGAAAGCGTCCCTCCAAGACCTCGTCGACTCGCCGCAGGAGATCATTGCGCTCGTCGGGCAGGTGCCGCTGGTAGCGCTCGACGTAGGTCTCCCGGTCGCCGGGCTCGAACAAGAACCGGTGCTCGGCGAAGAACGCCTCGACCGTCGTCGCCTCGAGGTCGCCCAAGAGCGCGTTATCGGAGGGCGCGACTCCCAGGCGGTCGCGGATGTTTCTCAAGTTGCGCCCGAGTCGAAGCGCCACCTCGGCCGGACGCATGGCTCGCAGTCGTCGGTAGTACCAGCGGAACCGATCAAAGCTCGCAGTCACGGCTGCGTCGCCTCGGCGCCGGCCAACACCCCACCGCTTCGCTCCGCCAGCACTTGGCGGTAGACCTCAGCGGTGCGGGAGACCATTACTTGTCGCGTGAAGCTCGATGTGACACGACGTCGCGCTTCGAGGCCGTACTCGAGAGCGAGATTCGGGTGCCGGGCGATGTCGTCGAGGGCCGCCGCCAGGCCGGCCACGTCACCGGCGGGAATCAATCGACCGGTTCGACCGGGCACGATGACCTCCCGAATGCCACCGACATCGAAAGCCACCGCCCCTCGCCCTGCGGCCATGGCTTCCAGAAGCGCGAGCGGCAGACCCTCGTGATCCGAAGGCATGACGAGTAGATCGATCGCCGCCAGCTCGCCGACGAGGTCCGCTCGGAACCCCCGAAGCTCGACCCGGTCCTCGAGGCCGAGGCGGCGCACCTGATCCTCCAGCTCGGATTGCATCGGACCTTCGCCGATGAGCCGCAGCTCGATGCGTTCCCGGCAAGAGGCGAGCGCATCCAGCAGGCGTGCCTGCCCCTTCTGAGGAACGAGTCGGCCGACGCAGCCGATCACCAGACGATCTCCGCTCGGAGGAGGAGTTGCGAGAAAGGGCCCGGGATCGATGCCGTTGTGTATGACTCGGACTCGATCGGGATTGACGCGGTGTCGTTGCACCAGCTGCTCGCGGTTGTCCCGCGAGACCGTCAGCACACGGTCGACACATCGATGGGCGCGCACCTTGAGCCAAGAGAGCTTGCGGTAGCGCGGTACACAGGGAAGGTGCTCGGTCGTCACGACGCCCGGAATTCCTGCTCGACGTGCTGCCACAGCCGCCCACGAGATCAGCGCGTCGTAGGGACCGGGAAGGTTGAAGTGGAGGAGATCGACCTCGGCGGCTCGAAGCGCACCGACTAGCTTGAAGTAGGCCGGTACCAGGCTCGGTTGACGCAGAGGCGAGCGAGACTGGCACGACGCGACCGCCAGGTGGCGAAACGGCCTTCCCGTTCTCTGCAGGCGCTCTCGAAAAGCCGGCGTGAGAGAGGGGGCCGCCAGCAGGACCTCCGAATCGATGCCCTCGGCGGGCAGTCCCTCGGCGAGCATGGCGAGATACTCTTCAGCCCCTCCAAAACGCGTGGCATCGGAGAGCAGAAGCACTCGAGGTCGATCACCGGTGCGCGCTATCTTTCGAGCTCTCATGGCTGGGCCTCCCCGACGCGCGCTTCAGTGTCGACAGCGATCGATGAGCCGCTCGAGGTGAGTCGCCCTTCGGCAACCAGTCGGATCGCGACCGCGGCCAGCGACAGGAAGATCCACTCGCGATAGTGGCTGCCGAGCGTCAAGCTCGACATGCCGACGAGAGTTCCGATCAAGCCCACTTCGAAAGCGAGAATCGTCGTCGCCTCGCGGGCGCCGAGTCGCTCCGCCTTGCGAGCGGCTCGGCGGAGCTGGAACTGCAGGGCACCGAGGAAGGCGAGGTACGTTCCGCCGACGAGAAGGCCTCCCTCGGCCAGCAGCTGAATGTAGGTGTTGTGGGCGCCGATCTGCATCTGGCCATGCAGGAACGCGTCGCCGTACGACATCACATGCGACTTGAACTCACCGAGCCCGACGCCCGCGACCAGGTGCGAGCTGAACATTCGCCAGCCCGAGTTGACCGCGTAGAGTCGGCTCACCAGGCTGTTCGAGCTCGCCGACAAGTCGCCAACGCCCTGAAAGCGCTCGACGATCGCCCCACCGAAGAGTAGCCACACGGTCCCGACCACGGCCAGGCCGACCGCGAGCGTCCGCCAACGGAAGCGGTCGCGCATCACCAAGTAGGCCAGTCCGACTACGACGCTGAGCCAGGCACCTCGGGAGTACGAAAGGATGAGCGCCAGGCCACCGACCGCGACCAGCGCAATCGACAGCCATCGGTCTCGTCCGGACCGGCGCACCAAGAAAGTCAACGCGACCAAGATCGGAAACACGAGGTAGATCGCGTAGTAGTTCGGATCATGATGCAGGCCCGTGACTCGACCCGGCCCCTCTTCGCCGCGATAGACTCCCGAGACACCGGGCAGAAGACCATAGGCGGCATAGGCGATCGCGGTCCCGAGCAGGAATCGGGTGAGGACGTCGAGCGAGGCGAATCGCCGGACGGTCAGGAGAAAGAGTGTCGCCAGAAGGAGCGAGCGATAGTACTCGCCGCAAATCTGCCACGAGCTCAACCCGAGCGGTGTGCGATCGGACCCGTTGATCGCCGTTGCCAGAGTCAGTCCCGAGACGAAGACCAACGCGAGCCACTCGACGGTCAAAGGCAGCTTCAGCCTGACGCGTCGTTCTTGGACGAGCATCCCGATCACCGTCAGGCCGAGTGTCGTGAGTGCCAGGAGCACGCCGAGCCGGCTCAAGACCGCGTGGTCTTCCAGCGCGCTCGTCGGCAGCGCGAACTGGTACACCATGAAGGCAGCCACGCCCAGATACGGCCGCCGAAGAATCCAGCCGAAGCCCAGAGCGAGGGTCGCGCTCCCCAGGATGAGCGCGACTTGGGCGAGCTGCCCGCGAGCGATCGCGGCGCCGAGCCAGGCCGCCAGGACCAAGAAGGCGGCGACGAGCAAGCTCCTGCCACCTCGACTGGCCACCAGTGTGCCGAGGCTTCGGGTCTCGATGCGCATGACCGACCGCTCCTCTCATACCCGCGCAGATCACGAGATCCCGCCCTGCGAGATCGTCATCGTGTTCCCTATCGGCTCCAGAGCCTCTGCGACTTGAACCCTTCGCGGCGAAAGCCCGCCCACGCAGAAGGACACCAGCGACACGACGAGGAGCGAGCCCCGAGCGCGCCTCGTGCGGGCCGACTACACCGACAGCTTGCTCTTGATCTTGTCGACCACCTCGCCCACGACGATCTCGGGCTTGGCCAGTCGCAAGGTCGGATTTGCTTCGCACTCAGTCCAGCAGGCACAGCCCTGGTCGCGGATGTCCTTGCGGACGGCGGCGAAGGCTCGATCCTTCCAGATGTGGTGGAAAGCGGCGCGACGGATGTTTCCGAGAGGGCGATCAGTTCGCATGATGCAGGGGAACACGTCGCCATAGGGATCGACGAGCACGGACGCGAAGCCGGAGAAGCAGGGCAACACCTGCCGGCCTGGATCATCGAGAAACTGGGTCATGTTCTCGAACAGGAGCCGCTTCGATTTGTTGGTCCCGGCCTCGGCCACTTCGCGCGCCAGCTCGGAGCGGATGAGTGCATTCTCGTCGTCGGAGAATGGCATGATTCGACCTTCGCCGTAGTAGGGCGAGGTGCTGGCGACACGCCACGTGAATCCGATCTCCCGCTCGGCAGCGTAGTCGCGAACCTTCGCGATCTGGTCGACGCGCCCGGGAGTCACGGTCAGCCCGACGCCGATCGGTGTCTCGTGCTTTCGGGCGAGAGGCAGCAATCGATCGAGCGTCTCACCGACCTTCACGAAGTTGCCGGGTCGTCCACGGACCTCGTCATGGGCGGCGCCAATCCCGTCGAGTGAGACATCGACGCCGAGGAAGATACCTCGGTCGAGGATGGCTCCCGCGATCTCTGCGATCCGCTTGGGTCGCAGCCCGTTCGTGATCAGTCCGAATGCACGCACCTCGGTGAAGAGCCGTGCCGCCACGACCAGATCCTCGAGATCGTCGCGTAGAAAGGGCTCGCCACCGGAGATCGTGATGCGTTGGACGTTCTTGACCACGGGATCGCGAAACAGCTGCTCGTAGTCCTCGAAGCTCAGCTCGCGCTTCAGATCTTCGGGTCGGTCCTGATAGAACTTCCAGATCCCGCAGGTCGTGCACCGCGAGTCGCACTTGTAGGTGATCGAGAGGTTCAAGGTCCGCAGACGGTACGCCTTGGCGCGCGATCGAGCGTGGCGAACGGCCGCCAGGTCGAAGAGATCGCTGGAGATGTGTGCCAGTGTCTTCAGCTTCATCGTTGCCTCCCGTGGCCGGCGAGTGCCTCACGGCTCTCACCGCGTTCTCCGCCTGCGATTCGATTTCGATCACACCTGCCGATCGCTTCCCGAAGGACGGACACGAGCCGCTCCGCGATCACGGGCCAGGCGAGCTCGTTGCGAGCGCGCTCCCATCCTTGTCGTCCGAGCTCGGCCGTCACCGTGGAGTCTTCCAAGAGCTCCGCAAGAACCGACTCCAGAGCCCTCACCCGGCGCGGCGGTACGACGCGTCCCGCGTCGCCGACCGTTTCAGGCAGTGCCCCGACCGAGGTGCAAACCACGGCCGCTCCGTGCGCGAGCGCGTAGCTGACGATTCCGCTTCCGGCCGAGGCGAGGTAGGGAGCGGCCACGATCGCCACACTCTCCATTGCCTGGTGAAAGGCGCCGCCGTCGACGAAGCCTTCGAAGTGAGCCTGATCCAAGAGCCCATGCCGCCGCAAAGACGCCTCGACTGCCTGCCGTTCTTCCTGCGAGTAGTTTCCGAAGAACCGTACCGTCGGACGCAGTCCTCGCCGGGCCAGACGCCGCAGCGCTCCGACCAGGTACCGAGTTCCCTTGACCGCCCCGAGGTGGCCAAAGCAGCCGATGCCGTTGCGGCCTTCTGCCGAGGGGCAGGACTCGGGTACCGGTGCACCGTGGGCGACCACGCGGACGTTGTCGACCAACCCGAGCTCGTCGCACAGCCGCTGCGCGAGATCCTTCGAATGGACGAGCACGGCGTCGACGTCTCTCAGCGCGACGCGCGCCGTCGGTCCCCAGTCTTCGATCTCGTGAACCGTCACAACGACCGGCGGCCGCGGTGAGCGCATCAGGGCCCGCAGGGGCTCGAGGCCATAGTAGTTGCGATCGAGATGGTAGTGCACCACATCAGGGGCATGCTCCGAGACGAGCCGCCGATAGCGGGCTCCTCGGACAGCCGCCGACCAAGGTCGCTCGGGACTGTCGAACGGCCGACCGGCGAGGCGTCCTCGCCTCCGATCGAGGCGACGGCTCCATTGCTCCAGCAGGTTGTAGGCACAGTGCGACTCACCCGCGTGGAAGTTCCGCCCGACGCGGTCCTCGCACGTGCACTGTCCCGTCACTTGCTGCAGCTCCACCTCGCCGGTCGCGCGCAGGGCTCGATTCATCGCCTTGCCGTAGTCTCCGACTCCGGTGCCGACATATCCGCAGTTGAACACGAGCACGTTCAAGCGAGGCTTCACGTTCTCACTCATGCCACCCCGCCCCGCCAGGCCAAGAAGGCCCGGGCCCTCAGCGCCCTCCAACGCTCCCACGGAGAGTCGCTCGCCGAGACGGCGCCTGCCGAAACGTCCACCAGGTCGAGCAAGCGGTGGGCCTCCGCGCAGCGCTCGAGCTGCCAGGTCGACCAGCTCTCCGTCACCTGGGGCCGAGACTCCGGGAGTGCGAGCGCGGTCTCGATGAGGGCCCCCCACACTCCCCGTTGCCGATAGGTGTCCGATTCCAAGGGCGTGAGCCATTGGCTCAAGGCTCCACGCCAACGCTGCGTCCAAGGCAGGGCATCGATCACCTCGGATCCGCGCACGGCCCGGTGGCTCTGCTGGCTGGGGAAGGTCGCTCGACCGGAGGCATGGGCCAACACGGTCGGTAAGACCATCGCCAATGCGCGTCGGCTGCGACACCACGCTGTGAAGGTGACCGTTCGCAGGTCCCCGCCTCTCTCGGTCGCCACCGCCGCCCAGCTTCGGACATTCCCGGTCAGCTTCAGCTCGATCGCTCGCAGTGCGGCGTCACGAAGCCACGGGCCCTCCTCCAGAGAAGCCCAGATCTCCGAGCGTCGACGAATCAGCTCGGCTCGTCCACGGTAGGTCGAAGAGTACTCGCCTCGCGTCATGAGCAGCGCGGTCGCGGCGTCGGCGACATGCTTCTCGCTCTGATAGATCGATTCGAGGAGACGTCGATCATCGGACGCACCACGGCCTTCGATCACGAGGTCCGGGAACAGCAGCTCGAGCGATCCTCCCAGTCGATTCACAACGAGTCGCAACGGCTCATCGCGATGAAGCGGCGTCTCGACGAGGTCGGGCATCAGCCGAGCGGGCTCAATCCCTCGCAGGAGCGTCGAGGCGTGGAAGATGTCCCTGGCAGCTTGGGTTCCGGCCATCTCCCTCAGCTCACGCGTTCCGAGGCATGCGATGTCGACATGGAGCAAGACACCCTCGGGTCGCAGTCGGGTAGACCATTCGTCCGAGAGCTGACGCGCCAGTCGATGATCGGCCTCGGTGGCCACATCGACCAGGACGAGCAGATCGTAGTCGCTGTAGACGATCAGCTGCTCCCCTTCGATCTTCGCCGTCGTCTCCCCGCGACCCGGCGCTCCCGTCACGCTCAAGGCAGCGATCCGTGCGGCGCCGAAAGCCTGAACGATGGCAGAGGCGAGCCCTTCGAAGTGTCGCTCCAGGTGGGCACGAACGAGCGGCTCCGCATGGAAGCGGTACGCCGGAGCTGAATGGTCGGTGAGCGTCGCCCCACTCATGCACGGGTCTCCACGGGCTCCGTGGGCTCCCGGCGAGTACTCTCGTGTGAGTTCGCCCAGCGAGCTTCCTGAATCATGAGCTCGTGCAGCTCGGTGATGTGTCGTAGCTCGGGCGCGGCCCAGTTCGTGAGGAAGCAGCCGTGCGACCAGCGATCGTCCGGGTCGAAGCCGTGCATTCCTTCGATGGGCTCGCGACCCATGTCACTCGGGCAGAGGATCGTTCCGGTCTCGGTCAGAAAGACCCACTCGCCGAATCGATCGTCCTCAAAGGCGACGCCCTCGTCGACCAGCTCACGTCGGGAGAGCAGACGGCCGTACGAGCGCGACTCCAAGAGATTTCGCAGCGGCTCGACCGCTCGAGGAGTCTTGAGCCAAAAGCGCGCCATCGTCGAGTCGAGGAGAGCCACATAGTCGCGATCGGGGATCAAAGGCAGTGTGGCGAGATCGGATCGCAGATCGGCCGTGGCCGTCACCGGTGTCATGCCGTGGTCGGAGAAGACCGAGACGTGAACCTCTTCCGCTCCCGCGGCGCGGGCTGCATCCACCAAGCGTTGAAGAGTTGCTTCGTACCAGCGCAGCCGCTCGCGCACGGCGGCGCGATCTTGGCAGCGATGATGGAGGAAGCCGTCGATCTCGGTCAGGTAGAGGAAATGAAACGGCGCTTCGCCGGCCTGCAGTGAGGCTTCGCAGGCTTCCACCGATTCGGCGTCGGTAGCCGGGTAATGATACTTGCGGTAGGCGAGCTCTTTACCGTCCAAGCGATCGAAAACGGAGTCGCCGGCATTCAGGCCGCCCGGCTCGAACGGGCTCCGCCGCTCGCAGGTGTCGAAGAGCGGGAGGCGGTCGAGATCGATCTCATAGGACTTGAAGTAGCCCGTGATCCCTTTCGAGCGCTGGACAGCTCGGTCGAGGCGCGGTCGCAAGCGACAGGCAATCCGAGGCGTGTGAAGCAGGAACTTCGGTACGCCCTTCAGCCACGGGCGATGGCCTCTCCAGGGCGATGTGTCCGGGGAGTGGTAGAAGAAGTTCCAATGTCCATTCTCGGCGGGGCGCCGGCCCGAAAGGATGGCCGGGATCGCTGCCGAGCTGTAGCCGAGCACCGTGCGGAGCGGAACTCGGCGACCCGAGAGCCATGGAGCGAACCCGTCGGGCTCGACGTACTCCCAACCCAAGGCATCGATGAGCAACGCCAGGCTGATGCGCCGAGGCGACATGGTCTTTCTCCGATCGAGGGGCAGCTGACGGCTACGAGGAAACAGGTCTCGCTCGCCGCTTCCATCGACAGGCGCTGGCCTCGACCTTGAGAAAAACGTCCAACATCGACGCAACCTCCGCGACCTCACCGAGGACGCTCAGCCCCTGGTAGGCCGGTGTTTTGGGAGTATCGATACCGATCGGTTTCCCGGATGGAGGAGATTCTCAAGGATGCGGGGGTCATCGGTCGAAGAGGGGTTGGACCGGGCCGGCTCCGCCGAGTGGCGAGCGGCTGCCGTCAGGCCTCGAACCACCTCGGGCAGGAGATGATAAGTGGCGATCACGCTGGGCAAGATCCGACGAGCGATGCAGGATCCCCGCTACGCCTCGAAGGTACTGATGCAACGCTTCGCCTGGCGTCAGAAGCTCGAACGCGTCCCCTTCGGGCCAACGGTCCTCAACATCGAGACGACCAACCGCTGCAACCTCCACTGCACGATGTGCCAGCGGGAGTTCGGCGAGACCCAGAAGATCCTGCAGGCGAACAACGGTCTCATGAGCCTGGAGACCTATCGCAAGATCCTGCCGTTCTTCCCGGGAGCGAAACGGATCGCGCTCAGTGGATTCGGCGAGACGTTCCTGCACCCCGAGTTCGCCGAGATGCTCCGCCTGGCCAAGGAGCACTCCCCGGCCCACACGACCGTGTACACCAACGGGACGGTGCTCAACGAGAAGAAAGCTGAGGCGATCGTTCGGTTGGGACTCGACTGTCTCAGCAACTCGATCGACGGAGCGACCAAGGAGATCTTCGAGCCGATCCGCGGCATCTCCTTCGATCACCTGATCAAGAACTTGAAGACACTGCAGCGCATCAAGAAGGAGCTCGGTGCCGACAAGCCCGAGGTCGTTCTCCAGATGGTCGCCATGAAGCAGAACCTGGGTGATCTTCCGGCCCTCGTCGAGCTGGCCTCCGAGGTCGGCGCGGCCGAGGTCTCGATCGTACACCTCACCGTGCATGCCGATCACTTGCGCGAGCAGAGCCTCTATCTCCACCAGGCCGAAGCCGAGCGCGTCTTCGCTAAGGCGCGCGAGGTCGCTGAGCGGCTCGACGTCCGACTGACGCTCCCCGGCTTCGAGGACCACGTCGCGAACCTGCGCTGCTTCCTGACCGATCTCTTCGTCACCTTCGACGGTCTCGTCCTGAGCTGCGCCCTCGAGCGCCACACGATCGGCTCACTTCAGAAGCAGTCGATTCAGGAGATCTGGAACGACGCCCAGATGGCCCACCTTCGAAAGAAGATGTACCAGAAGGGCATCGGCTGCGTCTGCTCGGGATGCCCTTACAACGAGGTCACGCGCGAGGTCCATCTGGCCCCGTTCGACGTCGGCTCGACGCGCCGACGCCTCGTGGAAGACGCGACGGCCGCGCGCTGAGCCTCCGCCTCGACTCGAGCGGAGCGCCCACTCCAGCGCCTCGCCTTTACCGCGAGACGCTCGAACAGTGAATCAGAAGTCCTCGAAGGCGAGTAGGCTCCGGATCGCCTGGCGAGCGCGCTCGATACGCTCCGAAGGCTCCGGCGGTGTGAAGTCGATCTCGTAGGTCCAGATCGCTCCCGCCTCGTCCTCGGAGTCGGGACGATCGGCTCTGAGTTGGCTGAAGGCGAAGTCGAGGTCGAACTGCTCTGGCCAGTCTTCCGGCCGTAGCGGAGAAGCTCACACCTCACTCGAGCAGCTCCTCCCTGCGGTCCTTCTCGACCGGAGAGTGAGCTCCCCTGCCGGGACGCCCCACGGCTGCCGCAGCGGGGCGTCCTGCCGACAGATCAGAACTCGTCGGGAAGGAGCAAGCTGGCGATCGCCTTGCGAGCGCGCTCAGTCCGCTTCGAAGGATCCGCCTTCGTGAAGTCGAGCTCGTAGATCCAGCGAGCCCCTTCACTGGAGTCGTCGAGGCCGGAGAGGTCGGAGGTCGAGAATGAGACCGATCCGCCACTGCTGCCGCCGAGGGCACGCTGCTGCAGACCGGCCATCGGATCGGAGCGAACGACCTCGAAGACCGTCTGTGCGAGACGACCCGCCGGATCCAGGCTGAAGGTCGCTTCGATTCGGAGCACGCGTGGCTGCAGCTGTGCCATCGGCCCCGACTCCTTCGGCATCAAGCTGCCGGGCAGCGAGACGAGGAAATGGCGCTGGCCCGTGCTCTTCTCCTCGCGCGATTTCACCTCCGCCTTGGATATCTCCTTCAAGAGCTTCTCGAAGTCGAGCAAGACGCTCAAGTCGACCTCGAGGTTACCGAGCTCGAAGGGCGTCTTCTCGAACGTCGTCTGCGCGACGTTCCGCCCTTGTCCCTGGTAGATGACGAAGCCCGGAATCTTCTTCTTCGAGCAGACCACGGTCTCGTCGGTGCGCTTCCAGACCTCGAAGTCACCTTCGAACGGCTGGCCCGCGCCGCCGCCCATGCCACCGATGACCATCGTCATGCCGTTGCTGGGCGTGTCCTTCTTGGAAGCCTGCCCCTGGACGACGAAGTTCGGGGCGTTCTGAAGTCGCTCGAGAGCCTTCTCCAGCTTGGCAGTGCTCTCTTGCGCCCCGGCGAGGCTCGACAGGGTGGCCAGCGTGAGCCCCAACAGTCCGGCTCGGATGAGACATCCGTACATCATTCCATCTCCTCGTTTCTCGTTCGGCATCGGCGGGCTCCGCACCGGAGCCGCCCGGTGCTCTTCCCGCCTCCAGACTATCGCAATCGATCTTCCGCGCACCCCATTTGAGGCAGAGCCCGCCCGATCTCCGACCGATTCTCACCGGCCGATCGATGGCGGTGGAGCTCGGAAGCGGTCGGCACCGTGTGAGCAAACGCACGACCGCAACTCCAGATTCGCGGCAAAGGCGTCGCGGGCGCGGTGAACACGCCGTCGAGGCGAGAGTCCTGCCTCAACCGACCGAGGTGAGTGCAGCCTCGGCGGGAGCCGGGTCGAGGAGATTCTCGTAACCTCGCACCATCCGCTCAACCGAGAAACGGTCCAGAACACGTCGCCGAGCGGTGCGTCCCATCTCGGCGGCGCGCACGCCGTCGGAGAGCAGGTCGAGCAGGCCGTCCGCGAAGGCTGACGGATCCGAGTGCGGGACGAGGCGACCGGTCTCGCCGTCGACCACCATCTCCCGGAGGCTACCGACATCGGTGCAGACGACGGGCTTCTGGCAAGCCATCGCTTCCAGGATCGCGATCGAGAAAGTCTCTACGATCGGGAAGGAGGAGAGTGCGACGACATCCAACGCCGCGTAGATCGCCGACAGGTCCGAGCGAGTTCCCAAGAGGCGGACGCGGTCCTGCAGCCCCAGCCGAGCGACCTCAGCCTCGATGCGCTCCCGCTCGGGGCCGTCGCCGACCAGCACGAAATCGACGTCGGGCAGCTGTCGGGCGACGGTGGCGGCGGCTTCGAGGAAGACACCGTGAGCCTTTTCGGGACGCAGTGCCGCCACCAGCCCGACCAGCCGACGACCTCGAGCGCGGCGGGCCGCCAGATCGGACGGTAGTGCGCAGTCGGGCCGAAATCGATGGGTGTCGATGCCGTTGTGGATCACCGCCAGCTTCTCGGACGACAGGCCCTCCTCCTCGATCAGATAACGAGCTTGTGCCTCGCCAACCGCGACGATGGCGTCCAGGTGCTTGAGGAAGAGCCGGTCGTACCACGTGAGGGCGGGTCGGTCCCAGCGATGCGTCGTATGGAACGCCGCGACGACCCGCGGAACGCCCGCGAAGACCGCAGGCCAGCCGCCGAGAAGGGCATTCATGCTTCCGAAGTTGAAGAAGACGGCATCCGGTCGCTCCCGCTTCAGGATGCCATGGACTCGGTATCCGGCGCGGGCGTCGTATCGATGCCGGTACATGCCGGCGTAGCAGCGGAGCCCTTCCTCGATGAGTGGCTCGGCGAGGATACCGGGCTCCTTGAGCGTACAGAGGACGGGCTCAAAGCGGTCGCGATCGAGGCGCTGCAGCACATCGCTCATGACGCGCTCGGCTCCCCCGACCAGGAGGGTGGTCTCGAGAAAGAGGACGCGACGCTTCATGATTCCGACTCCCAGGGATTCCGAGTGAGTGCGACTCGGGAGAACGCTTCCCTGGAAGTTTCGACGGATCTTCAGAGTCTCTTGAAGGTCTTTTGGTCTCGTGACCTCCAAAACCCCTGCGACCACGAGAATCGCGAGAAGCCTCAAGACTTCCTCGTTGAACGCCGATGATCTATGTCGTTCGGGCGACTCTCGATGAAGTCGGGACTCGCCGAGACGGATGATCGGCCCGAAGCCGGTCCAATGACATCCACCGCCCGCAACGCCCTCTCACACGGCACGCCGGCGGTGCCCGACCGACGAGCGTCGGTCTCGAGACAGGAGAGAGATTCGTGGAAGCCATCATTCTGGCTGGCGCCTTTCGAGGCGAGAGCTCCCCGCGGAGTGCGGACCCGTTCACCCGAGTCGGTGAGCAGACCTTCATCGACCGATTGCTGGCCTGGCTGGCCCGGACGGGCGTCACGCGCGCCATCGTCGCTTCCGAGGGCCCCTTGGCTTCGCTGAACGAGCACTATCCCAATCTACGTGCCCATGGAATCGAGCTCGTCCCGTGTCCGGCCGAGCCGGGTGCCGGCACCGGGGGAGCCCTGCGACGCGCCGCCTCCTGGGCCTTGCGCTCCGACACCTTCGTCGTCGTGCGCGCCGATCGGTTCCTTCCGGTCGATCCCAACGTTCTCGAGCGGCGTCGGGCGCGAGCCGGCGTCGATGTCGCCCTCGCGCTCGTCGACGCGCCGACCCAGTCGGAGCGTTCCCGGGTTCAGCTCGATGACGCCTGGCGGGTCTCCGACTTTGGAGCCGGCGACTCGAGCTGGATCGAAGCCGGCCTGAGCGTCTTTACACGGCATGGACTCCTGGCCTTTGCCGAGCGAGAGAGCTTCGACCTCGTCAAGGAAGGGCTCGCCGAGATGGAAGGCGACATCGCCGGACTGGTCTTTCCTGGCCCGATCGCGGATCTCCAGCAGCCGACGACGGTCCTCGAGTTTCCCTGGGACCTGTGCGATCAACCCGAGCATCCCGGCTCCTTGCCGACCTGAGAACGGCCGTTCGCGATTCAGAGACGTGAACGGAGTCCCACACGTCGCCCTGCGCAATCCTCGTGGAGCGTTGGCGACGTGATTCGCCTTCGAATCACGTCGCGATTCAGACACGCGAACGGAGTCCCACACTTCGCCCAGCGCAATCCTCGTGGAGCGTTGGCGGGGTGATTCGCCTTCGAGTGACGTGGGAGAGAGAGCGGGCGCGACAAGCCAACGAAGCACTCGCCACGATGGCTCCAGTTGGGCGAGATGCTCGTGGACTTCGGAGAGCCCCCGGACTGTGGGGCCCGGTGTGGACGGCGGTTTCAAGCCGCGCGGAGTCGGCGGTGGAAAGCGCGTGTCTTTGGCGGCGTGAGTGTGCGCGGAGAGCCCAACCGCTGGCATATCGGATCTTGCCTATCGACCTCGCTGAACCCCGGCCCTGACCTGCCTGATGGCTACCGAATCACGACGTGCTCCCCAGCCCCTTTCCCAATTGCCAGGCCACCATCCTGGCCTTG
>JAJDCO010000095.1 GCA_029260795.1 Planctomycetota bacterium | reverse complement strand
GCCGAGGCGTCTCCAGCGGACTGAAGTCCGCCCTCCGATTTCGTGATCGCCGAGGCGTCTCCAGCGGACTGAAGTCCGCCCTCCGATTTCGTGATCGCCGAGGCGTCTCCAGCGGACTGAAGTCCGCCCTCCGATTCCTTCCCGAGATCGATTCCTCGGAGGCCCGAATTCATTCGGGTGGGAGGTCTTTCGCCGTTCATTCTGTTCAGACGAGAAAGCGCGTTCGGTCACGACACTCCGCTCCCCAGAAAACGCCGTCTCGTCTTTGTTTCTTCGGACCGCCGGCTTCAGCCGGGATCGTTACGTGTCCGGCAACATTAGGACTTTCCGCAGGCTCGACCTGGGGTGCCGTCATTCGGAGAGTCCACGAATCACGAGGCGTAACGCATCGGCTTGAAACGGTGCGCGGCTGAGGTCGAATCTCCAGCGAGTACTGCTGCCCCCGATTCAAGATCGCGAACGTGTCCGGAGTGACGCGGTACACGCTCTTGGGCGTGACGTAGCGGGCCTCTCCGGCACGCACCGACTTGATCGAGAGCGTCGTGCGATAGCCAGGGTCGAAGTAGGTCCGCCCACGTCCCTTCAGCAGCGTGTTGCCGCGAGCCACGTCGGCGCGCGTCGGGTTGACTTGGAAGCGGTAGGGCGCCATGCAGGTCCGTCAACGGATCTCGAAGAAGCGTGTCGAAGATACGGACGTCACCTCACGATTGTTGAGATCCCAAGTCACACCGGCGTAGTAAACCGACAGCCCGACCGGAGTACCGAGCGGGATCTGGAAGGGCGCCGTCGCTGCACCTTGGCAGCCGCGTAAGGGACTCACTTGCCGATACGTGTGGAGCCCGAGCCACTGCACGAACAACGAGTCCGCAGACAAGTCGAGATGGCGTCCGCCACCGTGCGGCACGGCAATGCCGGGATCCGCGCCAGAATCCGAGAGGCTGAGATACACCTCGGAGATGCTCGGCTCGGGGTGGGTCGGAGAGGTTGTGGCGAAGAAGCGCATGGATCCGCCCGGCGTGAGATCCCCTGAGACATGCCAGATTGTTCCGAACTCGTCCGCGCCGATATCAATACGACCGATGCGGCGACGATCCTGCCCCAGGGCATCGAATCGAGGTAGTTCAGCGAACTGACGCTGGCTGCCGGCATCCACACACGGCGAGACGCACCTCAACTGAAAGTCATTCGCTCCTACGAACAGCGGATTGTTGCCGAAGTTGCCGAAACCCGAGTAGCCACCTTCGATGCAAGAGTAACCAACGATATTCGGTTCTCCGGATTTGAATGGTGAGATCGAGCGGCCGCCATTGCCCCAGATGATGCAGTTGATGACACTCGTGCCGCTGAAGTGAACAGCAAATGCCTCGGGGTGGAGAGTGTTGCCCGAGATCGTGTTGTTGAGCAGCCGACTTCCTACTGCGCGAATCGCCATGCTACGAGAGTCCGGAGAGCGGTTCCGAACAATCATGTTGGAAATCAGATCACTACCCGCGGCTCGAATACCAACAATCCCATTCCTTTGAGAGAGATTTCCGGAAACAAAGTTGTTCCGCACCAAGCTATCGCGGGCTTGTATTGCCCCCAGCATGCTGTCTGCCACGTTCGAGGTGACGATGTTTCCCTCGACGACGGATCTCAAAGCGAAGATTCCCGAGCTCCGATTGTAAACGACTCGGTTGTTGGTTACTTGGCTGTCCCAGCAATAGATCGGCCAACCATCGTGATCCCGCAGCTCGTTTTCATGGATGACAGCGGGCCCCCGCGTGTGAACAGCGGAAACACTAACGAAGTTTGACTCGATCAGATTCTTCCAAACCAGCGGTGCGCTTTCGAGATCCGAGTACAGGGCCGCACCAAAACCAAAACTGTACCCGCAGCAATCGTAGTAGCCGCATGGTTGGTGGCAGTAAGGCGTGGCCCAGTTTTGTGAGATCTCATTGCCAATGACCGCCGGGCTGCTGGCGAGGCATGCCACTCCACCACCGACATGCCCACCGCTCCTCGTGATCGTATTGTTGGCGAGTGTCGGAGAGCTATTGTTCGCGCAGAGCACGCCCCCACCGAAATACACTCGTCCACCCGTCTCTGCAGAGCCCCACCCGTTACGCAGAGTGAATCCCGACAGAAGCGTCGACGGAGGTTCACCGCTTCTGAAGGTGACGACGGGAGCCTGATCGACTCCCCGGACGATCGTGGCCTCCGTCCGCCCGGAGCTCATGACGCGAATCCGCTTACCCAGGAAGTCGATGTTTTCCTCGTAGAGGCACTCTGCCACCAGAACCGTGTCTCCGTCCTGAGCAGCATCGATGCCCTCTTGGATCGTGCAGAACGGGTCTTCGGGCGTTCCGTTTCCTGGGCACGCGGCTTGGGCACAGTCGACATAGAGCGTGCGTTGTGCGATGAGGTCGGACGTCGCGGAAAGAAGGAGTATCAGACATCCGGCGAGCTTTGCATTCCACATCACGCCTCTCCTTCGGTCGAGATCGGGACGGCGGCTCGTCCCCTATCCTGACCGAACCGTCCGTGTGAGTCCATCCCAGACCCGGTCGTGAGGCGACCGATGCGCACGTCGGACCTGGTTACCCTTTCAGCGAAACGATACGCTCGCCGACGCTGACTCGACGCGACCTCAACCGGAGCCCGTCTCGATGTGCGCCATCCTGCTCTGCCTCGCCTGGCCGATTTTCTCGCTCGACCTCGGCTCGGACGGCTCCGAATCCCACCCCCGACGCGAGCTGCGAGGGTTCCCGCTTCGGGTCGATGCGCGGCTCCTCGAGGGCGGCGAGCACGTCGACGTCGGACGCAAGACTCTCGAGCTGCTCGAGGCCAAGCTCTACGAGGTCGAGCGTGTGGTTCCCCCCAAGGCGCTTTCCGAGCTGCGCAAGGTCACAATCTGGGTGGAGTACGAGGCCAAGGACCCGTGTGCCGTCTACCATCCGAGTCGGCGCTGGCTGGTCGACCACGACTACGATCCGGGCAAGGCCCGCTGTGTCGAGATCGCCAACGCTCGCAACTTCCTCACCTGGACGCGGCCCCAGCCGGCCATGGTCATCCACGAGCTGATGCACGCCTACCATCACCAGGTGCTCGGCTACGGACATGAAGGGATCCGGAAAGCCTTCGAGGAAGCCAAGACCTCGGGTCGCTACGAGGAGGTGCTTCACATCGACGGCTCGAAGCGGAAGCATTACGCATTGAGCAACGACAAGGAGTACTTTGCCGAGATCTGCGAGGCGTGGTTCGGGACGAACGACTTCTATCCCTTTGTTCGCGCCGAGCTCAAGGAGCACGACCCGGTGGGGTTCGCGCTGCTGCGCGAGCTGTTCGAAGACTGAGACCGACCCACACGAGGAGACACTCATGCACCTGTCGCGACGCGAGATGATGCTGCAGACCGGAGCCGTGAGCCTCGGCGCCCTGGCGAGCCCTTGGCTGGGGTCTTGGCAGCCCGTTGGGGCCGATGAGGATGACGTCCCGATCCAAAGCCCGCGTGTCGCTCGCTTCGAGCGGATGGGCTTCGGGATGTTCCTCCACTGGGGTCTCTACTCGCAGATCGGAA
Organism: Planctomycetota bacterium; assembly: GCA_029260795.1. GTDB lineage: Bacteria > Planctomycetota > OFTM77 > OFTM77 > OFTM77 > OFTM77. Next base: position 1,360 of record JAJDCO010000095.1, on the reverse strand, counting down.
GAGGCGAGTGGGCCAAGCATTTCCAAAAGCTCCCGACCGATGAGTACATGCAGCTCATGAAGACCTTCACTGCGAAGGACTTCAGCGGCCGCGCCCTGGCTCGCCTCGCCAAGTCGGCCGGCATGCGATACATCACGCTCACCAGCCGGCATCATGATGGCTTCAGTCTCTACGACACGCGGGGTCTCTCGCCCTACGACGTGACGCACACCCCGGCGGAACGCGACCTCATTGAGGATTTCACGACGGGCTGCCGGGAAGAGGGCATCGTCCCCATGCTCTACTGCACGACTCTGGATTGGACGGATCCGCGCTTCGAGTCCGACTGGGAGGGTTACCAGAAGTACCTGCGTGCCTCGCTCGAGCTCCTGTGCACCGAGTACGGTCCGATCGGTGGGTTCTGGTTCGACGGCAACTGGAGCAAGCCGAACGCCGACTGGCAGACCGACCGACTCTACGGCCTCATTCGGAAGCACCAGCCCGAAGCGATGATCATCAACAACACCGGCATCCAGAAGGGTGGCCAGGTCGGCCATCCCGAGATCGACAGCGTGACCTTCGAGCGTGGTCGCCCTCAGCCCATCGACCGGCGCGGACACCCCAAGTACGTGGCCGGCGAGATGTGCCACACGATGAACTTCCACTGGGGCCTCGCGACCCGTGATTTCAACTACCTCTCGCCCGCCCACGTCATCGAGGAGCTCTGCAGCTGCCGGCGCGCCGGTGCCAACCTGCTGATGAACATGGGGCCGACGGCTGAAGGCGCCGCGCCGCCCTATGAGAGGGCCGCCTTGGAGCGAGTCGGGGATTGGATCGAGATCATGGGCGGATCGAACAGCGCGATCACCGCCGGCCGGCCCGCCGGCATCGACGGCGAAGAGCGCGACTTCGGTCTGGCCGTCGGCGACGACGTGCACCTGTTCGTCTACGACCTGACCCGCACCGCCGACACTCAGGCCCACGGAGCTTCGCGCGGCGCGGGTCCGCGAAAGTTCACCGGCCTTGCAAGGCCTGTGAAGCGCGCAACCTGGCTCGACAACGGCGAGGAGCTGAAGCTCGAGCAGAGCGGTGACGCCTTGACCCTCCACGCGACGAAGTATCCCTACGGCACGAACACCGTCGTGCGCGTGGCACGGTTGACGACTGGGTAGGCGGAGTCGACTCTCTTGCGGACAGCGCCACTGGGACGGCACTCGAGGCGGACGACCTCCCACCCGAATGAACCCTGGTGTTGCAAAACGAAATGCTCCAGACCGTTCCCTCGGAGGCCCGAATTCATTCGGGTGGGAGGTCGTCAACCTCGCCTCCGCTCGATCAGGCGGATTGAACGTTGAACGTTCAGATCTTCAAGTCGGCGCGC